>DATJUU010000001.1:0-10919 GCA_035502155.1 Opitutaceae bacterium
GCCGTCATCCTCAGTTCGCACCTGCTGAGCATGCTCGAGGAGGTCTGCACCCACGTGCTGATCCTCAAGCAGGGCGAGAAGCTCGCGGCCGGCTCGCTGGCCGAGGTGCGCCGGCGCTTCGCCGAGCATCCGGACGCGAGCCTGGAGGACGTGTTCTTCAAGGCGACCGAGACGGCGTCCCCGGTGCCGCCGGTGCTGCCGCCGCCATGAACGGCGCCCTCGTCTACCTTCAGCTCGAGTCGCTGCGGAACGCGGTGCGCCAGCGCCTGCGCCGCCTGCGGGAGCCGCGCTACCTGCTCGGGCTGATCGTCGGCGCCGCCTACTTCTACTTTTTTTTCTTCCGCCGGGCCGCCTTCGGCGGCTACCACGGCCGCGATGCCGCGGCGGTCGCGGGCGGGGCGGAGCTGGGCCTGCTGATCACGCTCGGCTTCGTGGTCGCGATCATGTTCGGACGCCTCGCCTACGCCTGGATCTTCTCCGTCGAGCCCGCCGCGCTCGCCTTCACCGAGGCCGAGGTGTCGTTCCTCTTCGCCGCGCCCGTCGCCCGCCGCGCCCTCGTCCATTTCAAGCTGCTGAAGTCGCAGCTGCGGATCCTGTTCTCGGCGGTGCTGCTCGCG
Organism: Opitutaceae bacterium; assembly: GCA_035502155.1. Taxonomy (GTDB): domain Bacteria; phylum Verrucomicrobiota; class Verrucomicrobiia; order Opitutales; family Opitutaceae; genus Fen-1467. The sequence continues at coordinate 618 of DATJUU010000001.1, forward strand.
GTGTTGTCCACCCGCTTCAGCCTGCTCGGCGGCAGCGGCTGGATGCACGCCGCCGGCTGGTGGATCCTGCTTTCGACGATCGAGCTGCACAGCATCGCCGCCTCATTCACCCGGCAGCGGCTGCTCGACCTCGGCTTCCGCCCCGGCCTGCGCCGGATCCTGTTCGGCGGTGCGGTGGTGGCGGTCGCCGCCGCCGCCTGGTGGTGGGTGCGCGGCCACGTGCCGCCCCCGCCGCCCCTCGATCCGCGCCATCTCTCCGTCTTCACGGCCTATGTCCGCGCCGTCGCCGCCACGCCGCCCCTCCCGTGGCTGCTGGCGCCGTTCCACTGGGTGCTCGGGCCCTTTTTCGCGGCCGACGGCGCGGAATTCCTCCGCACCCTCGGGCCGGCGCTGCTGATGCTGGCCGCGCATTACGTGTGGGTGCTGCGGGCCGAGGTCGCGTTCGAGGAGGCCTCGATCGACCTGTCCCGCCGGCGCGCCGAGCGGCTGACCGCGCTCCGCGCCGGCGGCTGGCGCGGATTGGGCCGGCCGACCCGGCGCCGCCGCGATCCCTTCCCCCTCCGCCCGGCCGGCCCGTCGGCCCCGGCCTTCCTCTGGCGCAACCTGATCTCGGCCGGCCCCTGGTTTTACCCGCGCAACTGGCTGCTGCTGGCCGCCGCCCTCCTCGCCGGGGTGGCCGCGCTGGGCGCTAGCCCCGCGTACCGGCCCTGGCTGGCCGCGGTGCAGGGTCTGACCGCGACCGCCAGCATCTGGATGCTCTTTGCCCTGCCGATGCTGCTGCGTCGCCACGTCCACCTGCTGTTCGAGCGGCTCGACGTGATCAAGACGCTGCCGCTGCGCGGCTGGCAGGTGCTGCTGGGCGAAATGACGGCCCCGATCGCAATGATCACGGCCGCCGAATGGCTCCTCCTGGCCCTGTTCGCGACCGCGACCGGCGCGCTTACCCGCCACCTCGCCGGCACCGCGTTGGTGAGCGGCTTCGGGGCCGTGGGGATCGCCCTGCTCGTGCCGCCGGTGGCGGGCTTGATGACCGCCGTCCCGTTCGCCGCCGCGCTCTTCTTTCCCGATTGGGTCCAGACGCTGAATCAGCCGCGCGGGATGGAGGCGATGGGGCAACGGCTGATCTTCTTTGGCGGCTATCTGGTGGTGCTGCTGGTCGCCCTGCTGCCCGCCGCCCTGACCGCCGCGATCCCCCTCCTCCTGGTGCGGTGGCTGGCGGGAGTGTGGAGTGTCGCCATCGGGGCCGCCGCCATCGCCGCCAGCGTCACCCTCGCCGGCGAACTCGCCGCCGTGATCTGGTGGCTGGGCGGACGCTGGGAGCGATTCGACCTGTCGCGGGAGCTGCCCCAGACTTGACCTCGTCCGCCCCGCGATGAAATTCAGCCGCCTCACCGCCCTCGCCGAGGAGGTCGTCGCCGCCACCCAGCGCCGGCTGCCCGTCGCGGTGCGCGAGCCGGCCCGGCGCGTGCCCGTGTGCTTCGAAGCGACGCCCGGCGCCGACCTGACCGCCGATGGCCTCGAGCCCGACATCCTCGGCCTGTTCGTCGGCCCCTCCCACGACGCCGAGCCGGGCGCGACCGACTCCGTCCCGCCGCAGATCCTGCTCTTTCTTACGAATCTCTGGGACTACGCCGAGGAGGACGTCGAGGTGTACCGCGAGGAGGTGCGCCTCACCTACCTCCACGAGCTGGGCCACTACCTCGGCTGGGATGAGTCCGACCTCGAGGCGCGGGGGCTGGACTGACCCGCCGGGCGGCCGCGATATTTTGCTGTCCGGCCGGGGGTTACTCTGCTCTTTTCATTCGGCGCCGTCCGTGGCATAGAAGTTTTCCGTCCGCATCCAATCTCCGGGAACCTCTCCGCCCCCGTCGCATCCATTCTCCCATGAAAAGAATCCTGCTGCTCGCCGCCGTGCTCTCGCTGGCCACCGCCGCCGGGGCCGCCGACTTCAAGCGCGCCGATTACGTCTCCCGCCTGCAGACCTGCGAGGCGATTCTCCAAAGCATGCAGCTTTATCCCTCCTCCGCCATCCCGGCGGACGTGCTCCATCGCGCCAAGGGCCTCGTCATCGTCAACCAGGTGCAGGTCGGGTTCCTCGTCGGCGTGAAGGACGGCTGGGGCGTGGCGCTGGTGCGCAAGCCCGGCGGCCAGTGGAGCCTGCCGGTGTTCATCAAGGCCGGCGAGCTCAGCCTCGGCCTGCAGGCGGGCGGCAAGACCGTCGAGACGGTCTACGTCCTGATGGACGAGTCCGCGACGCGGCTGCTCTTTCAGACCCGTTTCAAGTTCGGCATGGACGCCAAGGCCGTCGCCGGCCCCCACGCCGCCGAGGCCGAGCGCTCGACGCCGGAGTTCAACGCCCAGGTGCTGGTCTACACCAACGTCAACGGCTTCTACGCCGGCGCCACGGTCAAGACCGGCACGATGTCCCCGCTGGTCGAGGCCACGCAGCAGTTCTACCAGACCCGCTACGGCGTCCCGGAGATGCTCTACAGCGACTGGGTGCAACCGCAGCCCGAGGCGCAGGAATTGATGAACTACGTGCAGCGGCTCGCCCAGTAGGCGCGCCGTTCGGGCGACGTTTTCCCGGCCCCCGGTGGCGACGCCCCGGGGGCCTTTCTGTGTCCGCCGCTCAGCGCGCCCCGCGGAGCGCACGCAGGTAGTCGACCAGCGCCGCCAGGGCCGCGGCCGCCACCGCGGCCTGCATGGCGGTGCGCGCCGCACCGGGCCGTTCGACGCGGCCGTGGCGCAGCACCAGCGTGTTGTCGGGCCGGCGGTGCGCCAGCGCCCAGAACGCCACCGGAGCGGTGACGCCGCGCTCCGGCGCCGGCTCCGCGTAGCCGGTGGTGGCCAGCGCCAGGTCGCTGCCGAAGGCGGCGCACGCCCCGCGCGCCATCTGCTCCGCGATCTCCGCCGAGACCGAGTTCACCGGCTCCGCGGCCGCGCGCTCGACGCCGAGGTGCCGCACCTTTTGCGCGAGGGTGTAGGCCGTGAGCCCGCCGAGGAAGAACTCCGAGGCGCCGGAGATGGCCCCGACCGCCGCCTGCAGGTGCCCGCAGGTGAGGCTTTCCGCCACGGCCAGGGTCAGCCGGGGCTCGCGCAGCATGAGCTCCTTGATTTCGTTCACGGCCGGGGGGGAGCGCACAGCTTGGGGCGGCGGGGGCCGTCAGTCGATCTCGATGCCGACCGGGCAGTGGTCGCTGCCGGCGATCTCGGGCGCGATCCAGGCCCGCTGCAGCCGCGGGCGCAGCGCCGCCGAGATGACGAAGTAGTCGACGCGCCACCCGATGTTGCGCGCCCGGCAGTCGGACATCTGGCTCCACCACGTGTAGTGGCCGCCGTTCTTTTCGAATTCGCGGAAGGTGTCGAGAAACCCGGCCGCCAGCAGCCCGCTGAAACTCTGCCGCTCCTCGTCGGTGAAGCCGGCGTTGCGCCGGTTGGTCTTGGGGTTGGTGAGATCGAGCTCGGTATGGGCGACGTTGAGGTCGCCGCAGAACACCACCGGCTTGGTCTTCTCCAGCTTCCGGAGGAACCGGAGGAACGCCGGGTCCCACTCCTGCACGCGGTACTTGAGCCGCGTGAGGCCGCGCTGGGAGTTGGGCGTGTAGACCGTGACCAGCCACCAGTCGGGAAACTCGGCCGCGATCACGCGCCCCTCGGTGTCGTGGGCGGCGGCGCCGAGGCCGTAGGTCACCCGCAGCGGTTTCCGGCGCAGGAACATTGCCGTGCCGGCGTAGCCGCGTTTCTGGGCCGGGTTCCAGACCGGCGCGTAGTCCAGCGGCCAGCGCTCGTCCTGCACGTCGCCCGGGTGGCACTTGATCTCCTGCAGGCAGAAGACGTCGGCTTTCGCCGCCTCCATCGTCTCCCGCAACCCCTTCCGCAGCACCGACCGCAGGCCGTTGACGTTCCAAGAGATGAGTTTCATGCGCCCCGTACTCATCACCCTTCCGTGTCATACTTTCAACCTTGGGATTGCCTCGCCACCGTGAACCCGGTCTGCTGGCCGCGCGCATGTCCGTCTTTCACCACCTGCCGCTGGGGCACCGCATCCCCGACCGGCCGCACGCCGTGTCCTGCAGCCTCCCGACCCTGCGCGACCTCATCGGCTACGAGGAAAAGGATCCTGTCATCACGCGGCAGATGACGCTCGGCTATCCGCGCTTCGTGCTGCACCCGTGCCTGCGGGAACTGACCGACCTGCTGGCCCGCCGGCACCGCCTTGCCGGGCGCACCCTGTGGCTCACCAGTTCGGAGCGCAGCGCGGCCCAGCTCGCCGCCCATCTGGCCGCCGGCGCCGCCGGTCGCGGCGCGGTGATCGCGCCCTTTGCCGAGGACCGGCTCCACGGTGTCACCCATCCGGACAACCCGGAGCTCGCCGCGGCGGCCAAGATGTATCTCCAGCACACCGGCATGTTCCTGAGTTCGCGCGCGGCCGAGGATGCGCTCGTGCAGCGGGGCGCGCGGCCCGCCGCCGCGCCCGAGGCGCTCTTCGCCGGCGACGCGCTGGCCGAGATCCGCCGCGTGCTGCGCCGCGCCCTGCCGGGCGCCGGCGACGCCGACCTGCTGCCCGCCGGCACCGGCATGAACGCGATCCACGCCGCCTTCCGCGCCGTCAGCGCCCTGCAGGCCGCGCGCGGCCGCACCATCTGGGTCCAGCTCGGCTGGCTCTACCGCGACACCATCGCGCTGCTGCAGCGGTTCACCCCGGACCCGGCGCGCGACTATGTCCATCTCCCCGACGTCTTCGACCTCGGGGCGCTCGAGCGGCTGGGTGCCGAGCGCGGCGACCGGATCGCCGGCATCTTCATCGAGACACCGACCAACCCGCTGATCCAGACGCCCGACGTGCCGGCCATCGCCGCCCTCGCCCGCCGCACCGGCGCCATGCTGGTGCTCGATCCGAGCATCGTCTCGCCGTTCTGCGTCGACGTGCTGGGCCATGGCGACGTCCTCGTCAACAGCCTGACGAAATTCGCCGCCAGCGACGGCGACGTCATCGCCGGCCTCGTCGCCGTCAACCCCGCCGGCCCGGACGCCGCCGTGCTCCGGGGCCGCATCGCGCAGGAGCTGGAGCCGGTTTATCCACGCGACCTGGCGCGGCTGGCCGCGCAGATCGGCGACTGGGAGCCGCTGGTGGCCCGGCTGAACGCCGCCACGCCGCGGATCGCCGCGTTTCTCGAGTCCCACCCCAAGGTGAAACGGGTCTACTGGCCGCTCGCGCCGGAGTCTCGGGCCAACTACCGGCGCATCGCGCGCGCGCCGGACGCCGTGGGGGGCATGCTCAGCTTCACCCTCAAGACGCCGCTGGCGCCGTTCTACGACGCGGTGCGCCTGCCGAAGGGGCCGAGCTTCGGCATGAAGAACTCGCTGATCTCGCCCTTCATCTACATCGCCCACTACGACCTGGTCACCAGCGCCGCCGGCCGGGCCGAGCTGGCCGCGAGCGGCATCGACCCCGAGCTCATCCGTTTCTCCATCGGCGCGGAGCCGGTGGACGACATCATCGCGACGCTCGCCGAGGCGCTGGCGGCGCCGGCCGAGGCGCCGCCGGGTTCAGCGTTCAGGGTTTAGGGTTCAGCGTTCTGACCCCTGACCTCCAAGGCGTGGCAATCCGGCCTCGCATGGCGCCAGGCCGCGTGCCTGACTGGTCCCGCCGCCGGACCATGCCCGACTCCTGCACGCTCGAGCTGAAGGTCATCCCCAATGCGCCGCGGGATGAAATCGCCGGCTGGCTGGGCGCGGCGCTCAAGGTGAAGGTGCGGGCCCCGGCCCTCGAGGGCCGCGCCAACGAGGCGCTCACGGATCTTCTCGCGGACCGCCTCGGCCTGCCGCGGCGCGCCGTCGCGCTCGTGCGGGGCGGGCGCTCGCGGCACAAGGTCGTCCGGATTGACGGCCTCGACAGCGCCGCCGTCCGGCACCGCCTCGGTGGGTGAGTCTTCTTCACCACGGATTACACGGATCCACACGGATCCCGCGGATCCTTCTTGTTTCTCCAGCGATTGGAAAAGGAACGAAGAAGAAGCCGCGGGCGCCTTCGTTGCCTTCGCTTGAGATCGATCCGTGCCCATCCGTGCAATCCGTGGTAAAAACGAATCCGGCGTTTCGGGTTTATTCGCACCGAAACCCGGCTATCTCTCTCCCCATGCGAAACATCTTCGTCCTCCTGCTGCTCGGCGCCCTGCTGCTGACCCTGGCGCTGGTCGTGCGCTCGGGCCTGCTCGCGCGCAAGAACCCCGGCGAGCCGATGAGCAAGTACATGCGCGAAAGCCTCGACACGGCCCAGAACCCGCAGTTCAGCACCGCCGAGGCCGCGGTCCTCGACCGCGGGTTCACGACCGCGGTGGTCCTGCCGTCGGGCCTGCGCTACCTCATCCGCACCCCGGGCACCGGCGAGGCCAAGCCCCGGCCCGGCCAGACGGCCACGGTCCAGTACGAGGGCCGGCTCCTGCTCGACGGCAAGAAATTCGACAGCAGCTACGACCGCGGCGAGGCGTTCAGCTTCCCCGTGGGTGTCGGCAGGGTGATCAAGGGCTGGGACGCGACGGTGCTCGACATGAAGCGCGGCGAAAAGCGCACGGTCGTGATCCCGTGGTGGCTGGCCTACGGCGCTGCGGGCCGCCCGCCGGTGATTCCGCCCAAGGCGTCGCTGGTGTTCGACATCGAGCTGCTGGATTTCCGGTAAGAAAAGGGGCGCAACTTCGCTGCGCCCCGCTGGATTCCGCCACGCCCGGCGACGGCCGGATTCAGCTCACCGCGATCTTTCGCGGCTTGATCGCCTCGGCCTTCGGCAGCGAGGCGCGCAGCACGCCGTCGACCAGCTCGGCGTGGATTTTTTCCACGTCGATCGTGTTGTCGTGGGTGAGCGCGAGTTCGTAGGCCGACTCCGGCGATTCGCGGTACAGCGCCGTCCAGCCGGCGGGCGCCTTCCACTGGCGGCGGCCGCGGACGGTGATCACGCCTTCCTCGGCGGTGATCTCGAGGCCGTCCTTGGCCACGCCGGGCAGGTACGCCGTCAGGCCCCAGGCGTCCGGCGTCTCCTTGATTTCGTACCACGGGCGGACCGTGGCTTCGCTGGCGTCGCGCGCCGCGGACCGGCGGGCGAACGGGGGAACAAGATTCTGCAGACGGGACATGATGAAACCTCCGGTTTCAGTTCAGGGTTTTGAGTTCTGGGTTCAGGGTTCCGGGGACCGCGTTATTTCACCTCGACGGTGATCTTGCGCGGCTTGGCCTCCTCCTTCTTCGGCAGCGTCACAGTGAGGACGCCGTTCTCGTAGGCCGCGCTCACCTGGTCGGCGTGCACGTCCTCGGGGATGGCCACCGAGCGGCTGAGCGCGAAGGACTCCTCGCCCTCCGGGCCCTTCGTCTTGCGGGTCGCGCTGATCGTGAGGTAGCCGTTGACCATCTCGACGTTGATGTCCTGGCGGCTGACCCCCGGGAGGTCGGCGCGGACGTAGGTGTGCTCCTTGTCCTCGTAGAGATCGACCGGGAACCGGTTCTCCCACGCCGGCGAGAGGAAGTCCGACAGCGTGGACTCAAACCAGCGGTCGATGTCGTTCTCGAGGCCCGTCCAGGGCACGGGGGTCGAGAAACCGAATGACGGCAGCAGGCTGCTGCGCGGGTTGGTGTAGCGAATGAGACTGCGCATGATGTTTTCTCCTGTGGCTATTGATTGAGTGAGTGACTGACTGCCCGGAATAAAGCTGGCGCAGTGCCGCCCGGGCCGCCCGCCAAGTGCCGCTGGCCACGGAACTTAATTCCGCCCGCCCGGGCGCACCGGGTCAGGCTTGCCCGCGGTGGGTCGCCCGGCCGGGCAAAATCGTCCCGCCCCGGGGCGCCCGCCCTGAAAAATCCGTGTTCTTCCGCCACGAACTGTGCTTACGCTCCCGGGCTCCACGGCATGACCTACGACTTCGACACCCCCATCGAGCGACGCGGCACCGACTCCCAGAAGTGGCAGAAATACGCCGGCCGGGACATCCTGCCGCTGTGGGTGGCGGACATGGATTTCCGCACCGCACCCGAGATCATTGCCGCGCTGCAGGAACGCGTCGCCCACGGCGTGTTCGGCTACGCCCGGCCGACCCCGGCCCAGGTCGAAGCGGTCGTGGGGACCTTCGCGGCGCGCTATGGCTGGCGCGTTGACCCGGCCTGGCTGGTGTGGCTGCCCGGGTTGGTGGTCGGGCTCAACGTCACCGCGCGCGCCTGCGCCGCACCCGGCGAGGCGGTCCTGTGCACGACCCCGGTCTACCCGCCGTTCATGACCGCCCCGGCGCACCAGGGCCGCGCGGTCATCACCGTCCCGCTCGCGCTCGACGCCGCGGCCCGCCGCTGGGAGGTCGACTGGGACGCGCTGGAGCGCGCCGTCACTCCGCAGACGAGGCTGTTCTTCCTCTGCAACCCGCACAATCCCGTGGCCCGGGTCTTCCGCCGCGAGGAGCTGGCGCGCCTCGCCGAATTCTGCCGGCGCCACCGGCTCGTGCTCTGCGCGGACGAGATTCACTGCGACCTGATCCTCGACGCGCTGCCGCACGTCCCCGCCGCCGCGCTCGACGACGACCTCGCCCGCCGCACGATCACGCTGATGGCGCCGAGCAAGACCTACAACCTGCCCGGCCTCGGCACGTCGCTCGCGATCATCCCGGACGCCGGGCTGCGCCGCCGCTTCGAGGCCGCCACCGCGGGCATCGTGGCGGAGGTCAACGGCCTCGGCTACACCGCCTGCGCCGCCGCCTACCGCGACGGCGAGCCGTGGCGGCAGGCGCTGCTCGCCTACCTGCGGGGCAACCGCGACTTCCTCGCCGATTTCGTCGCCCGCGAGCTGCCAGGGGTGAGCCTCGAGGCGCCGATCGAGGCCACCTACCTCGCCTGGCTCAACGTCGCGGCGCTCGGGCTCCAGGACCCGGTCGCGCATTTCGAGGCCCACGGCGTCGGCCTGTCGGCCGGCCGTTATTTCGGCGCGGCGCCCGGGACTTACGTGCGGCTCAATTTCGGCTGCCCGCGCGCCCAGCTGGCCGAGGCCCTGGCGCGGATGAAGCAGGCGCTGGCCGCGCGGCCGGCCTGACGCGCTCCCCGATGAAATACCCCCGGCTCCTCCTGCTCGCCGCGCTCGCCGTGCTCTCGGTGGTGCAGGCGATGTGGCTGCAGTTCCAGCTGCCCGCGCTGGTCGCCACGCATTTCAACATCGCCGGCCAGGTCGACGGCTGGATGAGCCGGCCGTATTTCCTGCGCTACGAGCTGGGCTTGACGTTCGGCACGTTCACGGTGTTCACGGCGCTCGCCTTCCTCACCGCGGTGCTGCCCGCCGGGCTCGTCAACCTGCCGCACAAGGCTTACTGGTTGGCGCCGGAGCGGAGCGCCGACACGAGGCGGCGCCTCGCCGGCATGGCGCTGGCGTCCGGCTGCGGCGCCGAGGCGTTCTTCATCTTCCTCCACCAGCAGCTCTATCTGGCCAACCTGCGGGCCGATCACCGGCTCCCCGTCGCGTCCGGCGTGACGATCGCGGTCGCCGTCGTGCTCGTGGCCGGGCCGACGGTCCGCCCGCTGCTGCGGTTCAGCCGGCGCCCCGCCTCCCCGGCGCCGCCGGCGTAACGCGGCCGCGCCCCCCGCCATGCGCCTCGGCCCGCACGAACTCGCCTCCAATCTCTTCCTCTCGCCGCTGGCGGGTTACACCAACCTGCCCATGCGCCTGACCCTGCGCGAGCTCGGCGGGCTCGACTGGGCCACGACCGACCTGGTCAACGCGCGCTCGCTGCTGGAGAAGAAACGCCAGGCGCTGCAGCTCGTCCAGACGTCCCCCGCCGACCGGCCGCTCGCCGTGCAGCTCTTCGGCAGCGTGCCGGGAGAAATGCGCGACGCCGCGGTCCTGCTCGAATCGTCCGGCTACGCCTCGGTCGACATCAACATGGGCTGCCCGGTGCGCAAGGTCGTGCGCACCGGTGGCGGCGCCTCGATGATGACCGAGCTGCACAAGACCGCCGCGCTCGTCCGCGGCATGGTCGAGGCGGTGAAGATCCCGGTGACCGCCAAGATGCGCCTCGGCTGGGACGAGGACAACCTCACCGCGCCCGACCTCGCCCGGGTGCTGGAGGACGCCGGCGTCGCCGCGGTCTTCGTGCACGGGCGCACCCGGGCCCAGGGCTTCGGCGGCAGCGTGAATCTCGCCGGCATCCGCGCGGTCGTCGCGGCGGTGCACCGGATCCCGGTGATCGGCAACGGCGACGTCACCACGCCGGCGGCCGCCCGGGCCATGCTCGAGGCCACCGGTTGCGCGGGGGTGAGCATCGGCCGGGGTGCGTTCTACAA
>DATJUU010000002.1:0-4541 GCA_035502155.1 Opitutaceae bacterium
GCGACGATGCTCTTCGTCATCCGCCTGTGGGACGCCTTCGCCGATCCGCTGATGGGGGTGATCGCCGACCGCACCCGGTCGCGCTGGGGCAAGTTCCGCCCCTACCTGCTCTGGGGCGCGCTGCCCTACGGCGTCTGCGGCTACCTCATCTTCGCCAATCCCACGCTCGGGGCGACCGGCAAGCTGGTCTACGCCTACGTCACCTACAGCCTGATGCTGCTGGCGTACACCGCCATCAACGTCCCCTACTCCTCGCTGCTGGGCGTGATCAGCCCGTCGTCGCGCACCCGCACCGTGGCCTCGAGCTTCCGCTTCGTCGGCGCCTTCGGCGGCGCGTTCCTCATCTCGACCCTGGTCAAGCCCCTGGCGGCGGTGCTGGGCGGCGGCAGCGAGGTGCGCGGCTACCAGCACACGATGGCGATCTTCGCCGCGCTCTCGGTGGTGATGTTCCTGGTCTGCTTCGCCGCCACCCGGGAGCGCGTGACCCCGCCGCGCGGCCAGCGGACGAACGTCGCCGGGGAGCTGCGCGAGCTCGGCCGCAACTGGCCGTGGGTCACGATGCTCCTCACCGCCATCTTCTCCACCACCTTCATCGTGCTGCGCTCCGCCAGCACGCTCTTCTACTTCAAGTACGTCGTGGCCGACGACGGCCAGCCCGTCCTGTTCCACTTCATGGACCGGGCCACGGTCTTCCTCTCGAGCAACGGCGCCTGCCAGATGCTCGGGTGCGTCGCCCTCGGCTTCGTGGCCCGCCGGTCCGACAAGCGCCGGCTGGCCATCGTCCTCACCGCGATCACCGGCCTCTGCTACGCCTCGTTCTTCGTCCTGCCGGCGCACGCCTTCGGGCTCCAGCTCGCGGTCAATGCCGTGGGCAGCCTCTGCATGGGCCCGACCTCGGCGCTGGTCTGGGCGATGTACGCCGACGTCGCCGACTACGGCGAGTGGAAGTTCGGGCGCCGCTCGACGGCCCTCGTGTACTCGGCGTCCCTCTTCGCGCTCAAGACCGGCACCATGGTCGGCGGCGTCCTCCTGCCCCTGTTTCTCGACTGGTTCGGGTTCGTGCGCGACGTCGCCCAGACGCCGCGGGCGCTGCTCGGCATCTCGCTGGCCTTCTCCCTCGGGCCGGGCCTGTTTGCCGGCCTGAAGGTCGCCGCCCTCTGGCTGTACCCGCTGACGCAGACGAAGGTCGACGAGATCGAGCAGGCGCTGGCCGAACGCCGGGCGGCCGCTTAGCCGTGGGCCGGGCGTCGCGCCGGCGTCACCGGTGGGTCTTGTCGTCCAGGCGGTCGAAATTCGCCGCGTCGTCGAGCACGCCGAGGGTCACGATGGCGAAGGTGAACACCGTCGTGCCTGTCTCGAGGTGGCCGCCGAACGCGCCGCCCCGGCCGCCGAACATCACGTGGGCGTGGACGCGGCCGTCGATCACATAGCCGTTCATGCTCACGAGGTCGGCCGGGTCCGCCGGGTTGCGGATGAACAGATCCCGCGACGGGAATTCCCGGTTGCTCACGACGTGATAGTGGTAGCCGCGCACCGACCCGATGCCGGCGAGGATCACGGCGTTGCGGATCTTCTCCTGTCGGACCATCTGCTCCAGGCCCGCGAGCAGGTCGGTGTCGAACTTGAACCGGAGCACGACGACGCGCGCGAACTTCGCGTCGACCGCGTAGCCGGCGGGCACGGCGTCGCTGTTCGGCCGGGCGTCGGCCGGGTTTGGCGGGCTGGTCTTCTCCGTGCGGGTTTCCTGCGCGGCCAGCGGGGCCGTCGCGGCGAGGACGGCGAGGGCGAAAAGGAGTTTCTTCATGGGCGGGAGGGGTTGGCGGCGCCCGGGCGTCGCCAACGCCACCTTGAACCGGCGCCGGGCCGGATTCAACGCCGGCCGCGGATTTCGCGCAACCGGGAGGCAGTTTCCCGGGTAATCCCGGTGTCCCGCCATGAGAATCATCGGCGTCTTCCTGCTCTGGTGCCTGCTGCTGGCCGTGTGCTGGCCGCTGGCGCTGCTCGCCCTCGTGCTGGCCCCGTTCGTCTGGCTGGTCGCCCTGCCCTTCCGTCTCGTCGGCGTGTGCGTGGCGGCGACCTTCGCCCTGGTCCGGGCCCTGCTCTTCCTGCCCGCCCGCCTGCTCGGCGGCTGAGCGGCCCGGCGCCAGCGGCGCGGGCGGGTGACTTTCTGCAACCGCCGGCCCCGGCGCGGGGTTCTCGGCGGTGGCGCCCCCGCTAGCGTCCTCTTCCTGCATGAAAAACGACCTCCGCTTCGCCCTGCGGCAGATCGCCGCCCACCGCTGGTTCTCGCTCGCCGTCGTCGTCACCCTCGCGCTGGGCATCGGGATCAACACCACCGTCTTCACGCTGGTCAACGCCGTGCTCTTCAAGCCGGTGCCGCTCCCCGGCGGCGAACGGCTGGTCACCGTGACCGCCCGGAGCCTCACCGATCCCAAGCAGGGCCTGCGCATCTCCTTCCCCGATTTCCGCGACTACCGCGCCCAGCAGCGCGTCTTCGACGGGCTCGAGGCCGCCGGCAGCTCCCGAGCCGTGCTCAGCGAGGACGGCAGCCCGCCCGAACAGTACGACTTGGGGCGCGTTTCCGCCGGCCTGTTCGGCCTGGTGCGCACCCCGCCGCTGCTCGGCCGCGCCTTCAACCCGGAGGACGAGAAGCCGGGCGCGCCCGGGGTGGTGCTCATCAGCCACGAGGTCTGGCAGCAGCGCTACGGCGGCGCCGCCGGCGTCGTCGGCCGGACGGTGCGGCTCAACGGCCTGCCCGCGACCATCGTGGGCGTGATGCCGGCCGGGTTTCACTTCCCGGCGGTGGAGAACGTCTGGGTGCCGCTGGTGCCCAACGCGGACATGGAGCGCCGCGCCAACCGCTGGCTGATGCTCTTCGCCCTGCTCAAGCCCGGCGTCTCCGTGGCCCGGGCGGACGGGGAGCTGGCGGTGATCGGTGCCCGCCTCGCCCGCGAGTATCCCGACAGCGACAAGGACATCGGGCCCCGCGTCCTCACCTTCCGCGACACCTTCAACGGCGACCAGATCCGGACGGTGTTCCTGACCATGCTCGGAGCGGTCGGGTTCGTGCTGCTGATCGCCTGCGCCAACGTCGCCAACATGATGCTCAGCCGCGCGGTCGCCCGCCGGCGCGAATTCTCGCTCCGCGCCGCGCTCGGGGCCTCGCGCTGGCGCCTTGTGCGCCAGCTGCTGGTCGAATGCATCCTGCTCAGCAGCCTCGGCGGCCTGCTCGGGCTCGGGCTGTCCGCCCTCGGGGTGCACGCCTTCGATGTCGCGACGCAGCCGCAGAGCGTGGGCAAGCCGTACTGGATCGTCTTCACCATGGACTACCGCGCCTACGCCTACTTCGCGGCCGTCTCGGTGCTGAGCGGCGTGATCTTCGGCCTGATCCCCGCCCTGCGCGCCTCGCGGGTCGACCTCAACACGACGCTCAAGGACGACACCGCGGGGGCCGGCAGCCACCGCGGCGGACGCCTGACCGCCGCGCTGGTCGTGCTCCAGTTCGCCCTCACCATGGTGCTGCTGGCGGGCGCCGGCATCATGGTCCGCAGCTTCCTCGCCCTGCAGACGATGAACGCGTTCATCCCGGCCGACCGGATCCTGACCGCCCGGATCCAGCTCCCCGACAGCCCGGGCGAACGGTACGTCGACGCGCCCGCCCGGCGCCAGTTCTTTGACCGCCTCATGCCCGGACTGACCGCGCTGCCCGGCGTCAGCCACGCCGCCGCCGGCTCCTTCCTGCCGGGCGAGGGCGCCGGCACGCACGGCATCGAGCTCGAGGGCCGGCCCAACCCGGATCCCAAGCGCCCGCCGCGCGCCGCCTACCTGGTGCAGACGCCGGACTATCTCGCCACGATCGGCCTGCCCATCCTGCTCGGCCGCGGCTTCGACGAGCGGGACGGCGAGGCCGGCCGGGAAGCCGCGGTGGTCACGCGCGAATTTGCCGCCCGCTACTGGCCGGACCAGCCGGCCGTGGGACGGCGGTTCCGCTACGTCGACGACGCGACCCCGGGGCCGTGGATCACCGTCATCGGCGTCTGCGCGGACATCGTGCAGGACGCGCGCAATCCGGACGCCCCGCCGCTCATCTACATCCCCTACCGGCAGGAACCGTGGGCCTGGATGGCGCTGTTCCTGCGCACGTCCGCGGACCCGGCGGCGCTGGTCGGACCGGTGCGCGCGGCGGTGCAGCAGGTCGACGCCGATCTGCCGCTGTTCCAGGTCGCCGCCCTGCCCGGCGCGCTGGAGCACCAATGGTGGATCCTGCGCGTCTTTGGCACGCTGTTCCTCACCTTCGCGGCGATCGGCCTCGCGATGGCGTCGGTCGGCATCTACGCGGTGGTCGCCCAGTCGACGGCCCGGCGCACCCGCGAGATCGGCATCCGCATGGCGCTGGGGGCGACCGCCGGCCGCATCGCCCGGCTGGTGCTGGCGCGCGGGCTCACGCAGCTCCTGCTCGGCCTCGGCCTGGGGCTGGCGGGCGCCTGGGGCGCCATGCGCGTCATGGCGCAGGGCCGGCTGGTCTTCCGCGTCTCGCCCGA
>DATJUU010000003.1:0-5377 GCA_035502155.1 Opitutaceae bacterium
CGCGCGCATCGCCGGTTATTTCGCGCGCCGCTGGCAGAACCAGGAACGGACCGCCCACCACATCGCCGAGTTCATCGAGAAGACCGCGGAGACGCTCGGCGTCGCGGTGCTGATCGACGGCAAGCACCTCTGCGCCCTGGCACGGGGGGTGCGCGACACCCACTCGGTGATGAAGGTGAACGTCATGCACGGGGTCTTCCTCAAGGACCCGAACACGCGCCAGGAACTCCTGATGCGCCTCGGCGGCCGGCACGGCCTGGCGCTGTAGGCTGCCGGCGCGTTTCCGACGGCGGATTTCCGGTTCGCCCACGAATCCACACGAATGGGAACGAATCATCTCCGGGTGACTTGTTCGTGTGAATTTGTGTGCATTCGTGGGAGAACAGATTCGCGGACCTCTCCACCATTAATCGGAACCGCCCCTTAGACCCCGGGTGGCCCGGATTCCTACCAACCGACCACCGCACCGTCCGGCCAATGACGGGCTTCCCCGCCCTCAACGCCGCAGCAGCGCGACGACGCGGTCGACGAGGCCGTCAACCGGCCAGAGGCGCCCGATGCCCTCGTAGCCGCAGGCGAGCATCCCCTCCTCCGGGCCGATGAATTCCACCCCGCGCGCCCGCAACGTCGCGACGTGGGCCGCGGTGGCCGGGTGCGTCCACATCTTGCCGTTCATCGCCGGGGCGATCAGCACCGGGCAGCGCGCCACGAGGTAGAGGGAGCCGAGCAGATCCGGGGCGAGGCCGAGCGCGAAATGCGCGATCGCATCCGCCGTGGCCGGCGCCACCAGCAGGAGGTCGGCCTTGTCGGCCAGCTCGATGTGCCCGGGCTTCCAGCCGTTGCCCTCGTCCCAGAGGTCGGCGGCGACGGGCTGGCGCGCGAGGGTCTGGAGGGTCAGCGGGGTGATGAACTTCTGCGCGGCGGCGGTCATCACCGGGTACACCTCGGCCCCGAGTCTGGCCAGGCGGCCGGTCAGGTCGGCGGCCTTGTAGGCGGCGATGGAGCCGGTGACCCCGAGGATGATCTTCCTGCCCGCGAGCGGTTCTTCCATGCGGCGCAGGAAACCAGCGGGCCCGGCGAGCGGCAAGCCCGCAATGCCCGGCGGCGGGCCCGGATCACGTGCCGGTCGCGGCCGGCGCCGGCTGCGGCGGCGGCGGGGTCTCGCCCGCGGGCGGCGGGCCCGGCGGATGCTCCCGGCCGGGGTGCGCGGCGGTCCCCCGCATTTCCTGCATCTTGCGCCACGCCTCGCGCCGTTTCTGCACGAATTCCTGGAAGCTGGCCTTTTGCTCCGGGGTCAGCTCGGCCATGATCTGGTTCTCCAGATTCTCGAGGATATCATGGGTCGCGCGCATGGACTGCCGGCGCAGCTTGGTCAGCTCCTCCACGTTGCTCTGGACGATCGGCTTGATCTTCTGCTGCTGCTCCGGCGTGAGCGCCAGCCGTTCGCCGAAACGCTGGATGTCCCGCGCCACCCAGACATCGGGCGGCGGCGGGAGGCGCACGGCGCCGTGGCGCGCGATGTGGTAGGCGACCAGCCCGCCGCTGACGCCGCCGGCGGCGAAGATCACCACCAGCACGAGGAGGATCTGCCAGGGCTTGGTCATCACGATGAGGCGGTCAGCACCTCGGACACGGGGTCATACAGGCTCTCGTTGGCGTACTCGTCCTGGCTGCCGCCCCGCAGGTAGAAATAGTCCACCGCCACGCTGGCGAGCATGAGCAGGCAGGCCACCCAGAGCGCGCGGAGCGCGAAGCGCCCGAAGAGCGCCTGCAGGGTCGGGCGGTCGTCGGTCCACGCCCGGGCGGCGACACGCACGGCGAAACCGTACGGCGCCGTCGCATCGGCCGGGGCCGGTGTCTGGCGGGCCGCCGCGACCAGCCGCGCCCATCTGGAGTCGAAGTCCTTCATGACCGTTCCTTTCGTTGTAGCTCTTCAAAAAGTTTTTTCAATTTCGCTCTGGCGCGGAAGGCCCGCACCTTGACCAGGGAGGGATTCCAGCCCGTGCGGGCGCTGATCTCCGCCACGCTGTGTTGTTCCAGGTCGAGCAGCTGCAGCACCAGCCGGTCCTCCGGCTTGAGCTGCCCCAGCAGCTTGTAGACCAGTTCGCGGGCGGCGAGGCTGTCGTTGACCGCCACCTCGCCCTCGCTCGTCAGCACCGAGTCCAGCACGTCGGCCTCCTTCTCCGAGAGGTCGGCCCAGCGGAATTCGGGCCGGCGCTTCTGCGCGCGGAGCTGGTCGATGCAGGTCGTGACCGCGATCCGCGACACCCAATGGGTGAAGGCCACCGCGCCCTTGTACTGTTCAAGCCGGGTGAACATCTTGAGAAAGATATCCTGGGCTAGATCCTCCTCGGCGACCCGGCGCGGCAGGTGCGAGCGCACGATCCGGATGACCAGGGGATACAGGTGCTCGACCAAGTCGCGGGCCGCGAGCTGATCCCGGGCGCGCACCCGCTGGAGGCAGGCGGCGAGATCGAAATTCTCGTCAGCCATGGGCAATGTATCCCAGCGTCATACATGGCGATAGTGACGATCCTGCCCGGTGGCCAGTTACCCCGGAAGCGCGACGTTGGGACACGCGCCGTTTTTACACCCCCCGGTCCCCGGCGGAAGGCAAATCTGCCGCCGCCGGCCCTTTGCGGTCGCTTGACACCCCGGCCGCCTGCCCCCTTACTCGGCGCCCTTGATGCAGGCTGGTTTGCAGGCGCTTCGACTTATCTAGACGCACGATCCCTCGGAACTGCGTAGCAGCCGATCGTGCGTCCGCCTGAACCCCACCGCGCCGACCCCGGGTCGCGCCGCGTGCCGCCATTCCGCTCCTGCTTCCCTCCGTCCCTCCTATCCGCCAAACTTCCAACTCTCCCTGTCATGCAAGCCGCCCCCGTCACCAAATACCGGCCCTTCCCGCCGGTTTCCCTGCCCGACCGCCAATGGCCGTCGCGCACCTTCACGCACGCGCCCCTCTGGTGCAGCGTCGACCTGCGCGATGGCAACCAGGCCCTCGCCGTCCCGATGGACGTCGACGAAAAGCTGGAGTTCTTCGACCTCCTGGTGCGGGTCGGCTTCAAGGAGATCGAGGTCGGCTTCCCCTCCGCCTCGCAGATCGAGTTCGATTTCACCCGCCGCCTGATCGAGGAAAACCGCATCCCGGCCGGGGTCGCCATCCAGGTGCTCTGCCAGTGCCGCGAGGACCTGATCACGCGCACGGTCGAGGCGATCCGGGGCGCCCGCGAGGTGATCTTCCACCTCTACAACTCCACCTCCCCCGCCCAGCGGCGGTACGTGTTCGGCGCGGAGAAGCCCGCGATCGTCCGGATCGCCACCGACGCCGTCGCCCTGATGAAGCGCCTCACCCGGCCGCTGGCCGCCGCCGGCACCCGCGTGCGCCTGGAGTATTCGCCCGAGAGCTTCACCAGCACCGAGCTCGAGTTCGCGCTCGAGATCTGCGAGGCGGTGACGGACGTCTGGCAGCCCACCGCGGCCGAGAAGATCATCCTCAACCTGCCGGCCACGGTCGAGTACGCCACGCCCAACGTGCACGCCGACCAGATCGAATGGATGTGCCGGCACCTCACCCGCCGCGACCGGACGATCGTCTCCCTCCACACCCACAACGACCGCGGCACGGGCGTCGCCGCCACCGAGCTGGGCCTGCTCGCCGGCGCCGACCGCGTCGAGGGCACGCTCTTCGGCAACGGCGAGCGCACCGGCAACCTGGACATCGTCACCGTGGCGCTGAACCTCTACACCCACGGGATCCATCCCGGGCTCGACTTCGCGGACATCAACGCCCTGCGCGACGTCTACGAGCGCTGCACCCGGATGGAGGTGCACCCGCGCCACCCCTACGCCGGCGAGCTGGTGTTCACCGCCTTCAGCGGCTCGCACCAGGACGCGATCAAGAAATCGTGGGCCGCGCAGGAGCCCGGCCGGCCCTGGGACGTGCTCTACATCCCGATCGACCCCGCGGACGTCGGCCGCGCCTACCGCGCGATCATCCGCATCAACAGCCAGTCGGGCAAGGGCGGCGTCGCCTACGTCATGGACAAGGAGTTCGGCTTCGCGCTGCCCAAGGCCATGCACAAGGAGTTCGGCCGGGTGATCAACGACCTCGCCGACGAGAAGAAGACGGAGATCGAGCCGCAGGAGATCCACGACGTGTTCGTGCGCGAGTACATCAACCGCGACACGCCGGTGAAGCTCGACCACTTCCGCACCACCGAGCGCGACAGTCAGGTGAAATGCGAGGCGACCATCCGCCAGGACGGCAAGCCCACCAAGCTCACCGGCACCGGCAACGGCCCGATCGACGCCTTCGTCAACGCGCTCGGCGCCACCGGCCTGCCGAAGTTCGAGGTGCTCTCCTACGCCGAGCACTCGCTCGGCAAGGGCGCCGAGGCGCGCGCGGTGTCGTACATCCAGATCAAGACGGCGCGCGGGCTCACCTGCTTCGGCGCGGGCATCGACACCAACATCGAGTTCGCGTCGATCAAGGCGCTCATGAGCGCGCTCAACCGCTCGCTGGCGCAGCGCTGAGCCGGCGGGCTGCCGGCGTAGGTCGGCCCGCCGCCCGACGGCGGGCCGATTCTCCGCGGAAGGACGGCGCGACTCCGGACCGCCGGTCCGATTCCAGCCAGATTCCTGTTCCCTCCCGGCGGCGGCGGGCTAGACTGCCGCCCATGACAATCGGACTACCCAGGGAGATCAAACAGCAGGAGCATCGCGTCGCGCTGCTCCCCTCCGGGGCCTACCAGCTGATCAAGCGGGGCCACACGGTCATCGTGGAGAAAGGGGCCGGCGCCGGCGCCGGCTACCCGGACGCCGATTACCAGCAGGCGGGCGCCACGATGGTGGACGCCCACGCCGCGGTCTTCGAGCGGTCCGACCTCGTGGTCAAGGTCAAGGAGCCCCTGCCGGAGGAATACCCGCTGCTGCGGCCCGGCCAGATCCTGTTCACCTACCTGCATCTCGCGGCCGACCGGACGCTGACCGACGCGCTGCTCAAGTCCGGCGTGACCGGCCTCGCCTACGAAACCATCGAGGTCAACCGGCGCCTGCCGCTGCTCGAGCCGATGAGCGAGATCGCCGGCCGCATGTCGATCCTCGTCGGCGGCTACTTCCTCGCCAAGCATCATGGCGGCAGCGGCACGCTGCTCGGTGGCGTGCCCGGCGTGCTCCCGGGCCGCGTCATCGTCCTCGGCGGCGGCGTCTCCGGCATCAACGCCGCGCGCATGGCGATCGGCCTCGGCGCCGACGTCACCATCCTCGAGGTCGACCTCGAGCGCATGCGCTTCCTCGACATCACCCTGCACACGTCGCACACGCTGTATTCCAACGAGGCCCACCTGCTCGAGCAGCTCCCGTCGGTCGACCTGCT
>DATJUU010000004.1:0-26381 GCA_035502155.1 Opitutaceae bacterium
ACCTATCCGGCGCTGTACGTCCTCGCCGGGGCGGCCGGTTGGTGGCTGCGCCGTGCGATCCGGCCGGCGGGCGTCCTCGCCGCCGCGTTGCTCGCCTGGTTCGTCGCGGAATCGTGGTGGATCCGGCCCAGCTACCTCGCCTACTTCAACGAGCTGATCGGCGGGCCGGCCCGGGGGTACCGGCATCTCGTGGACAGCTCGCTCGACTGGGGACAGGATCTGCCCGGCCTCAAGGCCTGGTTGGCGCAGCAGGTCCGCCCCGGCGAGCACGTGTTTCTCTCCTACTTCGGATCCGACGATCCGCCCGCCGCCGGCATTGCGGCGACACGCCTCGGAGACAATTTCTTCGACCTGCGGGCCCGCCCGGCGCTGCCCGAGATGACCGCCGGGCTCTACTGCATCAGCGCCACGATGTTCCAGCGGGTCTACACCCAGGTGCGCGGCCCGTGGTCCGCCGCCGAGGAGCAGGAGTACCGGCAACTTTCCCGTTGGGGCGCGCAATTCGCGGCCCATCCCGACCCGGACCGGGCCCGCGATTCCGACGGCGCGCCGCTGGTCCGCGCGCAGGTCCTGCAGCGGCTGTTCCGGCTCGAGCAGCTGCGCTTCGGGCGGCTGTGCCATTACCTGCGTGACCGGACCCCCGACGCGGAGGTGGGATATTCCATTCTCATCTTCCGCCTGACCGACGATGATGTGCGCCGCGCGCTGACCGGGCCGCCCGACCCCTGAATCCATGGATCCCGCCGGAATATCCGCCACCCTCCGCCGCCATCCGGGCCGCGTGGTCGCCGGCTTGCTCGCCGCCTATTGGCTGCTGGCCGTGACCGCCGCGGTGAATTTCTCGCCCGCGGGGGACGAGGTGGCGCACATCGCCGGGGGCGTCGCCTACTGGCGGTATGGCGAAAATCCGCTGCAGCCGGAAAACGGCAACTTCCCCAAGCGGTGGGCGGCTCTCCCGCTGACGGCGCTGGGCGTGCATTGGCCGGCCTCCCGCGGCCCCTTGCCGCAGTCCACGGCCATCTCCACGGTGGGCACCGATCTGTTCTTCCGCACGGGCAACCGGCCCGCCGTCCTGCTTTTCGCGGCGCGCGCGATGATCGCCGTGCTCGGGGTCGCGCTGGGTGCGTTGACTTGGTGGTGGGCGCGCCGGCTGTCGGGCGAGGCGGCCGGACTGCTGGCCGCGGGGCTCTTTGCCCTCGCGCCCTCCATGCTCGCCCAGGGCGCGCTCGCAACCTCGGACATGGCGGTGAGCCTGACCCTGCTCGCGACAGTCACCGCATACTGGATGCTCCTCGAGCGCGTGACCTGGCGGCGCCTGCTGGCGGCCGGGGGCGCGCTCGGGCTGCTGGGGCTGAGCAAGATGTCATGCGTGCTGGTGCTCCCGATGTTCGCCATCCTGGCCGCGGTCCGGGTGCTCGCGGGTCCGCCGCTGTCGTGGGAGTTCGGCCGCCGGGGCACGGCCGGCTCGCGCCCCAGTCGCGCGGCGGCGATCGCCGGCGCGACGCTGCTGGCCGCGTTCATCGGCTGGGTCGTGATCTGGTCGGCGTTCGGTTTTCGGTTTGCGATGACCGGCGGCCGCTTCCACCCGGAGATCATCTTTGACACGCCCTGGTCCGCGCTGGCGGCGGCCGGCGGGCCCACCTTTCGCGCCATCGCCTGGGCCCGCCAGCAACACCTGCTGCCCGAAGCCTGGCTCTACGGACTGGCCAGCACGCTGGGGTCGCTGCACGACCGGCCGGCGTTTTTCAACGGCGCGTTCAGCCGGACCGGATGGCCGGCTTACTTCCCCTACGCCGTGCTGGTGAAAACGCCGCTGCCGCTGCTGGCGCTCGTGGTCCTGGGCGGGTGGGCGGCGCTGGCGCGGCGGCGCCCGGGCGGCTGGTATTCCGCCTGCCCGCTGATCGTGCTCTTCGCGGTCTACTGGGCCTTTGCCCTCGCGAGTCACATCAACATCGGGGAGCGCCACCTGCTGCCGACTTACGCGCCGCTGTTCGTGCTGGCGGCCGGCGTGGCGGCGTGGGCGGGCGGATCCCCGTCGCGCCTGCGCGGTTGGGTGGTGGCCGTCCTGTTCGCGTGGCTGGCCTTCGAGTCGTGGCACATCCGGCCCTATTATCTGGAGTACTTCAACCCGCTGGCCGGCGGACCGCGCGCGGCCTACCGCCACCTGGTGGACAGCAACCTCGACTGGGGCCAGGACCTGCCCGCGCTGCGGCATTGGCTCGACCGGAACAATCCCCGCGACGCCGCGCCGGTCTACCTCGCCTACCTCGGTCCCGCGGACCCGGCCGCCTACGGCGTTCACGGCGAGCCGCTGCTGAACATCGCGTTCCCGCCGGAACCGGTCACGGTGCCGTCCCGGCTCGGTGGAGGCGTGTACTGCATCAGCGCCACCCTGTTCCAGGGCGTCTACACCCGCGCCCCCGGCCCCTGGATTCCGGCCTACGAGGAATTGTATCAGGATCTCCGGCGCCGTCGGAATGCCGGCCAGATTCCGGTCGCCCTGGGCATCGACTTCCTGCACCTGCGGTTCCGCCGCCTGTGCCATTTCCTCGCCGCCCGGCAACCCGACGCCATGGCCGGTTACTCGATCCTGATCTTCCGGCTCTCCGATGACGAGGTGGCCCGCGCCCTCGCGGCGCCGTTGACCGGCCGCTGATCCTCCGATGTCCCTCGTCGAACTGATCTGGTGTGTGGTCCTGTTCGGAGTCCTGGTGTACGGGATCGGGCTGCCCTTGACCGCCGGACTGTCGTTGCGCGCCGAGGAGCGGATCGCGCTCGCGCCGGGCGCGGCGCTGATCCTCATCTACCTCGCGGCCTTTGCGATCTATGCGTCCGGCGCCCCCGCCTGGTGCTTTGCGCTGCTGCCCGCCGCCGCGCTGGCCGGCTGGGCATGGCGTTACCGGGAGGTCGCGGCCATGGTCCGCGAACCCGACGTGCGCCGCCTGCTGGGCGCGTACGGGATCTGGACCGGCTGGGGACTCGGCTTCCTGGGGCTGATCCGCTGTTACTACGGCGCCGGCTCGGGGGCGGCCGGCGACTGGGTGGAACATTTCCAGCGCACCCTCTTTTTCCTCGGCCGCTGGCCCCTGGACTATCGTTTCTTCTGGCAGTACCCGCTCACGGCGCGTCCGCCGCTGGCCAATCTGACGACCGGCGCCTTTCTCGCCCTGTCGCACGAAACCTACGCCTATTTTCAGGTTTTCTCGGCGCTGCAATGCATGCTCGTGCTGCTGCCGGGCTGGTTGCTCTGCCGGCGGCTCGGCGGCGGGCGGGCGCCCGGCGCCGTGTTTCTGCTGCTCTGCATGCTGAACCCGCTGGTGATGCACAACGCGACCTACCCGTGGACGAAGCTGTCCACCGCCTACTTCGTGCTCGCCGGCCTGCATCTTTTCCTCGAGGGGCGCGCCCGCGGATCGTCCGCCTTCTCCGGCGCGGCCTTTCTGTTCCTCGCCGCCGGGCTCCTGGCTCATTATTCCGCCGGCCCGTACCTGGCGGTGCTGGCGCTGATCTATCTGTTCTCGTCCCGGCGCCGGTGGTTCACCGGACCGTTTCCCGGCACCCTCATCCGCGTGACGCTGCCCGCAGCTCTGCTGGCGGCCACGTGGTTTGGCTGGTCGTGGGCGCACTACGGCGCGGGCGCCACCGCGCTGTCCAATTCGGCGGTCACCAACGCCGCCCTCGCCTCGCCCTCCCGCCTCGTCGCGGAAAAACTTGGCAATGTCTTCACCTCGCTCCTGCCGCTGCCCCTGCGCGAGCCCGGTTATCTTTCCGGCCAGCCCTACGTGCCGCCCGCGAAACGGCTCGATCAGCATCTCTTCATGTACTACCAGCTCACCCTGCCGTTCGCCTTCGGCTTCGCCGGGGCGGTGATGCTGCCGTGGATGCTCGGCCGGAAATATCTGGCCAGCCGGCGCCGCGGTCCGTCGGCGGACCGCCGGTTCTGGGTCGTCTTTGTCGCCGGTACCGCCCTGTTGGGACTCCTGGTGGTCGGGGCGTTTGAGGACTACGGCGTGGCGCACATCTGTCTCCAGGCGCTCGTGGTCCTCGGTCTGGCCTTCCTCGCGGCGGAAATCCCGGGTCTTCCGCCCCTGCTGCGCAGCGTCCTGTGGACCGGCCTGGTCCTCGATTTTCTGCTGGGGGTCGTCCTTCATTTCTACGTCGAACACCAGGACCTGGCCCTGTTCTGGAACGAGGCGAACCCGCCGCCGGGTTCTCCCGGGTCGCCGCGCGGCGTCCCGCCTCCGATGCTGGACGCCTTGTTCAGCAACCTGCTGTCGAAATACCACTTCAACCTGACCTTTGTGGGTGACGCCGGGCCGGCCCCGTGGCTGCTCGCGGCCTTTCTCGCATGCCTGTTGCTGGTGGTGATCCTCTGGCAGGTCCGCCGAGCCAGGGTCGATTCCCGCGTACCGCCGGATCGCGACCAGTCGGCGGAATCATGAATGCCGGGATCCAGCTTTTCGGGTGCGTCGCGCTCTTCCTCGGCCTGGTCTTTGGGCTCGGGCTGCCGCTGACCGCCGGGCTGAACCTGCGGAGCGAGGAGAAGATCGCCCTCGCGCCGGGTGTCGCGCTGGTCGTTCTCTACCTCGCCGCCTTTGCGATCTACGTCTTCCGTCTCCCGGCGCTGTGCTTTCTCCTGCTGCCGGCAGCCGCGGGAGCGGGGTTCGTGTGGCGACGGCACGCGATCGTCGCCGCGCTGCGCGACCCCGGGACGCAGTCCCTGCTCGGGGCCTACGCGATCTGGACCGGCTGGGCGCTCGGCTTTCTCGCGCTGGTGCGCTGCTACTTCGGCATCGGCGCCGGCGCGACGGGCGACTGGCTCGAGCATTATCAGCGCACCGGCTTTTTCCTCGGCCACTGGCCCCTGGATTACCGTTTCAT
Source organism: Opitutaceae bacterium (assembly GCA_035502155.1). Classification (GTDB taxonomy): domain Bacteria; phylum Verrucomicrobiota; class Verrucomicrobiia; order Opitutales; family Opitutaceae; genus Fen-1467. Next base: position 4,882 of record DATJUU010000004.1, read on the forward strand.
CTGGCTTTATTCCCTGCCGGCCCGCCCGCCGCTGTCCAACCTCGCGACCGGCGCGCTGCTGGCGCTCTCCCGCGACACCTTCCTGTATTTCCAGATCTTCTCCACGCTGCAGAGCACGCTCGTGCTGCTGCCGGGCTGGCTGCTGTGCCGGCGGTTCAACGGCGGGCGGGCGGCCGCGGCCGCGTTTCTGCTGCTGTGCCTGCTGAATCCCCTGCTGCTGCACAACGCGACCTACCCGTGGACCAAGCTCGTCACCGCCTACTTCGTGCTGGCCGGCCTGCATCTCTTCCTCGAGGGGCGGGACCGCGCCTCGGCCGCGCGCACCGGCGCCGCCTTCTGGTTCCTGACGGCCGGCCTGCTCGCGCACTACTCCGCCGGACCCTACCTGCTGGTGCTGGCGCTGCTGCACCTCTGGGCCCACCGGCGCCGCTGGTTCACCGGCGCGTTTGCCGCCGGCCTGGCCGCGGCCGCCGTGCCCTCCGTCCTGCTGCTGGCGACCTGGTTCGGCTGGTCGTGGCGCCACTACGGATTCGCGGCCACCGCCGCCTCCAACACCGCCGTGACGAGCACCGACGTTTCGTCGGCCGGCCGGTTCGCGGCGGAAAAACTCGACAACGTCGTCTTCTCGCTCGTGCCCCGGTCGCTCCGCGAGCCCGGCTATCTTCCGCCCACCGAACCCTACGTCTCCCCGGCGGTGACGGCCGACCAGCATTTCTACCTGTTCTACCAACTGGCGCTGCTCTCGGCCTTCGGCTGCGCCGGCGCCGTCCTGCTGCCCTGGTGCCTCGCACGGCGCGCCCGCGACCCGGGGATCCCCGCCACGAGCCGGCGGTTCTGGACCTGGTTCCTCGCCGGCACCATCCTGATCGGCATCATGGTCAAGGGCGGGCGCGACGAGGACGGCGTGGCGAACGTGTGCCTGCAGCCCGTCGTCGTGCTCGGGCTGGCGTTCCTCGCCGCGGAATACGGGCGGCTCCCGCCCCGGCTCCGCGGCGTGCTCTGGGCCGGCGCGGCCCTCGATTTCGTGCTCGGCATCGCGCTCCATTTTCACGTCGAGCACCTGGACCTGCTGCGTCCCGGCGCCCTCGCGCTGACGGGTCCCGGTCCGGGCGGGGGCGGGCTGCCACCGTTCTGGAGCAGCACCATCCTCAGCAATCTGCTCGCGAAAGCCTACTTCGGTCTGGAATTCCTGGGCGACCGCGGATGGCCGGCGCCGTTGCTGTCGGCGCTGCTGCTTTGCCTGTTCCTACTGGCCGCGCGCCGGCTGCTCAGCGCAGGCGCTCCCCCGGATCCCCGTGAGCCGGGCCGGCCGGCGATCCCGCCATGAACCCGGTGCTGCAGCTGCTCCTCTGCCTGGCGGTGTTTGCCGGCCTGATTCTCGGACTGGGACTTCCCTGGGTGGCATCCTGGCGGGTCGCGCCCGCGGAGCGGCTCTGCGCCGCCGCGCTGGCGGGCGTGGTGGCGCTGTATTTGTTCGCGCTCGCCGATTACGGGCTGGACCTGCCGGCGCGGGCCCGGCTCCTGGTCCCGCTGGCGGTGCTGGCCGCAGCGGGCCTGCGCTGGCAGGCGGGCGTGGCGCTGCTGCGCGATCCGGACGCCCGGCGCCTGCTCGGCGCCTGGCTGCTCGTGGCCGGATGGTCGCTCGGCTTCCTCGCCCTCGTGCGCAACTACTCGGGCGGCTGCTGGGCGCTGGACTGGGCCGACCACTACAGCCGGACGCTGTTCTTCCTGCACCACCAGCCGGTCCACACGCCCCTGTTCGGCGGCGACGAACTGCCCACCCGCCCCCCGCTGGCCAACGCGGCCACCGCCGTCCTCCTCGGCCTGACGCGCGGCGACTTCCCGCATTTCCAGATCTTCACGACCCTGCTCTGCACGCTGGCGTTCCTGCCGGTGTGGCTGTTCGCCGGCGCCTTTGGCCGGAATGCGCCGCGGGCGCAGGCGGTGGCCACCGTGCTGTTCATGCTCAATCCGTCGGTGCTGGAGAACAGCACCTTTGCCTGGACGAAGCTGCCGACGGTGGCATTCGTGCTGACCGGGCTGTACTTTTTCCTGCCGGCGCTGGCGGCGGGGTCGCGCCGCCGGCTCGCCGCGGCCTTCGGCTTCCTCGCGGCGGGCTTGCTTATCCACTATTCCGCCGGCCCGTACGTCGTGGCGATCGTCGCCGCCTATTTTTGGTGGCGGCGGGCGCGCTGGCTGCGTGCGGCGTTCTGGCGGGACACGGTGCTCTGCGCGCTGCCCGCCGTCCTGCTGCTGGCCACTTGGTTCGGCTGGGCGTGGCTCGCGTTTGGCTCCCGCCGCACCCTGCTGTCCAACACCTCGGTGGCCGAGTCCACCGTCCATTCGTGGGGCGCCTTCATCCACCAAAAAAGCGTCAACCTGCTGCACACCGTGGTGCCGCATTTTCTCCGCCCGGTTGACTACGGATTCATCGCCCAGACCAGCCGGGCGGGATTTGTGCGCGACTGGTTTTTCCTGCTCTACCAGATGAACCTGCTCTGGGTTTTCGGTAGCATCGGCGGCCTGACGCTGCTCGGGCTGCTGGCGCGCGGCGCGCTCATGGGCCGCCGGGCGGCGGGCGCGCCGCGCGGCTTCTGGTGCTGGTTCCTCGGCGCGACCGTCGTGCTCGGAGTGGCCGTGGTCTCTCCGTTCGGCGGCGTCGATCCGTGGGGCCTGGCGCACATCTGCCTGCTCGGGTTGCTCGGGCTCGGCCTCGCTTTCCTCGCCGCGCGCTTCGACGGCCTGTTCCGCTGGTGGCGGCTGGTGCTGATCGTCGGCCTGGCCATGGATTTCGCGCTGGGAGTCGGCCTGCAATTTTATCTGGAGCATGCCGCGCTGCCGCCGCTCGAGATCGTCCACGCCACCGCCGCCGGGCCGGCCGGCGCGGGGCTTCCGCACCTCGACTACAACGCCGTCCAGACCAGCCAGTGGGGCACGTGGGTCAACCTCTGGAACAAGGTGCGGAACGGCTACGAGTTCGTGGGCGACTGGGCGGTCCCGCCGCCGCTGTTGCTGGGATTGCTCGCCTGCCTGCTCGGGCTGGCCGTGTCCCGGTGTTTCGGCCAGGCTTCCGCGGCGCCCCCTCCCGGCGACTCCGACCCCGCCCGATGAACCCGCTCCTGCTCCTGCCCGGCTGTCTCGTCGTGTTTGTCGGCCAGGTCTTCGGGCTGGGGCTGCCCGTCGTCGCCGGCTGGCGCCTGGCCCCGGCCGAGCGGATCGGCGCCGGCGCGGCGGTCGGGGTCGTGCTGCTCTACCTGTTCGCGTTGGCGGACTACTGGCTGCAGCTGCCTCCCTGGGCCGTCGGGCTCGCGCCGCTTGCGGCCCTGGGCCTGCTGGCGGCGCGGCGGCGCGCCTGCGCCGGGCTGCTGCGCGAGCCCGACGCCCGGCGGTTGCTCGGCGCCTGGCTGCTTGTGGCCGGGTGGTGCCTCGGCTTCCTGGCGCTGGTGCGCAATTACTCCGGCGGCGGCTGGGCGCTGGACTGGGCCGATCACTACACCCGGGCCCAACTCTTCCTCCACCACCTCCCCTCGCACTGGCGCCTGTATGGCGGCGACCACCTGCCCACCCGGCCGCCGCTCGTCAACGCGGTGACGGCCGTTTTCCTCGGCCTCACCCGCGGTGACTTCCCGTGCTTCCAGATCTTCACCACCCTCCTCGGCACGCTGGCCTTCCTGCCCGTCTGGCAGTTCGCCGGCCGGTTTGGCCCGAATCCGCCGCGGGCGCAGGCGCTCGTGACCGTGCTTTTCATGGTCAACCCCTCCATCCTGCAAAACAGCACGTTCGCCTGGACGAAACTGCCCACGGTCTTCTTCGTGCTCACCGGGCTGCTCTGCTTCCTCCCGGCCCTGGCGGCGGGCTCGCGCCGCCGGCTGGCCGCGGCCTTCTGCTTCCTCGCGGCCGGCGTGCTGGCCCACTATTCCGCCGGCCCGTACGTCGTGGCTCTCGCCGCGGCCTATTTCTGGTGGCGGCGGACGCTCTGGCGGCGCGCCGGGTTCTGGCGGGACACGGTGCTCTGCGCCCTGCCGGCCGCGCTGCTGCTGGCCACCTGGTTCGGATGGTCGCTGGCCGAATTCGGCGCCCGCGACACATTCCTCTCGAACACCTCCGTGACCGAATCGACCGTGCGCTCGTGGAGCGGCTTCCTGCCGGAAAAAAGCCACAATGTGTTCAACACCCTGGTGCCCCATTTCCTGCGGCCGGTGAATTACAGCCTGATCGCCCAGCACAGCCGCGCGGGTTTCCTGCGCGACTATTTTTTCCAGCTCTACCAAGTCAGCCTGCCGCTGCTGTTCGGCAGCATCGGGGGACTGACCCTGATCTGGCTCCTGGTGCGCGCGTGGCGCGCAGCCCGGCACCGGACCACCGCGTCTCCGCGCGGCTTCTGGCTTTGGTTCGCAGTCTGCACGACCGTCCTGGGGGCATCGGCCTACGGCGGAATCGACCAATGGGGCGTGGCCCATCTGTGTCTCCAGGGCCTCCTCGGGCTCGGGCTGGCGCTGCTGGCCGCCCAGGCGGGGGCCCTGCCCCGCTGGTGGCGGGTCCTGTTTGCCCTGGGTTTGGCTGTGGATTTTGCCCTCGGGGTCGGCCTGCAGTTCTACATGGAGAATCTCTCCTACCCGCGCCTGGAGACCCTGCTCACCCGGGGCGCGGCCGGCCTGGAACTCTACGGCACCAGCGTCTGGGTCAACCTGTGGGCCAAGGTGCAGCACGGCTATGTATTCGTGGGTGACCTGCCGATGTCCCGGCCGCTGCTGATCGCGCTGCTGGCGGGATTGTTTACGCTCGCGGTCACGCGCCTCTGGCGGGAGCCTGCCGCTCCGCCGCCGGCGGCGGATCCCACCGGCGCCCCGCGCTCCGCATGACCCCCGTCGACGCATCTCGCAGCCGCCTGTTCACCGCCCTGCTGATCCTGGCCGCGGCGGCCGCCGCGCTGTGGCTGTGGGTGTGCTGGTGCCTGTTTCCGGTCAGCGTGTGGAACGACGTCCGGCTGGCGCCGTCGCTCGCCCTGGCGCGGGGCGTCAACTTTTATCCGGGCGAACACACCGGGGCGGTGACCACCTGGATCTACGGCCCCCTGCCCGTGCTCGCATGGTGGCCGGCGGCCTGGGCCTCCAGCGCGGCGCACGCGCTGGAGATCGCGGGGGCGATCAACATCCTCAGCACGGCCGCCGCGATCCTCGCGGTCTGCGCGTGGTGGCCCGCCCCGGCCGGCAGCCGCCTCGGCTGGCGCGAACGCGGGCTGGCGGCGGTGCTGGCGATCGCGATCTGGCCCTTCGCCACGTTCCAGTATCTGCAGGCCGACAATCTGGCGATCGCGCTGGGCCTGGTCGCGAACCTCGTGCTGGTGTGCCGGCCGACGCGCGCGGGTCGCTGGGCCGCCGCCCTCCTGGCCGTGGCCGGCCTCGCCTGCAAGCAGACCTCCGTCGGCATCGCCGCCGCCCAGATCGTCTGGCTGGGGGTGACCGCCGGCCCGCGTGAAGCCGCCCGCCATCTCGGCCGCTGCGCCGCCGCCGGCGCGCTGTTCGCCGGCTGGATGGCCGCCAGCTTCGACTGGGCCGGCCTGAAAATGAATCTGTTCACGGTGCCCGCGCACCTGCCGTGGGCGCCGGACCCGCGCACGCGCGTGCTCGACATGGTGCCCCAGCTCACGATCCACCTCGTGCTGCCGGGGTTGATCCTCATCCTGGCCGGGCGCCGGATCTGGACCCGGGCCTCGGTGCTGCTGCTGCCGTCGCTCGCCTGGCTGCTCGCGCTGCCCTCCAGCGCGGCCGCGTTCATGAAGTTTGGCGGCACACTCAATTCGCTGCAGAGTTTCACCTACTGGCTGCCCCCGGCGCTGCTCGCCGGCATCGCGGCCGCCCGGGCCGGGCGGCGCGCCGCCGGCATTCTCGGGCTCGGGGCGCTCGCGGCCGCGGCGATCTGCGGCCTCCGCTGCGCCCGGATGCCCCACCTGCCGCTCCAGCCGCTGGTCGAGCACTACCGGCAGGCGGCCCAACTCACCCGCTCGTTTCCCGGCCAGATCTGGTTTCCGTGGAATCCGCTGGTGACGATCTACGGCGAGAACCGTTTCTACCACGTGGAGGACGGTCTCTATATGCGGTTCCTCGCCGGCCATGCCCTCACCTACCCGCACGCCCGCGAGGACCTGCCCCGCCAGCTGTGCGTGATCGCGCTGCCGCGGGGCGGCACGGACTGGGGCATCGCGCTCCGGCCGCCGCTGACCCCGCCGGACGCGAAGGTGAATGACTTCGGCCTCTGGACGCTGCATTCCTGGCCGCCCCCCGCGCCGCGGGGTTGATTTTCCCCTCCGCGCACCCAAGAATCCCCCCGCCCGTGAATCCGCCCGCGATCGCCGTCGTCATCCCGGTTTTCAACGAGGAGGCCGTGCTGCCCGAACTCTTCCGCCGGCTGGGCGCGGTGTTCGACGGCCAGCCGGGCATCGCCTGGTCGGCCGTGCTCGTCAACGACGGCAGCCGTGACCGCTCGGGCGAGCTGATCGCCGCCCAGTGCGGGCGGGACGCACGCTTCAAACTCATCGAGCTGTCGCGCAACTTCGGCTTCCAAAGCGCGCTCGCCGCCGGCCTGGCGGCGGCGGCCGACGCCGGCGCGGTGGTGACCATGGATGCCGACCTGCAGGATCCGCCGGAGCTGATCCCCGAGCTGGCCGCGGCGTGGCGCCAGGGCGCCGAGGTCGTGCGCGCGGTGCGGAGCACCCGGAGTGAAAAGGGACTGCGGCGCCTGGCCTTCGACCTGTTCCACCTCGTGTTCGGCGCGCTGACGGACTACCCGATCGAACCCCACTCCGGCACCTTCGGCCTGCTCGGCCGGCCGGCGGTGGACGCGTTCCTGCAACTCCCGGAGCGGCACCGGTTCTTCCCCGGCCTGCGCGCCTGGGTGGGCTTCCCGCGCAGCGACGTGCCCTACGCGCGCCAGGAGCGGGCGGCCGGCCGGCCGCAGCAGAATCTGGCGCGCCTGATCCGGTACGCCCTCGACGGCCTGTTCAGCTTCTCCTACCTGCCGCTGCGGCTGCTGACCTACACCGGGATGTTCATCGCCGGGCTGGGATTCGCGGTCGGCCTCTTCTTCGTCTGCAAGCGCCTGCTCGGCATCGAGGTCGCCCAGACCGGGTTCACCACCCTGGTGACGCTGGTGCTGTTCCTCGGCGGCATGCAGCTGATCGGCATCGGCGTGCTGGGGGAGTACCTGGGCCGGATCTACGACGAGGTGAAGCAGCGGCCCAATTTCATCGTCCGGCGGAGGATCGGGTTTGATTAAACGCGCGCTCGGCTGGGCCGGACTGCTCGCGCTGGCCGCATTGCTGGCGGTGGCCGGCTACTGGCTGCTGTTCACCTATTTCATGGGCTACGACGACGAGGGCTACGTGCTCCTCTCGTTGCGCAACTACGCGGCCCACGGCGCGCTCTACGACCGGGTGTTCTCGCAGTACGGGCCGTTCTTCTTCGCGGCGTTCGACGCCCTGCATCGCCTGCTGGGCTTTGCCTGGACCAACACCTCCGGGCGGTTCGTGACGCTGACGGTCTGGGGCGCGACCGCGCTGGGCAGCGGCCTGCTGGTGTGGCGGCGGTCCCGCTCGACCGCGGCCACCGCCCTGACCGTGGCCGGCGTGTTCACCTACCTCTGGGTGATGATCCACGAACCCACGCATCCCGGCGGACTGATCGGGTTGCTGGTGGCGCTGGCGGCGTGGCTCGGAGTCGAGGCCGATCCGGCGGAGAAGCCGGGCGCGGCCGCCGCCCTCGGCGCCATCGCCGCGGCGATCGCGCTCACCAAGATCAACGTCGGCGTCTTCATGTTCGCCGCCGCCGGCGTCTGGCTGGTGCTCGCCGCCCGCGACGCGCAGGTGCGGCGGATCGGCCGCTGGGGACTCGCCGCCTGCGTCGTGCTCATGCCTTGGGGATTGATGCATGCGCTGCTGCCCGAGTCCTGGGTGGTCGAGTATGCCGCCCTTTTTGTGTTCGCGGCGCTCGGCGTCCTCGTGGTGCTCGAGGCGAATCCGGTTCCGGTCGCGGGTTGGCGGGCGGTGGCCGCGCTGGCGGGCGGCGCGGCCGGCGTCACGCTGCCGACCGTCGGCGTGACCCTCGCGCGGGGCTCCAGCGTGGCCGGCCTGCTGGACGGCGTGCTGCTCAATCCGCTGCGGCAGCCCGGCGTATACAACTTCGCCTTCCCCTGGCGTCCGGGATCCCTGGCAACCGCGGCGGTGGCCCTGGGCATCGTGGTCGCGGCCCGGCGTCGCCCGGCTTCCCGCCGGATCGCCGGCCTGGTGGTGACGGTCCGCCTGCTCGCCATGGCCGTGCTGGTGCTTGCCGCGCTGGTCGGGGCCCAAGGGCTGGGCGAGGGACCGTGGCGTCCGCCGGACCTGGCGCAGCGGTTCTTTTCGTTGCTGGGATGGGAACACGCCAGTCCGGCCGCCTTCGGCATGTCCTTCGGGGTCGGCCTGGCCGCGCTCTGCGCCCTGCCGCTGCGCCACGACGAGGAAGGAAGGAAGGACGCCCGCGCGCGCCAGTGGCTCGCGCTCGTGCTGGTGTTCCAGTTTCTGCACGCCTACCCGGTGGCCGGCAGCCAGCTGAATTGGGGCACGTTTCTGTGGGTGCCGCTCCTGATCCTCGCGGTGCGCGATGCCTGGCGGTACCTGCCGGCGTGGCGCTGGCAACGAGCCGCCGCCGCGACGGCCGCCCTGGGCGCCTTTGGCCTGAGCGGGGTCATGGGATACACGCTGCTGCGGATCGGCCTCGGAAACCGGGCATACGGCGAGCCGCTCGGCCTCCCCGGCGCGGAGAGGATCGGGGTCCCGGACGACACCGTGTTCGGCCTGCGGATCATGGCCGAGAATGCCCGCGCCCACGCCGACATGCTCTTCAGCCTCTCCGGACTCTACAGTTTCAATCTCTGGACCGGCCTCCCGACGCCCACCCTGGCCAACGCCACGCAGTGGTTCGAGTCGCTGTCGACGCCCCAGCAGCAGGCGATCGTCGACCGGTTGCGGGCCGACCCGCGGGCCGCCCTGATCGTCCAGCTCGACACGTTCGGCCTCCTTTCCCGGCAGGGGTTCCATGCGCGCGGCGTCCTGGCGGACTACTTGTGGCACGACTTCCAGCGCGCCTTCACGGTGGACGGCTATTCATTCTGGGTGCACCGGGGGCGGCGCATCGCCGAGTTGTCCACCGGCCGCCTCCTGGCGGGCGCGACCTCCGGCGCCGGGCGGCTGGAACTGGTGCTGGCGGCGCCGCCGCGGCCGATCGGCCGCGTGGAAGTCTGGCAACTGGGCAGCGGGGCGCGCCGGCACGTCGCCACCCTCACGGCCGCGAATGCCCGCCTCGACGTAACCCCGCTCAGCCCGGACGGCACCGCGAACGGTCCAATCGCCACGGACGCGTGGATGGCCCTGCTGCCGGCCGGAATCATCCGCGCCGGAATTGAGTTCCCGGTCGCCGCGTCGTGGCCGCCGGAACTCGTGGCGTTTGTCTTCGACGCCGCCGGAAACCGCATGGCCGCGGCGCGCGTGCTGCCCTGAGCCACCGGCACCCACCCGATGAATTCCGTTCCGCCCCCGCCCGCCTCCCCGCCGCTCCGCCGCGGCGCCAGCCTGCCGCCGGTGGTGCTCACCACCGCGGTGACGCTTTTGCTCGCCCTGCACTGGTGGTGGGGCGTGAGTGCGCTCCGCGATTCCGGCGTGACCAATGACGAGCCCGTGCATCTGGCCAGCGGCTACAGCTACTGGCGGTTCGACGATTACCGGATGCAGCCGGAAAACGGCAACCTGCCGCAGCGCTGGGCTGCGCTGCCGCTGCTCGCGCTGCATCCCCGGCCGCACCTGAACCCGGCGGACGAGCCGGGCTGGTGGGGCGAATCGAACCAGTGGCTCATCTCGAACGCCTTTTGCTACCTCTGGGGCAACAACACCGACTTCATGGTCTTTTGCGCCCGCGCCGCGATGGCGTTGTGGAGCGTGGCCGCCGGCCTGCTCGTCTTTGTTTGGGCCCGCCGCCTCTGGGGCGACGCGGGGGGGCTGACCGCGCTCGCGCTCTATGTCGTGTCTCCCACGACCCTGGCCCACGGCCCGCTCATCACGTCGGACATGTGCGCGGCGTTCTGGCTGCTGGCGGCCACCGGGGCGTGGTGGCGGGCCGGCCGCGAGCTGACGTGGTCCAGCCTGCTCCTGAGCTGCGCGGCCACGGGCCTCGCGTTCGTGGCGAAATTCTCCGCGGTGCTTTTGCTCCCGGTCTTCGGGCTGCTGATCCTGGCGCAGGCATTCGGCCCCGACGCCATCGTGGTGGGCCTGGGTGGCGCCCGGCGCGCGGTCGCCCGGACGCCGGCGAAGCTCGGCGTGCTCGCGGCGCTGCTGGTCGTCCACGGCCTGGCCGCGTGGGCGGTCATCTGGACCTGCTTTGGCTGGCGCTACAGCGCCTTCGCCGCCGGCCTGCCGCCGGCGTGGAAATTCTACCTGCCGACCCAGGAGGTCCTCTCGCCGCCCGGGCTGTTGAGCGCGGTCCTTGCCCTGGCGTTCAAGCTGCATGTGCTGCCCCAGGCCTACATCCAGGGCTTCGGCCACGTGCGCTTCCAGGCGACGCGCGGCGCCTTCCTCCTCGGCCAGTACAGCAACACCGGCTGGTGGTGGTTCTTTCCCTACGCCTTTCTCGCCAAGAGCACGCTCGGCGAGCTGTTCGCGACCGCGGGGCTCGTGCTCGCGGCGACGCTCCGCTGGCTGCGCCCGCCGACCGGCTGCGACCGGCTGGCGCGCATCGGCCGGGACGCGCGGCGGCTGGCGCCGCTGCTGGCACTCGGGGCGGTGTACTGGACCTTCTCGCTGCTCACGACGCTCAACATCGGCCACCGGCACATTCTGCCGATGTATCCCGCGCTGTTCATCGTGGCGGGAGCATTGATGCGGCCCGGCGCCGGGCGCTGGTTCCGGGGGGCGGCGGCGGCCTGCGTGCTGCTCGGCGCGGGCGAGTCCCTGTGGATCCGGCCGCATTACCTGGCGTTTTTCAACCTGCTCAGCGGCGGTCCGGCACAGGGCTGGCGCCAGCTGGTCGACAGCTCGCTGGATTGGGGGCAGGATCTGCCCGCCCTCGCCCAATGGGTTCGCGCCCACCGCCGGCCGGGCGAGCCGTTGTATGTCTCCTACTTCGGTGCCGACAACCCGGCCTACCAGGGCCTGGACGCGTACGAGCTCGCTCCCTACTACATCTACGGCCGCCCCCGCCGCTGGAGGGAGCTCGGGCCGGGGCTGTACTGCATCAGCGCCACGCTGCTCGAGGACGTCTACAGCCCGGTGAGCGGCCAGTGGACGCCGAACCGCGAGCACTGGTACGCGGCGCTCCGGACGAGGATGCGCGCCGAGCTGGCCAGCGGCGTCCGCAAGCCCGATCTCCTGGACCTCGACTATGCCGGGCCGTTGTGGCAGCTCGACCGGCTGCGTTTCGCCCGCCTGTGCACCTTCCTGCGCCTGCGCCGGCCCGACGCCGTCATCAACTACACCATTTTCGTGTACCGGCTGAGCGCGCCGGAGGTCCAGGCGGCGGTGGACGGCTCGCCCCAGGAATTCAGCCGGCTGCTCGACGCCGCGTGGGCGGCGCGCCAGCCCTGATCAGGGCAGGTTGCGCAGCCACTCCAGCAGCTGCGCGGCCTCGGCACTGCCGGGGATCGGCTGCAGCAGCGGCCCCCCGCCCTTGCCCTGCTTCATGCGGCCGTCCGCCCAGGCTTTGAGCTTCGGCTCGTCAATCGACACGACCCGGCTCAGCCGGACCAGATAAATGGGCGAAAACGCCTTCTGCTTCACCACCTCCAGCTTGACGCCCGGACCGAGGTCGTCATCGGCCGAAATGAAGGGCTCCCCGGTCTTGGCGTCGATCCCCACGCGCTGGACGACGTAGCAGGTGGTGAAGCTGCGCCGGTCCCAGTGGTACAGGAATTCCCCGACGCGGTGGCTGAGCAGCCACGGATTGATGCAGGCCTTGCCGTAAAGGAACCACAGGAGGCCGGAGTTGTTGTCGATGGCCAGCACCGGCTCCTCCCCCTGCGTGCGGATGAAGTCGCGCAGCCAGTTGGTGGCGCGGGCCGCGAAGTTTTCCTGGTCGTAGCGATGCATCGCCGCCGTGGGGAGCGAGAAGGCGACCAGATACGCGCCCGCCGCCACCCCGGAAATCAGCCAGCGCCGCGACGTGAGCACGAGGCGCGGCCAGATGTAGACCAGGCTGAACACCAGCAGCAGATGCGCGGGCAGGCTGAGCCGGCGGATGACCGGGTCATCCCATGTGCCCCAGAAGTAGCAAAGCATGAAGGCGGTGTGGACGAGCAGGCCGGCGACAAACAGGACGTAGACCGCCTCGCCCGGCCGGTCGCGGAAGATTCCGCGATAGTGGCGGTAAAGCACGAGGATGAAAAAACCCACGCCGAGCGTTCCCGCGATGCCGACCAGCCAGGAGTTGGGCTGGAGACCATCGAAATCCAGGAAGAAATTCATCGCGTGGCCGACGTTGTCATAAAAGTAGCGCAGGCCGAACGGCGTGGTGGCGCCCTGGATCGAATTGAGCTGCCAGTAGGAGTCCAAGACCTTGAAGACGTTGTACTGCCACGGGATGACGAGCAGAAGCAGCGGCGCCGCCAGCAGCGCCCACGGCAGCCGGATCTGGCGGAAGTGCCACCACAGGTAGAGAATCACGGCTCCCACCGGCAGCAGGAACAGCACGGATTCGTAGCGGACCTGCAGGAGAAGCACGGCCCCCAGCACAAACGCCGCCAGGCGATCGTCGTCCTGGGGACGGTCGGCCCATCGCATGCCCAGCCACCACACCAGCAGGATCATCACCAGGTTGAGCAGGTCAAAGCCGCTGCCGCAGGCGTTCTGGGCGATCAACGGCACGCCGGCGAGGAGGAGCACCGCCGTGCATCCAGCGCCCCAGCCGCCGATGCGCCGGGCCACCAGCAGGGCCAGCGTCATCAGGGCGAGCGACAGGACCGCATTGAGCGCGAAGGCATTGCTCACCCGGTAGCCCGTGAGATCGTGGACCAGCGACAGCAGGAAAGGGAAGAAGAGCGGCCGCTTGTCGACGGTCACCATGAACGGGGTGAAATTCCCCGCGTAATCGTAGCCCCGCAGGACCACCCCCGCCTCCCGGGCGAAGTGCATCCGCTGCGCGGTGAGCTGCAGCACGACCTCGTCGGCCACGATCTTGAACTCATGCCGCTCGTGGACATGCAGGATGAGCGTGCCGGCGGCCACGACCAGGCCCGCCCGCCACCAGGACCGCCAGGCGCGCAGCGCCGGCCAGTCCTCCCGCAGGCTGCGCACCAGATGGATTCCAAACCATGCGGTCGCCACCAAGACGAACCAATAGCCGGTATAGCGCACAGCCACCATGGCTTGGGTCGCCGGCAGGGTGACAAAGCCCAAAACCAACGCCAGCGCGCTGGTCAAGGCGAACAGCAGCAAGCGCCTAGACATAAAAAACCGCCCGCAGCTTGTGCGGGCGGTCGAAGGGAGGGAATCTCAAAACAGCGCTTACTGGGCGTAAGTCACCGTGCGAGCGCCGGCAATGCCGGTCACCGTGATCGCCGTGCCCTGCGTGAAGGACGTCGGATAGGCCTCATTGGCCACCGTGTTCAGCGCCTTCACATAGGCCGAGGAGCCCACCAGCGACGTCAGGGCCGCCGTGGACACGCCGTTCTCCAGGAAGTACTGGTCAGCCGCCGCGCCGAGCTGGCGGACGTTGTTGAGGACGGTCTTGTCCTGCGAGCTGGCACGCACCTTCTGGAACGCAGGAATGGCCATCGCAGCGAGCAAGCCGATGATGACCACGACAATCATGATTTCAACGAGGGTGAAGCCCTTGCTGGAACGAGTTACATTGTTCATAGGATTATGGGACTGGATGATACAGGTTGGATGATAAAAGCCCCAAAAGGAATTGGGGCAAACGCAATACCATTACAGTTTGTTGGCGTGGATCAAGTGCCAAAATCTTAAAAAGCGGGTAAAATCCCGATCTCCTGTCTCTCGCCCGCGCTCTCGGTCCTTCGCGCATGCCCACAAAAAAGCCGCCCGCTGCGAGCGCGGGCGGCTTCGTAGACACGACAGGTGTCGGGAAATTACTGGGCGTAGGTCACCGTTCGAGCGCCGGCGATGCCACTCACCGTGATCGCCGTGCCTTGGGTGAACGAGTCAGGATAGGTCTCGTTCGCCACCGTGTTCAGAGCTTTCACGTAGGCCGAGGAGCCCACCAGCGACGTCAGGGCCGCCGTGGACACGCCGTTTTCCAGGAAGTACTGGTCAGCCGCCGCGCCGAGCTGGCGGACGTTGTTGAGGACAGTCTTGTCCTGCGAGCTGGCACGCACCTTCTGGAACGCCGGAATGGCCATCGCCGCGAGCAAACCGATGATGACCACGACAATCATGATTTCCACAAGGGTGAAGCCCTTGTTGGAACGCATTGTTTTCATAGGACTTATGTGTTCGATGGTTTATGATGATGATAACAGATGTCCCTTTTGGGACCGACTGGTAACTCCATCCATCCGGGGGCAAGATTGCAAGCTGCATTACCGGGACATTCTTCAAAAAACTTTGAATATCGTCTTGGGACCTCGATGGATGAGAATGTCGCAAATCGTTAACAACGAGCGATATTACTCTTCGGGATAGCGATCGGGAATCCTCTGCTGACGTACCCGCTGCGCCCGGGCGAGGGATCGTCTCCCTGTAATTGTCATGATGCGATTCGGCCTTGAGCAGGGGTACCAAGCCTCCAACCGCGAATCAACTGCTGTCGCTGCGGTCAGGGCCGCGATTTCCTTCTCGGCGCTCCCCGGCTTCTGGCGGTCGGGCCGGGCATCCGACGCTTCAAGAGTTTGGACACTGGAACATCCAAGGCATCCTTCCATAGAAGCTCCAAACGGTACCGCGCCCGACTCTCCGCCGTGAAAAGGTGCACCATCACCTCAAAAGCATCGAACACCGTCCACCCGCTGCCCTCCTCCTTTTCCACGCCGACGATCGGCACGTTGGCCCCGTCGAGCACCTTCTCCAATTCGAGGCGCAGCGCCCGCAGATGCGGCTCCGACGTCCCGGTGGCCAGCACCAGGAAATCGGTGATGGACGACTGCGCGCGCACGTCCAGGATCCGCACGTCCTCCGCCTTTTTGTCGTCGAGGACCCCGGCGACCAACTGGAGCAACTTCGAGGATGGGGCAACGGAGCGCTCGGACGCGCGGGAGGTTTTCATGCCGTTCAGCGATAGAGTCGATGGGTCTCGATGTAGTGGATGACCTTTTGCGGACAGAAGTAATGCAGTGACAATCCGTGGCGCACCCGCTGGCGCAGTTCGCTGGAGCTGATCTCAATGAGGTGACCGTCACAGCGGTGCAGCCGCAGGCCCGCGATCTCGGCCATCGGCTTGGCGGGGTGCCGGGGGCGCTCCAGAAAGATGAACTCCACCAGCCGGGTGAGTTCCGCGACATCCTTCCACTGATTCAGCTGCGGCAACTGGTCGCCGCCGATGATCCAGTACAGCTCGTCCTTGGGAAACTGCGCCCGGAAATGGCGGGCGGAATCGATCGTGTAGCTGACGCCCCCGCGGCGCAGCTCCGCGTCCGAGACCTCAAACCGACGGTCCCATTCGATCGCGGCGTGGAGCATGGCCAGCCGGTCCTCCACGCTCGATTGCACCTCCTGGGGCTTGAGCGGCGCCTGCGCCGCCGGGACCAGGAACAGCCGGTCCAGCTGGTATTGCTCGAACACATCCTGCGCCGCCAGCAGGTGGCCGAAATGCACCGGGTCGAAACTTCCGCCTAGAAATCCGATCTTCAAGCCATTCGCCCGCGGTGGGGGCAGAGACTGGTGCGGTTGCGGCTGGGCAAGATCATGCGCGATGGCATCCGGTCCCCACACCTAAAACGGAATCAGGCGCGGGCAAGGCCAAATGTCCGCCTTCGCCCGAAGATTGCGGGCCACGGCGCGGCAGGCTTCGTTCGGCTGCCGTGGAAACGAAGACTGGCCGTGCCCCGCGTAGCCCCGAAGGAGCGAAGCCTGGTGCCCGGGGCCGGACTCGAACCAGCACGGCCTTGCGGCCAGGGGATTTTAAGTCCCCAGCGTCTACCGTTCCGCCACCCGGGCGGCCTGCGGGCGAACATCATGGGTCGACGCCCCCGGCACGCCAGCCAATCCTTGGGACCCCGCCACCCGCCGATTGGACTTTGCATCGGGCGCCAGCTTTGGCATTGGGTCCTCAAGCCCCCGCCCGTCATGGCGCTCACCGTCATCCAACATCCCCTCGCCGCCCACGTGCTCACCCACCTGCGCGACCAGACCACCAAGCCCGCCCTGTTCCGCACCCTCTGCCACCAAGTCACGCTCCTGCTCGCGCTCGAGGCGACCCGGGATCTCGCGACCGAGGAGAAGACCATCGAGACCCCGCTCGAGCGCACCACCGGCCGGATCCTGGCGCGCCCGCTGGTCATCGTGCCCATCCTGCGCGCCGGCCTCGGCATGGTGGAGCCGTTCCTCGATCTCTTCCCCGACGTGAGCGTCGGCTACGTCGGGCTGGAGCGCAATCACGCCACTGCCATCGCCCACTCCTATTACTGCAAACTGCCGCCCGTCGCGGGGCGGCGTGTGCTCATCGTCGACCCGATGCTGGCGACGGGCGGTTCGGCGGTCCAGGCGCTTGACGTCGTCAAGGCCGCCGGCGCCCGGGAGCTCGCGCTGGTCTGCATCGTGGCGGCCCCGCAGGGGGTGGCGCTCGTCGAACAGCGGCACCCCGACGTGCCCGTTTTCCTGGGCGCGCTCGACCGCGATCTCAACGCCCGGAAGTACATCCTGCCCGGGCTCGGCGATTTTGGCGACCGGCTGTACGGGACGTGAGCCGCGCCCGCCGGCGGCCGCCGGCCGCTATTTCCAGCTCATCACCAGCCGGCCGAAATACGTCGTGTCGAGCTTGCGCACGTCGTCCGCCGGCTTGCTGGTGAAATCGTTCGCGACTCCGACACGAAGCTTCCACGCCGACAACGACAGCGGAATGTCAAAGTCCGTTTCCTGGGTGATACGTACGTTCGACGGGGTCTCGAACGTCGGCACGATTTCCAGGCGGCTGGTGAGCAGGGAATTCTCGACGTGCAGGGTGTGGTGGAGTTCGAGGTCGACGCCGACGGATCTGACGTTCGGCGTGGCGGGGACCGAGTAGTTCTCGTAGCGGTAGGCCAAGCCCAAGCGCCCGGTGAAGGTCTGGCGGATCTGTTTCACGAAATCGTAGCCCGCGCCGACGGCCGCCACGTCGTACGCGCTCAGGTCCTTGATCCGATCAAAGCCGCCCTCATCGCGCGCATACCAGGAATTCCGATCCGCATAGTTGTCCGTGTAATCCACGCCGGCCTTGAGCTGATCGGCCGACTTCAGCCCGTCCGTGATCTGCCGGTTGTAGCTGGTCGCCAGCACCAGCGTGTTTCGCTGATCCGTCCGCGTGGCCCGCAGCCCGTAATCGGACCCGAGCTGGTTGTGGTTGCCACTTTTGCCGTTCACGTCGACCGAGGCTTCATAGGCCCACCGCCGGCGGGGCCTGGCCGCTGCCGGCTCCGGCGTGCCGGCGGGCCAGGAGGCGGCGATCTCCTTCACCGTGGTGTTGACGAGCCCGGCCGGCGACGCGACCACCACCTGGCCGTCGCCTCCCGACAGCCTGCCGTGGGCCGCCTGTCCGCCAACCAGCCGCACCTCCACCGGCGCCTCCGTCACAAGCCGCACGATGTGCGTCTGGGAGACCACGATGGTTTCGGCGAACTTGGTGTCCACATAGACCTTGCCGCCGGCGATCTTCGTCACGTGACCCACCAGATGCGTCCCGTCGTCCGTGTCGATCACATCCGCGCGCGCCGGCCGCACCATCGACAGCATTCCCCAGCAAACCGCCAATCCGATGGCCATGGCCCGCGCGTTTCTCCTCATCGCGCGCGAGCGAACGCGCGCCGCGGCCGCTGTCAATCCTTCGCTCGGATTTTTTTGCCGCGCGGCCGCCGCGCCCGGCCTCGACAATCACGGCGCGCGCGCTCACCGTGCAACCTGCAACTGCCCTGCCCATGCGCGCCGAACGATCCGGCCTTCTGCTCGCCGATCGCTGGACCGAATTCCAGCTCTTGGACTGCGCCGACGGCCTGAAGCGGGAACGCTGGGGCCCGTATGTGCTGGTGCGGCCGGATCCGCAGGTCCTCTGGCCGCGGCGCGGCCCGGCCGCGGGGGCGCCGTGGACGGAGTGGGACGGCTGTTATCACCGCAGCGAGTCGGGCGGCGGCCGCTGGGAGTTCCGCCGGCCGCTGCCGGACCACTGGAGCATCCGGTACGAGCCGCTCGAACTCACCTTCCAGATCCGTCCCACCGGTTTCAAGCACACCGGACTGTTTCCCGAACAGGCGGTCAACTGGGAGTGGTGCGCGGCCCGGATCCGCGGCGCCGGCCGGCCGGTGAGCGTGCTCAATCTCTTCGGGTACACCGGCGCCGCCACCTGCGCCGCGGCGCGGGCGGGTGCCAGCGTCTGCCATGTCGACGCCGCCGAGGGCATGGTCAAATGGTGCCGCGAAAATGCCGCGCGCTCCTCGCTCGCCGACGCCCCCATCCGCTACATCGTGGACGACTGCCTCAAGTTCGTGCGCCGCGAGGGCAAGCGCGGCCGGCGGTATGACGCGATCATCATGGATCCCCCGACCTACGGCCGCGGTGGCGGCGGCGAGCTCTGGAAGCTGGAGGACCACCTCTGGGGCCTGCTGACCGAGTGCCGCCGGCTGCTGAGCGACCGGCCCCTGTTCTTCCTCCTCAACGCCTACACCGCGCGCCTCTCCCCGACCGTCGCGCTCAACCTGCTCGCCGGGCTGCTGGACGAGGCCGGCGGGCATGTCAGCGCCGGCGAGGTCGGTCTGCCAATCGCGGCCGACGGCCGCGCGCTGCCCTGCGGCATCTACGGCCGCTGGGAGGCGTGATCGAATCGCCGGCCCGCGCCTCCCCGACCCCGTGACCCCCGGCAAATTCCAGATCGGCGTCGACGGCGGCGGCACCAAGACCGAGTGCATCCTCGTCGACGCCACGGGCCGGATTGTTGCCCGGCACTCGGCCCCCGGATGCAATCCGAGCCTCATCGGCCCGGACCGCGCCGCGGGCATTCTCCGGGAGGCGCTGCAGGCACTGCTCGCCGGCCAGTCGCCACGCCCGATCGAACGCACGCTGCTTTGCCTCGCCGGCAGTCGCACGTTCTGGCAGGAGCAGGCCCCGGCCCTGACCGGCTGCGGCCGGGTCGAGGCGGTCGCCGACTCGATGCCGGTGCTGGAACTCGCGACCCACGGCAGGCCGGGCCTGGTGTTGCACGCCGGCACGGGATCATTTGTCGCCGCCCGGGCGCCGGACGGCTCGCTGCATTACGCCGGTGGTTTGGGCTGGCGGTTTGGCGATCCCGGGAGCGGCCATGATCTCGGGCGCCGGGGCATCGCCCGCGTCCTGCTGGAACTGCAGGGCTGGGCGGAGCGATCCGCGCTCACCGCCGCCCTGCAGCAGCACACCGGCCTCGCCGGTTACGCGGAGTTGTCGCGCCAGTTCTACCTCGGCGGCGACGCCGACGCCGCGATCGCTGCCTTCGCGCCGGCCGTCGTCGATCTGGCCGGCCGCGGCTGCGCCCCCGCGAAGCAGATCGTCGCCGAATCGCTCGCCGGGCTGGGCGCATTGGTGGACGCAGTGCTGCAGCGGCATTTCTCGTCCGCGACGGCCGAGGCCCCGGTCGCCGGCGGCATCTCCGGGCTCCTGCTCAACCGGCCGCCCTGCCTCGAGGGGCTGCGCGCCCTGGCGGCGGCCCGCGTCTGGCCGCTCCGGCTGGAACCCGTCGACCAGCCCCCGATCGAGGGCGTGCGCCGCCTGCTGCTGCGCGGCGGCTAAGGGCCGCGCCCGCCGGCCGCAGATGGGGGTTTGCCTGTCCGGCGCGGCCTGCTAACCTCACCGCCATGTCCGCCGACGCGGTGAACATCCTGCAGACGGAAAAGAAGCCGAGCTATCCGATCATCGACGGGCTCCGCTCCTACCTGCGCCGCTACCGGCGCGACCGCGACCTGCCGGTGACCTACGAACGCCTGCGCGCCTATCAGGAGACGGCCCAACTCATCGACGCCAGCGGGCAGCCCACCCTGTGGGAGACCGTCGCCTACCAACCCGAGGACATGCGCACCCTCAATGAGGACCTGAAGCGCATCTACGCCCTGCTCAAGGTCGACGGCGACTTCTCGGTCATGGCGCACCTCTACATCGACCGCATCGATTTCTGCGCGTTCGGCAACTCCCAGCCCTTCCGCATCCGGATCGTCAACGCCTACAACGACAACGCGGACTACTTCTACATCAAGAAGGCCGACGCCTCCCGCGTCTACGGGCTCGAGCTCGAGCACCTGCTCTCCCCCAACCGGCTCAGCTTTCTCACCAGCGGCAACACCCTGGTCGAGGAACACATCCCCGGCATCCCGGGCGACGTCTTCATCGAGCGGTGGCTGCACCATCATGAGCTGAAACCGGTTCGCGTTGCGAAGGAACTGGTGAAATTCAACGAGCGCTGCTTCGTCCGCCTCCTCGGCGACATGCGCTCCTACAACTTCGTCTTCGTGATCATGCCGGACTTCGAGGACGCGCAGATCCGCATCCGCGCGATGGACTTCGACCAGCAGTCCTACAACGGCCGCAAAAACTTCTACCTGCCCCAGTTCTTCAGGGAGAACACGCCCCTCGCCCTCTACTGCCTCAAGCACCTGCGCTACGAGACCTCGCTCCAGTACCAGCGCGAGGAGCAGACGCTCATGCTCCAGCGCTGCGAGCTCGCCGCGCACCGGCTCGGCTTCCTGCTGCAGGTCATGGCGGGCGACCGCATCGCCCCCGACGAAAAGGTGGCCGAGCTCCGCGCCGGCCTCGCGGAGCACTACCAATCCGACCGCTACCTCCAGTGCCAGACGATGGGCGAGCTGGTGCGCGAGAATCTCGACACCCTCCGGCACAACATCGGCCGGCCGATGGCGCCCGGCGGGGCCGACCCCGACAGCGAGCTCGAGTAACCCGGGTGCGCGGCGCGGTCAGCCGGTTGTCAGCACGAGCTTGCCGAACTGCGCCGCCGACTCCATCCGGCGCAAGGCCGCCCCGGCTTCCGTCAACGGCTGGATCGTGTCGACCACGGGCACGAGGCGGCGCGACTCGACCAGCCGCAGCATGCCGGCGAAATCCGCCGGTGAACCCATGGTCGTCCCCAGCAGCGCGATCTGGCGCCAGAACACCTTGCGCGCATCAAGTCCCGCCGGGTTCCCGGTGGTCGCGCCATAGAACACAATGCGGCCGCCGGGCCGGGTGAGATCGATCAGCGGCGCGAGCCCCTCGCCCATGGCGCTGTCGAGCACGAGGTCGAATCCCTCCGCCTCCCGCTGCAGCCGCGCCGCCCAATCCGTCTCGCGGTAATTCGCCCCGCCGGCGGCGCCGAGCGCAC
>DATJUU010000005.1:0-47713 GCA_035502155.1 Opitutaceae bacterium
CCGCTGCTGATCCTGGCGGCGGTCGTGGTGGTCTACATCGTCCTGGGCATGCTCTACGAGAGCTACATCCACCCGGTGACGATCCTCTCCTCGCTGCCCTCGGCCGGCGTGGGCGCCCTGTTGATCCTCATGCTGCTCCGCTACGACCTGAGCGTGATCGCGATCATCGGCATCATCCTGCTGATCGGCATCGTGAAGAAGAACGCGATCATGATGATCGACTTCGCGCTCGAGGCCGAGCGCAAGGAGGGCAAGAGCCCGGTCGAGGCGATCCACGAGGCCTGCCTGCTGCGCTTCCGGCCGATCATGATGACGACGATGTCGGCGCTGCTCGCGGGCCTGCCGCTGGCGATCGGCCACGGCGCCGGTTCCGAGCTGCGGCGGCCGCTCGGCATCGCCATTGTCGGCGGCCTGCTGGTCTCGCAGTCCCTGACGCTCTACACCACGCCGGTCATCTATCTCTATCTCGACCGGGTCGCCGTGAAGCTGGCGGCGCTCTGGCGGCGGCGGCGGACCCCGGCGCCGGCGGCGGCGCCCGCGTTGCGCGAAACATGAACCCCCGGCCCCGCATTGCCGGCGGCACGACCGCCCTGCTGCTCCTGCTCGCGCTCGGCCTGGCGCCGGGCTGCAGCCTCGCGCCGAAATACGCCCGGCCGTCGCTCCCGGTGCCCGCGACCTACAAGGAGGCCTCCCCGGGCGTCGCCTGGGCGCCCGCCGCGCCGGCGGACGCCGCCGCGCGCGGCCGTTGGTGGACGCTCTACCAGGACGAGCGGCTCGACACCCTCGAGGACAAGCTCGACGGCGCCAACCAGACGATCGCGGCCGCCGCGGCCAGCTTTCGCGCCGCCCGCGCCACCGCCCTGGCGGCCCGCTCCGCCCTTTTTCCGGTGCTCAGCACCAACCCCTCGATCGTGCGGATGCGCAATTCCCAGAACTGGACCTCCACCAACAACGCCGGGACCATCACCAACGAATACTCGTTCCCGGTGGACGCATCGTACGAGCTCGATCTCTGGCGCCGCCTGGGCAACACCGCGAAGGCCGGCGCTCTCGAGGCCGAAGCCAGCGCCGCCGACCTCGCCACCGCGCGCCTCGCGATGCAGGCGGAACTGGCGCAGGATTACTTCACCGTGCGGGCGCTCGACGCCCAGCAGAGCATCCTCGACCAGGCCGTGGCGTCCTATCGCGACGCCCTGAAGGCCACGCAGGTGCTGGCGCACAGCGGCATCGATTCCGACGAGGACGTCGCCCGGGCGCAGAGCCAGCTCGAGTCCGCCGTCGCCCAGGACACCGACCTGAAGGCGTCACGGGCGCTGTTCGAGCACGCGGTCGCGGTCCTGGTCGGGACGTCGCCGGCCGACTTCTCGCTGCCGCCGGCGCCGCTGGAGGCCCCGCCGCCCGCCGTGCCCGCCGGCGTGCCGTCCGATCTGCTGCAGCGGCGGCCGGACATCGCGGCGGCCGAGCGGCGCGTCGCCGCCGCCAATGCCGGCATCGGCGTCGCCCGCACGGCCTACTTTCCCAGCCTGATCCTCGGCGCCACCGGCGGCTGGCAGGCGACGGGCACCGCGAAGTGGTTCGACTGGCCCAGCCGGTTCTGGTCCGTCGGACCGGCCTTGGGCGCCACATTGTTTGACTGGGGGGCGCGGCGCGCCGTGACCGAGGAGGCGCAGGCCGCCTTCGACCAGGCGACGGCGAACTACCGGCAGACCGTCCTCAGCGCCTTTGCCTCCGTCGAGGACAATCTCGCCGCCTTGCGGGTGTTGCAGGAGGAGGCGGGCGAGGAGCACGCGGCGGTCGACGCGTCGCGTCATCTTCTCGATCTCGCCACGACCCGCTTCCGACTCGGCATCGACAGTTATCTGAACGTGGTCACCGCGCAGACGGCCCTCCTCTCGAGCCAGGAAGCGGAGGTGCAGATCCGGCTGCGGTGGGTCACGGCGAGCGTGTCGCTGGTAAAGGCGCTGGGCGGCGGCTGGGACGCCACTCGTGGCTAGCCGCCGGGCCGGCGGGTCCGCGTTGCCAGCCGCCCCGAGCCGGGATTGATTTCATCCATGGGACGTTTTGCCTCGACCGTGCCCTACTACCGGCGCTACCGGCCGCCGTATCCGCCGGCGTTCTTCCGCCGCCTGGCGCGGATGTTGGCGCTGGACGGCTCCCAGTCGCTCCTCGACCTCGGCTGCGGCCCGGGGCTGCTGGCCCTGGGCTTCGCACCGTGCGTCCGCCGGGTCGTCGGCGTGGACCCGGAGCCGGCCATGCTGGCGGCCGCCCGGGACGCGGCGAAGGCCGCGGGCGTCCGCCTCCGGCTGATCCGTGGCCGGACGGAGACGATTCCCCGGCGGGTCGGAACGTTCGACGTGGTCACGATCGGCCGGGCGCTGCACTGGATGGCGCGGAAGCCAACGCTCGCAAAGCTCGCACGCCTCGTGCGCCCCGGAGGCTGCATCGTCGTTTGCGGCGCCTCGCCGGCCGAGGGTTCCCTGAATCCGTGGCTGGCCCGCTATGACCGGTTCCGGTACCGCCTCGCGCCCCGGAAGGACCGCCGGCGCTACGGAACGGAAGCGGTGGCGTTTTTCGCCGGCAGCGAATTCGCGGTCCGGGAGACCGTCACCGTGCGCCTCCGCCACCGGATCAACGTGGACACCCTGGTCGGCCGGCTGTTCTCGATGTCCATCACCTCCCCGCAGGTGCTGGGGGCGAAGGCGGAGCGGACGGCCGCCCGGCTGCGGGCGGCCCTCGCCAAATTCGCCGGGCGCCGGGGATCCATCGGCGAGGTCGTGGAAGCCAAGGCGGCCGTCTTTGCGCGCCCGGCCCGCGGGCGAAATGAAGATCGCCAACGGCGCCGGCCTGGCTCATGACCCACGGAATCATGAGCCTGCCCGCCCGGGAAGCCGCCCTGCCATTGCTCCACGAACACGTTCACGACGAGTACCAGCGCCACCACGCCGTCATGGTGGCCGCGGCGCTGGAGGGGTACGCGGGCCGCTTCGGCGAGGACCCCCACCTCTGGTACGTCACCGGCCTGCTCCACGACCTCGATTTCGAACAGCACCCCGACAGCCACCCCCGCGAGGAACTCGGCTGGTTCAAGGCGTGGGGCTACCCCGACCCCCTGATCCATGCCGTCGAGGCCCACGCCTACGGCTACCACGGGTTCACCACCCTGCCCCAGACCAAGCTCGCCGCCGCGCTCCTCGCCTGCGACGAGATCAGCGGGATCTTCTACGCCTACCGGAAGCTGAATCCCGTGCCGTACGGCCAGATGAAGGCGAGCTCGATCCGCAAGAAATTCAAGGAGCCAAGCTTTGCCGCCAAGGTCGACCGCCACCTGGTCACCCTCGGCTGCGAGCACCTCGGCGTGCCGCTCGACGAGCACATCGGCAATCTGGTCCAGTTCTTTGGGCCCCTCGGCTAGCCGGCCGGTGCCTCCACCGCGGCCGGGGCGATGCGCCGCTGGAAATCTGTCCGACACAAGGGTAGATTAGCGAGCGTCACCATCCGCCCGACCCATGAAAGCCCCCGCCCCGCGGGGAGAACCCGCCCATCCCAAGGCCCGCCGCCTGCCCGGCTCGTTAGGATGGATTCTGCTCCTCGCCCTGGCGGCGGTGGCCGCATTCGTCTTCTTCCGTCAGAACGGCTTCATCAGCTCGAGCGGCATCCAGCCCTATCCCTATTGAGAGGGACGGCGGCGCTTGAGGATTGATAATCGCCGGCCGAAATGCCTTACTCCACAGCCACCAGCCACTTGATATCGAATGAGGATATAGTGGTCAGAAGACGCCATAATGGCTGCAACCGGTTATCCCATGAAA
This sequence comes from Opitutaceae bacterium, assembly GCA_035502155.1. Taxonomy (GTDB): domain Bacteria; phylum Verrucomicrobiota; class Verrucomicrobiia; order Opitutales; family Opitutaceae; genus Fen-1467. The sequence goes on from DATJUU010000005.1 coordinate 3,810, forward strand.
AGCAGAATCATCTCCTCCCTCGTGATCAGCGTAATCTTGCTTGGCGCCTGCGCCGGCAACCTCAGGGCCGCGGACGCGCCCAAGGAGGATCAGGCGCTCTTCGACAAGCTGATCAAGGCGATCATCGACGGCGATTACGACTCGTTTGTGGCCGATGGCGTCGGCCCCTTCCAGCAGATGACCCAGGACCAATTCAACGCCGCGGTCATGCAGTTGTCCCCGCGGCTCAATGCCGGCTACGAGGCCGTCTATCTCGGCACGATCAAGAAGAAGGGCGCGCACGTCGCGCTGTGGCGGGTGAGCTTCAAGGACATCGAGGACGAGGCGCTCGCCACGCTGGCGGTGAAGGACGGCAAGATCAGTGCGTTCACCATCCGGTGACGGCGCCCGCATGGCCGGCCTGACCGGTCCGGCACGCGGGTTCACGGCGGGGTGACATTCAGCCGGAGCAGCACCTCACGGGCCGGCCTGAAATCCGGCGCCAAGCGCAGCGCCTCCCGGTAGTGGGCGACCGCCTCGTCGCGCCGGCCCAGCCGAAGGAGGGCGTTGGCCAGGCTGTAATGGACGCCCGCGGCGCCCGGATCGAGTCTCAGCGCCGTCTCATAGTGGGTGATCGCCTCCGCGACCTGGCCCAGCCGCACCAGGGCGTTGCCCAGGTTGTGCTCGGCGGCGGCATAATCCGGCGCGAGACGCAGGGCCTCCCGGTAGTGCTCGACGCCCTCCGGCACGCGGCCGAGCCGGACGAGGGCGTTCCCCAAGTTGAAGTGGGCCTCGGCGTAACCGGGGTTGAGACGCAGCGCGGCGGCGTAGTGGGCGATGGCTTCCGTGAGCCGGTCCGACTGCGCCAGCGCATTGCCCAGATCATTGTGCGCGGCCGCATAACGGGGATCGATCCTCAGGGCCGCCTCGTAATGCGCCATCGCCTCCCCCAGCCGTCCGTCCTGCGCGAGGGCGTTCGCGAGGTTGTTGTGCGCCTCCGCGTCGGCCGGCGTCAGGCGCAGCACTTGTTCAAACTCGCTGATGGCGGGGGCGGTCCGCCCGAGCAGGAATAGCGCGCTGCCGAGATTGTTGTGCGCCGCGGCGTCGTCGGGCCGCAGCGCCAGCGCCCGCTCAAAGCGGTCCACGGCCTCGCGCACCTGGCCGAGCCGGAGCAGCGCGTTGCCCAGGTTGTCCTGGGCGGCGGCGTAGTCCGGCGCGAGCCGCACCGCCTCCTCGTAGCGGGCGGCCGCCTCGCGCGTGCGGCCGAGGGAGAACAGCGCGGTGCCGAGATTGCATTGGGCGAACGCGTTTTCGGGCCGCTTCGCCACCGTGTCGCGGTAAAGCGTGAGCTCGCTGCGATAGTCCTCGTTGCGGCGCGCGGTCAGCGCGCCCAGCCCGACCGACAACGCCAGAAAAACCGCCACGCCGCGACGTCCCAGCCGGGATCCGGCGGCGCCGACGACCAGCACGATGACCGCCGCGAGCGCCAGGTACATCCGTTGCTCCGCCATGGTCTGGCGGTTGCCGGGGATGACGCTCGTCGGCGCCAGCACCGCAAAACAACAAAAAGCGAGGTACCCCCACGGTCGGTTCCTGACCAAGCCAATGACCGCCATGGCCGCGAGCACGGTCACCGCCAGCAACGGCACGACGACCGCCATCGGCCGGGTCACCCATCCGGTCCCGTAATCGAACACCAGCGGGTGCGGCCAGACCGCCAACTTGAGATACCCAAGGATGGCGGCCGGCTGGGTCGCCCAATACCGCCACACCGACACGCCGGAGCCGAACGCCGAGGTGCCCCCGCGGCTGCCGGCCCGCAGCACGAGCGCGGCCAGCAGCACCCAGGTCGCGGCGAGCGCGACATGGTATCCCTTCCGTCGCCGCCAGGCTTCCGCCACCGAGCCGCCATAACAGAGCCGGTCCAACAGCAGGACCGCGACCGGAGCGGAGACCATGACCTCTTTCGTGGCCATTCCCAGGAGGCACGCGAGCCAAGATGCCCCCAGCCACAACCGGGCCCGGCGCGCTCCCGCCCCGCTTCCGGACGGGTCGGCTCCGGCGGGCTCCGCGCCCCGCACGAAAGCGTACAGGGTCAGGAGGTAAAACAGCGCCATCAACGATTCCGCCCGCTGCACCACGTAGGTCACCGCTCCGGTATTGAGCGGGTGCACCACCCACAGCAGCGCCACGCCAAGTCCCAGCAGCTCCGGCCGGCCGGGCTCCCCGCCCCCACCCCGCGCCGCGGCGACCGTGGCGCCGGCGCGCCGGACCAGGCCAAAGAGCGTCAACGCCGCCGCCAGGTGGATGCCCACGTTGACCAGATGGTAGCTCCAGGGCGCCGCGCCGCTGATGGCGTAATTGATCGCGAACGAGAAATTGAGCACCGGCCGGCCGTCCACGGTCAGCCCGCCGCCCCGGAGCGGCGTCAACACCGCGCCGAGGTCCCAAAGATTCCGGATCGAGGGGTTGTCGGCGATCGACGGAATATCATCCAACACGAACGCCCCCCGGAAACAGCCGGCATAGGCCGCCAAACCGGCGGCAAGAATCGCCGCGATCGCCACCCGTTGCGGCCGAATCATGGGGTGCCTCGATGAAAGGGCGCGCGCCCGGACGGGTCAAGGCGGGCCCTGGCCGCATCCAGTTGCGGCGCCCGCGCCCCACCGGGTCGCACTCAAGTGGAACTCTCCAGGACGAACTGCGGATCGATCACGCGGCCCAGCAGCGCCTGAAACTGCTCCAGCGGGATGTCGTAGCCGGGCCCCGCCCCGCTGCCCTGGGGAACGAACACCGGCACGACCGACGGCGGATGCTCCAGCGTCAGCGGCTTCAGGTTCCGCATCTGGTCGAGGGATTGGGCCACATAAAGGACCCGGACAAAATACCGCCCGTCGGCCGGCCGCTGGCGGAGTTCGAACACGAGCGCCCCGCCCGGCAGCGTCGGATCCTGCTGCGTCCCGTCCATCCACCACGAAATTCCCAGCAGGCCCGCCAGGCTGGCCAAGTTGGTGTCATGTCCCGCCAGCACGACCAGGCGGCTGGCCGGACCCCCAATCGCCCCGGGCACCGGCTTTCCCTGGACCGCCTGCTCCAGCGAGCGGCCGATGTGGCTCATCAGGTTCGAGGCCTTCTCCTGCGCGACGTAGAACGTGCCGTGCGCGAGGATGAAACCCAGCGAATGCAGCCGCATCAGCTCCGTCAGCACCGGTTTGTCCACGCGGCCCCAACCCACCTGCGCCAGCGGCAGACCCTCGGCGTATTCCAGCAGAAAGACCTCGGCGCAACGCTGCCCGATCAGCAGCGGCCCGGTGATGACCACCGCCCCGGGAGTCTTGTCGTCCGGCACCACCTCGGTGGGAAGCGCCACCACGGACGTCTTGCCCGCCGGCACCGTGCCGTCGCCGCCCACCAGCACCCGCTCCAGGGTGGCGAACGCCGACGAGCAGGCCGTCACGACCGCGCCGGGCCGGTCTCCCAGCCGGCCGCGGACCGCCGCCACCGCCAGCGCGTTGTCCGGTTTGCCCACCGCGGCCTCCAAGGGATGAAAGAGCGGGTCGGACTGGCCCGTCGGCCGCGCCTGGACCTCCGCGGGGCCGTCCGGCAGCAGGCCGGCGGCGAGCTCCCGCGCCGTATCAATGGTGCGCTGGTCGCTGTCGGCGCGAAACACCAGCCGGGAGGCATCCTCGTCGGCCCGGCCGCTGAGCAGGCCCTCGTGGACGTAGCGCAGGCGATAGTACGCGCCCATGAGCCGCATCTGCTGGTGGCCGTGAGCCGTCAGCTGCCCCGGCGCCACCGGCCATTCCGGCCAGGGCTCCGCCGCGAACTTGCCCAAGCCGGCCTGGCCGGCGTTGGCCGTCGGCGACCGGATGCCGTGGCGCGCCACGATCACGACGAGCCGGAGGTCGCCGGCCGATTCGGCCGCCCGCAGCGGGCCGGGGATGAGCAGCGCGGCCAAGAGCAGGCCGGCGATGATTTTGGAGTTCATAAGCAAGCTGGCGCCACGCGGCGGCCCGGGATTCACGGCCCCCCCGGCCCGATCGCGACCTCCGCGGCCCGCGAATGGGGCACGGTGAGGGTGACGCGCGTCGTGCCCGGATGGCGGGGCGGAACGATCTGGGCGGCCAGGGGCTCGGTGTGCCCCTTGTAGGTCGTCGACGCCCTCGCGACCGTCCGCGGGCCCAGGGCGTCGGTGGGGAACTCAACCGCGACGGCAAGGGCCACGGGGTTGTAGTTGACGACCTGCGCCATGCACGAGCCGTCCGATCGCACCGGGCCGACATCGACAAACAGCCGCCAGGGTTCGATGACCGTCATGGTCAGGTCGCCGCCGTTCACCGTGACCAGGAGGTAATGCTCGAAGCCACCCCGCTCGGGCGCCTCGTCGATCGGAGCCCCGGCACCGCCGGTGACCACGTACCGGATGCCGTCGTGGACCGACTCATGGAAAAGATGCTCGTGACCGCTGAACACCACCTTGACGCCGTACTTCACGAACAGGCGGTGAATGTCGTCGCGGTTGGCCGGATCCGGCCAGCCCGCGCTGGCTTTCGCGGGAAACAGGGGGTGATGCGTGAAGACCACGATGTGGGCCGCCGTCCGGTGGGCCTCGAGGTCCGCCTGCAGCCATTCCCGCTGCGCCGCGCCAATCCCCGGGGGGCGCCCGAGCTCCTCGGTGTCGAGCGCGATGAAATGGGAGTGGCCGAAGTCGAAGGAGCCGTAAAGCGGGCCGAGGTTTTCCTCGTAGATCGCCTCCAGGTCCCGGCGGTCGAAGATCTCATGGTTGCCCGGTGCGTTGAAGAGCGGCGCGTCCGCCACCGCCGCGGCCGCGCGGAAGGCGGCGTATTCGGCGCGGGCCTCGCCCACGGTGTCGTCGTCGCCGTAGATTGCATCCCCGGTCCAGAGGATGAACGCCGGCTGCAGGAGCCGGAGCTCGGCGAAGATCCGCGCGGCGGTCGGCGGCATGGGCACGCCGCGGCCCGCCGCCCGGTTGTCGCCACCGACCGCAAACACAAAATGATCCGGGTCGGCCGGCGGCGGGAGCGCCGCCGCCGCGGCGGTTCCCGGGACCGGCGACAACACGCGGTCGGCGGGCGCGCCGACCGCCGCGAGCGCCGACAACGCCGCGGCGAGAATCAGGGGCAGGCGGAACGGCTGGGGGTGCATGGCCAACGGATACCGAACAATCGCCGCTTGGCAACGTCCCGCCCGGCTCCGTGCCGGCTTCAACCGGCGGGCTGGTTCCTGAGCCACTCGGTCCAGAGCTGCGGCCGGCCGCCGGGATTGGCCCGGGCGTAATCGTAGAACGCGCGGACAAACGCAGCGCGATCGTCGGCCACGCCCTTCTTCCAGCCGCTGTCCTCGTCGGACTGCAGCAGGTTGTACTCGCCGATGAGCAGGCCCTGGCGGTTCACGATGTCATTCAGCGAAACGCGGCCCGCGTTGCGCAGCATGTCGTACAGCGCCAGGAAGGTCGTCGTCCGGCCCTTGCCGGCCCGGCAGTGGAAATGGGCCCAGGCGTCGGCCGGCAGGCCGCGCACGGCGAGGACGAACTGGTCGACCGCCTCGTCCGTCGGGCGGCAGTGGTCGGTGACCGTGATCCGCACGTAGTGCGCGCCCGCGGCCGTGACCACGTCGGCCTCGGTCGCCACTTGGCTCACCACCACCGTCTCGGGGGCCGTGCCCGCCGCCGCCTTCTTGGCCTCGGCATCGGCCAGCTCCAGCGTCGCGCCCGGCTTGATCGCCTGCACCCGGGCGGCCTCGCCGGCGAGGATCGCATCGCCCGGACGGCCCACGTTCGCCCAGTTGTTCGTCGCGTACCAGCTAATCGGCTGACCGTTCACATAGACGTGTTCCTCCTGGCGCAGGTCGAAGACGGTGACCGGACCGGTCACCTTGGCCTGCAGAGCCTTGAAGTTGGCCACGGTGAAGGCCGCGCTGCCCGAGGCATGGAGGTCCGCCAGGCCGGTGACGTCCGGCAGCGCGCCGGTGCCGGCCTTGAAGGTGTCGTTCGTCGTGCGGAAATTGCGGGGCAGGCCGGCGCGCGCGGCGGCAGCGACATCCCACACCTGCAGGGGGTGGGCCGCATCGGCGGGCGGCGCAGGCGGAAACTTCTGTTCCAGCGGGGCGGCGGCCAGAGCGCCGGCGCCGAGCCACAGCGGGACGAAGGCAAGGAGGAGTCGGGGGGAGGATATTTTCATGGGAAGGGTTGGTTGAGGGTTGGCGGGAAAAAGCGGGCGGGGGCCGCCGGTGATTCACCGGGAGGCGACCGGTTCCGGCGCCGCAATGCCGGGGGCGGCGGCGGGGAGCATGATGGTGTCGGCGAGGTGCCACACGGTCGAACCGTCGGCGCCGTTCTGCCACACCTTGATGATGGCCTGGGCCGGGCCGACGATCACGTCGAGGTAACTCTGGTAATGCACCTTGTCGCCGTTGCCGGCGTTGCCGTCGGAGATTTCCCAGACGCCGTCGTGCTGCCCCTTGTAATAGTAATGGACGTGACCGCAGATGAATGCCTGGACGTGGTGGCGCGCGAGCACGTGCCAGAAGGCGTCGCGGTTATCCGGATAACGGTTCAGGCTGTTGTCCTGGTGCCGGAGCTCCGGGTAGGCGGGCTCGTGGCCGAAGACAAAAACAAACGGCCGGCGGTTGGCGGCCAGGTCGGCCGCGAGCCAGACGCGCAGTTCCGGCACGATATCGCCGTCCGTCGCCACGTCGCTGCCGGGGGCGCTCGCGCCGTCCCAATACTCGTTCAGCATGACGAAATGCGCGTTCGCGTAGTCCCACGAGTACGTCGTCTCTGCGGTGCCGGCCGGACCCGGGTGCAGCACCGTCGCCCGCAGGGGCCGGCGGACGCCGTTGCCGGTGGAGAATTCCGCCCGCCGCCAGGTCATGGAGGCGGAAGTGGCCGCGACGCTTGCGTCGTGATTGCCGACGCCGGGATACCAGACGGCGGCCGCCCCAAAATGGGCATCGATCAGCTCGCGCATAGTCGCGGGCGTCTGGCCCGCCCGGTCACAAATGTCCCCGATCGACACCTGGAAAGCTCCCTGTCCGCCGGAGTTGGTTTGAATCGCGTCGAGGACCCGGCCGTAGTTGGCCACCCGGAGATGCAGGTCGCTGGTCACCGTGAAGTGGAAGGACGGCGGGGCGGCGGCGCCGGAACCCGGCTGGCCGGGCGGGGCGGCATCGGCGGCCGGGGCCCGGGCCACGGCGGCTGCCAGCACGGCCGCGACCAGCCAAGGCCGGGAACCGAGCCGGAAGCCGTGGCGCTGCTGCCGCCGAATCTCCGTGTATCCTCCTCCAGGGTCCATGAACTTCCAGGGTCAATATTTCGCGGCCAGAGGCCAGGGCGCTGCCGGCGGACGCCGCGGGGGTTGGTCACCCCGGGAGGGAGGTGACGTCCCCGCAGTCGTCGCGCCGGCAGCCCCCAGCGGGGCCGGTCCAACTTTTCCAATCGGGACGGACCGGCCCATAGGCCCAGCACTCAGAAGGTGTAACGGAGGCCACCCTCGGCGCTCCAGCCGTAATGCTCGTAGGTGTCGATGCGGAGATAGGACCCCGTGCCGCCGTAATAGGTCTTCAAAGGCGCATCGTTCAGATTGCTCGCATTCAGGTAGATCTGCCAATGCTGCCTGAAGGTGTAACTGGCGCCGGCGTCAATGGTGTAGTAGGCGGCTTCATGCTCGTCCTGGGTGGCGTCGACGCCGATCGTCGAACCCGAATCCAGCCGCGCTCCGTGGTAGTGCAAGGCGGCCCGCAGATGGAGGCCGCTGTAATCATAGGTGATCTGCGCGTTACCGCCCTCCTTGGAAAACCCGGTGAAGGGAATCTTTTCTCCCGGACGTATCGGGTAGGAAGCCTCGCTGCTGCCGATCATGCCGCTGAGCCCAACCCCGATCCCGTCGAACGGCTTGGGCAGGAAACCGAGCCGCTGCGTCCAATAGGCCTCGAAACCATACACCGAAGCAGTCGGGCCACTGAGGTAGGTGGTCAGGAGATAGCCGGTCGACGGATCGGTGCCGGCCTGCGCCAGATAGGCAAAGTTTTTGATGGATTTGTAGAAACCAGCCACCGAGAAGGCCCCCAGCGGCGAATAGTAATGCTCAATGGATGCGTCCCAGTTCATCGACGTGAGCGGGGGAAGCGACGGGTTGCCCTGCTGCACGGTGCGGGCGCTGTCGTTGATCGCACGACCGGGGGCCGTGTCGGCGTAATCCGGCCGGGCCAAGTTGTTGCTCCAGGAGGCCCTCGCGATTGTCCGGGGACTGAGATCGTAGGTGAAGACCACGGACGGCAGCACATTGTTGTAGTCGTTATTGTAGGTCACGGGTGTCACCACCTTGGTGGTCGAGTCGTACTGCCAGCCGTTCATGGTGAAGTCCGTGTCCTCAAAGCGGGCGCCGGCGGTGATCTTGAGCTTGCCGACGGTCATGCCGCCCATGGCGTAGGCTGCGGTTATGTTTTCCTCAGCCTGAAAAGCGCCGCCGTAGGTGGTCGCAACCGTCAGGGATTGGGTGTAGCTGGGCCCGAGGTAGTAGAAACTCTGCACAGCCTCCTGCCGAATCCTGAAGTTGTTGAATCCGCCCAAGTTGGTGCGGGTGTCATATCCCGGATAGACTTCGTTGGCGAGCGTCCACGGGATTGCCGTGATCGCCCACTTGGATGTGTCGAGGTTGTTGTACTTGTTGCGGTACTCGACGCCGAACTTGAGGTAGGTCGGCTTGCCGTTCACATCGAAGCTGTAGCGCAGGTCGTCGCGGACCGTCCGCTCGTGCATGTTGGAGGTCGTGTTGCTGTAGCCGCTTTTTGTGCTCAGCGAATAGCTGGCAGGACTGCCGATGTCCGGACCGGTGAGTTGGGTCACGTTGTTGTGCCACGTGTCGGCAAAGGCGTACGCGACCTGGGTGCTCCCGGTGTTGGAGAAGGCGATCTGGGCGGTCGGGCGCGTGTATTTGCCGGTCGTGTAGCCCAGCGTAACGTCGTTGACCCACGAACCACTGGTGAAATTCCATCCTCCGACGTAGGACGAAATGCGCTTGTTGTTTTCGATCTGGGTCTCGGATTTGAGAATTGTGTTTTTCGGGAGGGTAACCGTGGCGGTCGTGTCGGTGAGCGCCTGGATGGTTCCGGAGCCGAAGTTGAACTCGGTCAGCCACTGTTGGTTATGCTCGAGGTAGGACGAGGCGAGAAAACGGAACCAAATCCTGCTGGTGCCGTTGAGCTTGTAGTCGAGTGACGCGCTCCCACCCTGCCGCCAGCGGGTGCTGTCGTAGTCGCGAAAATCCTGCCCACCCAACAGCCAGTGCTGCTGCCCGTCGGTCGGGGACTTCACCTGCGACCAGATGGTCGTCTCCGGCTCGGAAAAGGTGGAGGACTTGCGGTCGTCGGCGGCGGTGGCAACGGAGATGCCCAGCTTGCCGCCGTCGTACTGGTTGGTGTAATAAGCCGCCCCACTGTAACCGCCCGTCTTGTTCAGCTGGTGGGCGTAACTGGAGCCGAGGCTGAACATCCCTGATTCGCCATCAGTTTCAAACCCGCTGTGGGTCTTGATATTGACGCTGCCCAGGGCATCCGTCTCCATGTCCGGCGTGTTCACTTTGACCGCATCCATGGAGTAGATCAGGTTGGACGACATGTCGTCCAACGCCGACGATCGCGCGGCCTTTTCCGCGCTCGACAGTCGGATGCCGTTCAAGGACACCCCGAGGTAAATCGGATCCAGGCCGCGGATGATCACGAACCGGCCCTCGCCCTTGTCCCGGGCAATGTCGATGCCTGGGACGCGCTGGAGCACCTCGGCCACGTTCTTGTCCAGAAACTGTCCGATGGCATCCGCAGCGATAATGTTGGTGTACGTGGGTGCGGCCAACTGCTCGTTGAGGGCCCGCGCCGTGCCAATCTCTGAGCCCGTGACCTTGACGGCTTCCATCGCGACCACCTCCCCGGCACCGAACGGCACGTTGAGTTTTGTCGTTTGCCCGCCCAGGACGTCAACAGTCAGGGTTTGGGCGGGATAGCCGACATATGTGACGATGACGGTGTCATGTCCTGCCGGCACGTCCTGGATCTGGTAATCGCCGCCCTGGTCGGTGAAGCCAACCAATTCGGTGCCGACGACGCTTACTCGGGCTCCGGCCAATGCGAGTTTGTTACTCTCATCACTGACATGTCCGACTAGGTTGCCGGTGGTGGATTTTACGCCGGACGTAGACTGTCCATAGGCCCACGTCAGTCCAAGAAACAGGGTGACGAGGCCGACTATCAAGCCGCGGCCCAAGCCGGCCGGTAGCATTGTTATGGTCTTCATTTCAATCAGGTTTGGGGTCTTAGGGGTTGAAGCTGCGGGCTCTCAGAGTCGCAACCTCAAGGGGTTAATTTTGGGTGAATTCGAACCTTCAGCTGAGAGTGTTCATCGCATGTCTCGTGAGACTATCTCCGCGATTTTGACCGGCCGGTGCTGGTCGGCCGACAGGCGGGCCGCCTTGCCGATCAGGACGGGTGCCCGGGCGTCGAGCCCGGTCACGGATGGCTCCTGGTTTTCCGCGACGCAGCGGATGAACTCCCGCATCTCGCGTACATAGGACTCGATGTAGCGGTCCATGAAGAAATTCAGCGGCAGATCCTCGCTGACGGCGTCGGGGCCGCTGATGACGGCGGTGTTGGGGGTGTTGTTGTCCGTCCGGACCATGCCCCCGGAGCCGAAGACCTCGACGCGCTGGTCGTACCCGAACACCGCGCGGCGGCTGTTGTCGATCGTCCCGATGACGCCGTTCGCGAACCGCAGCGCGACCACGGCGGTGTCGAAGTCGCCGGCCTGTCCGATGGCCGGGTCCACCCGCACGGCGGCCAGCGTGTAGACCTCGTCCACCTCGCTGCCGATCAGGTAGCGCGCCATGTCGAAGTCGTGGATCATCATGTCGAGGAAGATCCCGCCCGAAACCTTCACGTAGGCGACCGGCGGGGGCGCGGGGTCACGGCTGATGATGTGCAGGATGTGCGGATCGCCCACCCGCCCCGCCCGGATCAGTTCCCAGACCCGCCGGTAATTGGGATCGAACCGCCGGTTGAAGCCGATCTGCAGCTTCACCCCGGCGTCCCGCACCGCCGCCAGTGCCTGGTCGATCAGGGCCAGGTCGAGGGCGATCGGCTTCTCGCAGAAGATGTGTTTCCCGGCCGCGGCGGCCTCCACGATCATCTGCGCGTGCGTGTCGGTGCTCGAGCAGATGGCCACGGCGTCGATCGTCCGGTCCGCGAGCAACCGGCGGTAGTCGTCGGTGCTGCGCGGCACATTGAAGTCGGCGGCGCATTTCTCGGCCGCCACCTTGATGACGTCGGAAACGGCGGCCACCTGGGCGCCGGGGACGCGGCTGGCCAGGTGCTCCGTGTGAAGCCGCCCGATCCGGCCCGTGCCGATCACCCCAACGCGAATCTTGTCAGCCATGATGGTTTCCTCTCAGGCCGCGAGCAGCGGCGTCAGATATTTCGTCGTCGCCTCGAGGTCGCTTCTCAGGTCGCCGCGGACGTTGCCCTCGATCGCGACCCGGCCGGCGAACCCGGCCTCCCGCAGGACCAGGAAGATCCGGGCGAAATCGAGGCCCCCGAGGCCCGGGAAGCAGCGATTGTCGTCCGAGAGGTGGAGCGACGGAAGGTGCGCCGCGTGGCGGCGGAGGGTGGCGAGCATGTCGGGCTCCTCAATGCTCATGTGGTAGGTGTCCGGCAGCACCGCGACGCAGCGGAAGCCGCGGGCGCCCAGGAGCCGGGCGACCTCATCGACGGTGTTGGCGACCGCCGTCTCGCGGCGGTTGGTGGCCTCGACGAGGACCAGGACTTTCCGCGCCTCCGCCACCGGCAGGATGTCCGCCAGCGAGCGCGCGAACTGGCGCCGCGCCGCCGCGACGTCCGCGGCCGGGCCGCCCTTGAGCCGGCCGATGATGACGCCGGTGCCCGGATGCCGGATCCACTCGATCATCTCCTGGCACTTGGCCACGGCGCGCTGCCGGCTGTCCTCGTCCGGGTCGGAGAGCGACAGGCCGAGGCGGCCCGCGGTGAATCCGGTGGCGAGCATCGACAGTTCCAGATTGTATTGCCCGAGGAACCCGCGCACCGCCTCGAAGTTGAAGCCGTTCGGATCGCTCATGTTGAGCTCCAGTCCCCAATAGCCGGATTGCTGCAGCCAGCCGAGGAGCGAGGCGAATTCCTCGTTCCGGCCGTAATCGTCCGGAAGGACGGTCTGCAGCGACAGCGGGTACCGGAAGCGGCGGGTCATCGTTGGGTTACGGCGAGCGGGTAACAGCGGCAAGGAAAAGGGCGGAGCGCTTCCTGCGCGCTCCGCCCAGCTCAGCTAACCTTTGGTGAACGGCCCGATCAAGGGCAGTTCGAAGACGGATTTCCAACCCGGCGCGTAGGGCTCCTTCAGGAACGGCTCGAGTTCCTTCGGATCGCGCAGGGTGATCTGGTCGATCGGGGGCAGTTTCCCGGGCGGATAGGCGTCCAGGATCTGGTCGACGCACAGGGTGAGGTACGAGAGGATGGCCGCGATCGGCCGCTTCGCCTTCTCCGCGGTCGCCAGCGACGGCTCGCCCACCACCCCACCCGGGGTCCCGGCCCGCTCGATTGCGGCGTGGCCCTCGCCTTCCGACCAGCGATGGGGACGCCGCCACGGATCGACCGAGGTGTCGAAGTGGCCGCCCGGCAGGAAACTCTTCCCCCGTTCGTCCTTCACGAACCGCATGTCGATCATGTCGGGGAACAGCAGCAACCCGACCGCCGTCTCGCTTTCATCGGCGTGGATGAACGTGGTTTCGAGCGAGTCCCGCCGGTTGACCGGGATGAAGAATTCGCGGATCGCGCGGTGCCAGTCCATCACCTGGTAGATGCCCGGGAGCTGGAAGCGCTTGCAGAACTCGTGCAGGGCGGTCTCCAGCATCCAGAGCTGGCCGTGGTTGTTGATGATGATCTGCTTGCGGTAGCCGTCGTTCCAGAGGCCCAGCATCACGTAGATCAGCGTCTCCACCACGGTTTCCTGGGGCAGCATGATGGTGCCGGGCATGCCGAGGTGGTGGTAGGGATGCCCGCCGTAATTGAGCGGCGGGGCCGCGATGTTGACCTCGCGTCCCTTCTTGGCCGTGTACCGGCGGACCCCTTCGGCAATCTGCGTCACCATGAAGTTGTCGAGGCCGGTGTTGGAGTGGGCGCCGTGGTTTTCGGTCGTCCCGACCGGGATGATCACGACGTCGTTCTTGCGGCGCTTCTCGATCTGGAGCGCCCGCGGGGTGGACTGGATGTAGCAGCCCCCCTTGCCGAGCTCGGACGGCGACGGGATGTCATACTCCTTCAGGATCGCGTCGATCTCCGACATGGGGGCGTCGAAGATCTTCTTCTTCAGCCGGCCGACCTCGGTGTCTTCGAAGACGATGAGCGGGTGGCTCGTCGTCGTGAACTTGGGGTTCTCCCCCTTGGGTTTGACAGGCATGGGTCCTCCTTTAGGCGCCCGGATTCGAGCAGCTGATCTTGCATTCCTGCCGGTCGGTCTGCAGGCGGATGATGTTCTCGGGCACCTGCGCGAGCGAAATCTCCTTGGTGATCATCGGCAGCATGTTCATGCCGTTGGCCATGCACTGGATGACGTGCGGGAACGTGCCGTCGCCCGAGTGTCCCTGGGTGCCGACGATCTGCGCGCGGCGGACCTGGAGCACCTCGCCGGTCACCGGGATCTTGGCGTCGGCGCGGGCCACGATGACGACGGTCGCGTTGAGGGTGCGGCCTTCCCAGATGCAGGCTTCGATCTGCGGGTAGACGATGGTGGGGAGCCCCGTCGCCTCGAGATAGAGCTTGGCGCCCATCCCGTGGGTGATTTCGAGCACCCGCTCCTTCATGTTTTCCTTGATCGGGTTGATGACCTCGTCCGCGCCGAGCTTCTTCGCGACCGCCGCGCGGGCGGGCTCCGGCTCGGAAAGAATCACCTTCGCGGCGCCGGCGCGCTTCAGGATGGCGCAAGCCGCCAGCCCGATCGGGCCCGAGCCGCAGATGACCACATTGTCGCCGGCCTTGATGCCGCCGCCGCGGACGATCACGCCCGTGTAGGCCACGCAGGTCGGCTCGACCATGCTCCCCAGGCGAAACACGTCCTTGTCGGCATAGTGCTCGCGGAGGGGATCGAGACTCCAGAGCAAACGGTCCGGCAGCACGATGTACTTCGTGAAGGCGCCGTTGACGTTGAAGCCGATTTCATCCAGCCGCTCGCAGTGATTGGGGAAACCGTCGGCGCAGGGCTGGCAGGCGCCGCACCAGACCATCTCCTCGGTGCAGACCCATTCCCCGCCCTTGAAGGGCTGGTTGGTCTTCTTGTCCCGGGCGCCGGGGCCGACCTCGCGGACGATGCCCGACAATTCGTGTCCCAAGGTGCAGGGGAAGCCGGTCAGGCCGGGGTAGAAGATGTAGCCGTCCTTGTCGGCCTGCGCCATGTGGACGTCGCTCCCGCAGATTCCGCATTGCTGGACCTCAAGCAGCACTTCCCGCGGTCCCGGCTTCGGCACCGGCACCTCTTCGACCACGAGGCGTGGATTGCGCCATACCCGACTACCCAGGTATGTTTGCTTCTTGTCGATGTCCTTTGAGCCGAGCTTAAAGCCCGGCCGCGGATCCCAGTCGGCGTACAGTCTTACCGCCTTCATTTTGGCCTGTGTCATGTGTCGATTCTCCTGTGGTCCAAGGGATGTAAACGTTTTCACCAAAACGCGCCGGATTCTGTAGAATGCAAATAACGCTGAGGGTAGCAGAGCCGGACGGTCCTTGGTGTAAACGATTACATATGCACTGCACCCGCCCGCTGTAAAGCATTTTCTTGGATGCCATCCGCCCGAGATTTCTGCCGCCCCGAACAGTATTTAATCACATCCACGTGAGTATGTTGCGCGGCTTTCAGCATCCAGAAATCATCCCCACCTCGACCGGGCGGTCCAAAAAAACGCCTACCTCAAGGCCGCCATCCGCACCAGAACATCCTCCATCGTGCCACGGAAAGGCCCCGGGCTCTCCATCTTGATGCTGCAGAGCGCGGCCGCGTAATCGACCGATTCCTGGATTCCGTGGGTCAACCTCCGGACCTGATAGGCGATGAAAACGGTGTCCCCCCGGCCCGTCCGCCCCGACAGATTGCGTGGGTTGAACGGGGCGCGATACACCTGCCGCCCGTCGTAGACGATCACCTCCGAGGCGTGCGAGATCATCACCTCCCGGGCGCCCCACGCGTGCAGCTGCTTCGCCGCCTCCTGGCGGTCCGCCAGCCCCGTGATCACCTCCGACTCCAGCGAGTCGGCCTTGAGATAGTCGACCAGCGGAAGGTAGGTCCGCTTCGCCGGCCAGTCCTGCCAGCGGAAGCGGCCGCCCTCGCTCCGGCGCAGCATCGCCTGCAGGTCGAGGGCGACGCGGGCGCCGCGCGCCGCCACGTCCGCGATCAGCGGGTCGGGCAGCTCGCCGACAAACAGACCGGCCAGGTTGAAAACCTTCGTCTCCACCGCGGGAATGTCGTCGCTCACGAACGGATCGGCCTGCGCCCGCAGCGTGACTTTCCGCCGGTCCACGTCCTCGGTCTCAAAGATGTTCTCGACCGAGGTCGTGTGCCGGGAGGGGATCGCCACCACGTCGATCCCCTCCGCCCGCAGCTCATCCAGCAGCCCGAAGTCCCGCGGGTGCAGCTTGGTCACCACGCAGACCCGGGCCCCCGACCGGCGTGCCGCGAACGACGAGTAATACACCGCGCCCCCGGTGAACCGCGAAACGCGGCCGCGGTCGTTGAGGATCGCGTTGTCGACGTGTCCGATGGAAACGATGTCGTAGCGCGGAGGCATCGGTCACTTGACGGTTTCGGCCTTGCCGGAGTGCCACGAGCGCGTGGCGGCGAGCGCGATCCGCAGGACCGCGATCCCGTCGTCGCACACGATCGGCGACGGCCGCCCAAGGCGCAGATTGTCGACGAAGTTCTGCAGCTGGCTCAGGTACGCCTGCTCGAAGCGCTCGTAGAACCCCGGGATGGTGTCGTGGGCGATGACACCCTGGGTCTTCACCAGCACCGCCGTCTCGCGGTCGTAGCCGATCTGGAGCGTGCCCTTGGTGCCGACGATCTCGGTGTGGATGTCGTAGCCGTAGACCCCGGTGCGGCTCAGGTGGACCTCGCCAATGTTGCCGTTGGCAAACGTGAGCAGGGTGAGCCCGTTGTCGACGTCGCCCACCTTGCCAATCTCGGGATAGGCCACGGCGCTGCCGACGCTGAACACGCTCTTCACTTCGCCCATGAACCAGCGCGCGAGATCGAAATCGTGCACGCCCATGTCCATGAACAACCCGCCGCTGTTTTCCGGCCGCACGAAGTCGATCGGCGGCGGGAACGGGTCCTTGGCCGTGGCCTTGAACACGATCGGCGTGCCGATGGCGCCGGCGTCGACCTGCTTCTTGGCCGCGGCGTAAGCCCGGTCGAAGCGCCGCATCAGCCCGAGCTGGAAGAAATTCCCGTTCCGCGCCACCGCGTCCTTCATCGCCTCCGCCTCGGCCAGGTCGAGCGACAGCGGCTTCTCGGAGAAGGTCGCCTTCTTCGCCTTGGCGGCGGCGATCACGACCTCGCCGTGCAGCTTCGTGGGCGTCATGACCACGACCGCGTCGACCGCCTTGTCGGCGAGCAGGTCGTGGTATTCCACGTAGACCTTCTCCGCCCCCGTCTCGGCGGCGACGGCTTTGCCGACGTCGGGCCGGACGTCCGACACGGCGTAAAGCCGGGCGCCGGCGAGGCGCGAGGCAACGTAACGGGCGTACTGGCTGCCGAGGCGGCCCAGCCCGATGACTCCAAGATTCAGGGTTTTTTTCATGGTGGGTTGAGAAGGTTCAGTGAACGAGCTGGATGGGCACGCCGATCTCGGGGGGCACGGAGCCACCGCGCAGGATCCGGGCCGCCGCCTCGATGCCGGCGCGCCCCATCTGCGCCGGATCCTGGGCGACCGTGCCGGCCATCGTGCCCTGCTTCACGGCCTGCCGGGCCTCGTCCAGCGCGTCGAAGCCGACGACGGTGATGCGGCCGCCGCGGCCGGCGGCGGCGATCGCCTCCAGCGCGCCCAGCGCCATCAGGTCGTTGGCGGCAAACAAGGCGTTCACGTCGGGATGCGCCTGGAGGATGTTCTGGCAGACATTGTAGCCCTGGTCGCGCTCCCAGTTGGCCGGCTGTGACGCCACGATCACCAGGCCCGCCCGGCCCGCGATGGCATCGCGGAACCCCCGCAGGCGCGCGTCGCCGGTCTCGTGGCCGGGGATGCCTTCCAGCACCGCGATCCGCGCCCGCCCCTGCATGCGCTCCGCCAGGAATGAGCCGGCGATCCGTCCGCCTTCATAGTTGTCGGAGCCGACAAAGGTCACGATCCGGCCGCCGGCGGCCCGCAGGGCGGGGGCGTCCACCCGCGTGTCGACAATGATCACCGGGATGCCGGCCCGGTTGGCCTTGATTATCACCGGCACGATTTCGCGGGAGCCGCTGGGGGCGATGACCAGGGCGTCGACGTGGCGCTGGATGAGGTTCTCGATGATCTCCATCTGGCGCTCGACGTCGATTTCGCGCTCCGCCGCCTGCACGATCAATTCGACCCGGGCGGTCCGCGCCGCCTCCTCGGCCCCGCGCTGCATGTCGATGAAGTACGGGTGATTCAGGGTCTTCAGGACGAGCGCGACCACCGGCCGGGCGCCGGCGGCCCGCCCCACCCCGGGCGCGCCCTCCACCCCGCGGCGCCCGCACCCGCCCGGCAGCGCCGCCAACGCGAGGGCGCCGGCCAGACGGGGCAGAAGAGGGATCCGGAAATGCATGGGACCGCTAGCGTCGCGTTCTTTTGAGCGCCACGTCGAACAGCACGGCCGCGATGATCACCGCGCCGATGACGACCTGCTGGATGAACGACGAGACGCCGAGGAGGTTGAGCCCGTTGCGGAGCACACCCATGATGAGCGCGCCCAGGAGCGTGCCGAGGATCGAACCCTGGCCGCCCATGAGGCTGGTGCCGCCGATCACGGTCGCGGCGATGGCGTCGAGTTCGTAGCCCAGACCGGCGATGGGCTGGGCGGAGTTGAGGCGCGCGGTGAGCACGACGGCCGCCAGCGCCGCCAGCCCGCCCCCGGCGGCATAGATCCCCACCTGGTAGCGCCGCACCGGCACGCCGGAAAGCAGCGCCGCCTCCTCGCTGCCGCCGATGGCAAACGCGTACCGGCCGAACTTAGTCCGCTGGAGCGCGAAATGTGCCGCGGCATAGACGGCGAGCAGGAGCAGCACCGACGCCGGCACCGCGGCCACCTCGCCCGTGGCCAACCAGCGGAACGGCGCGCTGAAACCCGACACCGGCCGGCCGTCGCTCGCCAGCAACGCCCCGCCGCGCGCGACACTCATCATCCCGAGCGTCGCGATGAACGGCGGCAGCCGCCCAAACGCCACCAGGCCGCCGTTGACCGCCCCGCAGGCGGCGCCGACCGCGAGCCCCGCGAGCACGGCCAGCGGCGCCGGCCAGCCGGCGCGCAGCGCGTGCGCCATCACGATGCCGGCAAAGGCGAGGATCGAGCCGACCGACAGGTCGATCCCGCCCGAGATGATGACAAACGTGAGGCCGGCCGCGACCAGGGCGTTGACCACGGTCTGTTGCGCCACGTTGAGCAAGTTGGCGACCGTCAGGAAATGGGGCGTGCTCAGGCTGATCGTCGCGCCCAGCGCCAGCAGCACGGCCAGGGTGCCGAACTGCCGGGCATGGCCCGCGATGATCCCCGGGGTCCTCATGCCGCCTCGGCGCCAAGGGCGCATTGCAGGACGGCCTCCGGGGTGGCGGCCCCGGCGGCGAATTCCCCGGCGAGGCGGCCGCGGTGCATCACGAGGATGCGGTCGCTCATGCCGAGCACCTCGGGCAGGTCCGACGAAATCAGCAGGATGGCCTTGCCCGCGGCCGCCAGCCGGTTGATGAGCTGATAGACCTCGACCTTCGCGCCCACGTCGATGCCGCGGGTCGGTTCGTCGAAAAGCAGGACGTCGGCCTGGCGGCAGAGCCATTTCGCCAGCACCACCTTTTGCTGGTTGCCGCCGCTGAGGTTCGCCACGGGCTGGCCGAGGCCCGCGGTCTTGATCCGCAGCTCCCCGACCCAGCGCGCGGTGGCCGCGACTTCGCGTCCGCGCCGCATCACGCCGCCGACCGAGAAATCATCGAGGCTTGCCAGGCAGGTGTTGGCCACCAGGTCCAGACCCAGGACGAGACCCTGCCGCTTGCGGTCCTCGGTCAGGAAGCCAAGGCCCCGCCGGACGGCGGCGGGCGGCGAAGCGATCGTCACCTCCCGGCCGTTGATCCAGATGCGGCCGGCGTCAATCGGGTCCGCCCCGAACAGGGCCCGCGCCAGCTCGGTGCGCCCCGCCCCCATGAGCCCGGCGAGACCCACGACCTCGCCGGCCCTCAGCGCAAACGAGATGTCGTGGAGCACGCCCCGGCGGGCCAGGCCCTCGACCCGCAGCCGCTCGGCGCCCGGCGCGCCCTGGCGGCGGGGAAAGTGCTCGGCCAGATCGCGCCCCACCATCATCCGCACCAGCTCGCCGCGCGTGACGGCGGCCAGCTCCCGCGTGCCGACGACGCGGCCGTCGCGCAGGACGGTCACCCGGTCGGCGATGGCAAACAGCTCCTCCATCCGGTGCGAGATGTAGATCACCGCCACCCCCCGCGCGCGCAGCGTGCGGATGACCCGGAAGAGTTGCGCGATCTCGCGCGCCGTGAGCGCCGAGGTGGGCTCGTCCATCACAAGGATCCGGGCCTCGAGCGAGAGGGCCTTGGCCACCTCGACCATCTGCTGCTCGGCGACGCCGAGCCGCGCGACCGTCGCCCGCGGCTCGACGCCGACCTCGAGTCCGCGCAGCAGCTCCGCCGTCGTCCGTTCCATGCGCGGCTGGTCCAG
Source organism: Opitutaceae bacterium (assembly GCA_035502155.1). Taxonomy (GTDB): domain Bacteria; phylum Verrucomicrobiota; class Verrucomicrobiia; order Opitutales; family Opitutaceae; genus Fen-1467. The sequence goes on from DATJUU010000005.1 coordinate 23,742, forward strand.
GGTCCCCGGCAGCCGGCCCCGCGGCTCGCGCCCGAGGAAGACGTTGGCGGCCACCGAGAGATGGGGCACCAGGTTGAACTCCTGATAGATGATGCTCACCCCGGCCGCCTGGGCGGCGCGCGGCGAGTCCAGCGCCTGCTCCCGGCCGTCGATCGTGACCGTGCCGGCATCGCGGCGCACGGCGCCCGCCAAGATCTTCACCAAGGTGGACTTGCCGGCGCCGTTCTCGCCGAGCAGGCCATGGACCTCGCCGCACCGCACCGCTAGATCCACGCCGTCCAGCGCCACCACCCCCGGGTACCGCTTGGCGATGCCGCGCATCTGGAGCACTGTCGGGTCGGCGGTGGGCATCGGAGGGAAAAAATCCGCGCGCCTGGGCGCATCCGGCCGGGACGGCGGTGGCTACGGGCTCCCGCCCGCGCCCTGGTATTTGCGCCGGATCATCTCTTCCACATCCCGCACCGTGCGCTTGATCGGGCCCTCCGCCTCCAGCTTGAGGCTGGTCACGGCGGCGGCCCAGACGGTGGCCTCGGCGGGCGGGGCCGTCAGACGCCGGGCGACATAGGATGAGATGCAGGTGTCGCCGCGGCCGCTGCGGCCGACGGCCTTCTCGGGGCGGAAGGCGGCCTCGTGGACCTTGCCTTCGGCCAGCACCAGCAGGCCCTCCCCATGGGTGAGCACGATCTCGCGCGGGCCCCAGGAGGCGAGCATCTCGGCGGCGGCCCGCCGGTCCTTCAGGCCGGTGAGCGCCTCGGCCTCCACGATGTCGGTCTTCAGGATGTCGAAATGGGAGAGCACGCGCCGCCGATCCGCCCAGTCGCGGTCGAATTTCAGGGTCCCGTCGCCCGCGATGACGCGCACGTACCCCTGCGCGTCGCCCACCAGCCATCCGCCCTTCTGCTTCAGCGTTCGAATCACATCCAGGTCCACCTCGCCGCGGGCCGAGGCATTGACCAGAAACACCCGGGCCTCCAGGTCGGTGAACTGATCCGGGGTGAACGGGCCGGCGATCGTCGTCACCGTGAGGGTGCGCACGTCGGGGTTGGTCGTCGGGTAATAAAGCCGCATCAACGTCGAATGCGGCGTGTAGGTGGGATACACGTCGATCCCCAGCCGCTCGAGGGCCGCGACGACATGCGCGTCCTCGCGCGCCAGCCGTGTCACGGCGGCGGTCTTGAGGCCCATCATGGCCGCGACGTGCGCCCCGTAATTGAAGCCGCCGCCGTCCACGTACCGGGTCCCCGCGGGGGACACGATCGTGTCCTTGGTGTAGTTGCCCAGAATGACGATGTCGTAACGCATAATTTCGCGGGCGGCGCGCCGGGCTCCTAGTCGCTGGCCCGGACCCGCCACAGGGATGCCGCCAGAATCATCGAGAGGACGGAGGTGCCCATCCAGAAGATGATGACGGTGTGAAAGTCATAGTGTCGCACGCCCTGCACCATAGTGGTGCCCTGCTGGATGAGGTAGCCGCTGACCCGTTCCTGCAGGGCAGCGCCCAGATAGCTGAACACCCCGATGAAGCCCATGGCCGCGCCCGAGGCCCGTTTCGGGGCGATGTCGACGGCGAACAAGCCGCCCAGCGACGTGATCAGACCGCTGATCGAAAAGCCGTAGAGCATGAAGGCCCCGGCCAGCAGGACGGTGTGCCCCGGGGGCCCGAAAAACAGCACGGCCAGCGCCACCAGCTCGAGCACGGCGCAGATCAGGTTGAGCGGCGGGCGCTTGGCCTGAAACAGGCCGTCGGAGATGAATCCATAGGAGACGCATCCGACCAGCCCCGCCAGCGGGTAGAGGGCCAGCAGGCCGCCGGATTGGAGACCCGAATAACCCTTGGCCTCCTGCAGATAGAGCATCCCCCAACTGCTCATCGCATAGCGGGTCATGTACATCGTGGCACTCGCCAGCGCCAGCACCCAGATCGACGGCAGCTTGAGAATGGACAGCTGCGTCCGCCAGGTGGAAGTCGACGCCCCGGCCGCCGTGGACGCCAGATGATCGTCCTTCCATTCCGCCACCGTCGGCAGACCCAGGGTGGCCGGACGGTCCTGCACCAGCAGAAAAATGGCCGCCGCAACCACGAGCCCCATGAGCCCGGGGCCGACGAAGCCGCCCCGCCAGCCAAAGTAGGTGACCAGGGCGGCGGAGCCGACGAAGGTCAGGCCTTCGCCCAGCGGATGGGCCGTGCTCCAGATGCCGTAGAACCGGCCGCGTTCCCGGTTGCTAAACCACTGCGACATGGCGACCACTCCGGACGGCGCGCCGAAGGACTGAAACCAACCGTTGAGCCCCCAGAGCACCACGGCCACCCAGAGCAGCGTGGACCACCCCATCAGCAGGTTCATCACCGCCGACAGAAAGACGCCGACCGCAAAGAACCGCTTGATGTTGGCGTGGTCGGTCAGAAACCCGTTGATCAGCTTGCCAAAGGCATAGGCATAGAACACCGCGGAGCCGATCACGCCGAGCTGATCCGCGGTGAAAATGCCGCCATCGATCAGGGGCTTCTTGACGACGTCCAGACCCAGCCGGCACGTGTACGCCAGCGCGTACCCGGCCGTGATGGCGATCATGATTCGCGTCCGGTGCCGGCGGTAGAGTTGTTCGACGCGCGCCGGGTCCTGCAATCGCGGCCTGGCCTCCCCCGTGGCAAAAAAACGCAGCAGCCGGTTCATTCTCACTTCGGGAATCGCGCGCACATCGCGCCGGCGCATCGGCCGCGCCCGACCGACCGCCGCAAGGCCGACCGATCGGTGTTCGCGGAAAGAGTCAGGATGGCGAATACAACGCCGGTCGCGGCTGGAGAAATCGGGGTATCGCGCACGTTGGGTGAGTGACTAGACAGGTTCGTACCAAAATTCAATGTAAACGTTTACTTTCGCCTGTCAAAATTCAGCCCATCATTTTCAACATGCTGTTTAGCAAGACCCTCGAATGACAAGCTTGGGGAGCAGTTTGAGGTGCGTCTCCGGCCGTTTCGGGTCGCTCAGACGCTTCAAAAGCAATTCAACAGCGGCGCGCCCCACCTCGTACGCGGGCTGGCGGATCACGGTCAGCGGCGGGTCGAGCGCATCGGCCCAGGGCAGGTCATCGAATCCAATCAAGGCAATGTCGCCGGGCACCTTGAGGCGCCGCGCATGGATCGCCTCCAGCGCTCCGACCGCCATGAGGTTGTTGGCGGCAAACAGCGCGGTGGGCGGCGCGGCCAGCGCGAGCAGCTCCTCGGCCAGCATCCGGCCGCTGGCCTGCTTGTAGTCGCCGGTTCTCACGTATTCCGGCCGGAGGGGCAGCTTGTGCGAAGCCAGGGCGTCCTCGTAGCCCTGCTGGCGCTCGCGGCTCGTCGAGACCTTGGGCAGGCCGGCGATCAACCCGATCCGCTTGTGCCCGAGCTTGATCAGGTGTTCCACCGCCTCACAGGCTCCCCGCCGGTTATCCACCTCCACCTTGTCCATCGCGGAATACGCCAGGCTGCGGTCCACCGTCACGATCGGCAGGCCGCTCGCCACCAACTGGAGCACCGCGGCGTCCTGCTCGTTGATCGGCGGCAGGATGATGCCGTCCACCGACTCCGACTGCATGACGTCGAGGTAGAACTGCTCCTTTTTCAGATCGTCATCCGAGTTGCAGAGGATGACGGCGAACTCGTTGGCGTACGCCGCGTCCTCGGCGCCGCGCGCCATCTCGGCAAAAAACGGATTCTGTATGTCGGGAATGATCAGGCCAAGCAGGTTCCGGCGGCCGCCCCGCTGGCGAAGGCGGCGGGCCACCCGGCTCGGGCGGTAGCCCAGCTCCTTCATCGCCCGGCCCACCAGCTCCCGGGTCTCCGGCATGACCTTGTCCGACTTGTTGATCACGCGCGACACCGTGGCGATGGACACCTTCGCGCGGCGGGCGACATCCGTGAGGCTGGGCATCGAGCGGGACGAAATCATGTCATTGAAACCAGGAACCGCACCTCTGATTCGGCGGCCATCTTGAGTCAATCCGCCGGCATGGCGAGCCTTTGCGCGCCGCGCCGAAACGATGATTTCAAAGCGTCAGCTGCAGGCCCAGATACCCGATCAGCGTCAGGCGGGGCTCGAAGTCGTTGTGGAACTCCCGGCCAACCGAGAGCAGCAGCGTGCAATGCTCCGCCAGACGCGTGCGCAGCCCGAAGTTGGCGGTCAGTTCCGACGCCCCGAGCCGTGCGTTTGCCGTGCCATGGATCTCAGCGGCCAGCTCGAGGGCCTCGCCGAAGGAATGTCCCGCCGCCAGGCCGAAGAGCCAGATATCGTCGCCGCCATGCCGGTGAAACTCCCGGCCGACCTCCGCGTTCCATTCGAGCGGGCCCAGATCCCTCTGGAATTCGAAGGGCAGCAGCAGCGTCGTGTCGCCCTCTGTCAGCCCGCGGTCCGCCGACCGCGAGCCGGGATTCGCAAACCCCAGCTGCGGATAGGTGGAGACGGCCAGCTGGTGCTCGCCGGCGTCATAGAAGCGCCATTTAACGCCCACCAACGAATCGCTGGGCCCGCTGGTCTCCGGTTCACCCGCCGACCGTTTGACCAGCCAGGAACCCTCGTATTTCAACTGGAGTCGGTCGCCCATCCCGTAGTTGAGGTCCAACAGGGGCATCTCGGCCACGTTTTCCCCGGGACGCCTCTCCACCGTGGTGGCCACGTTGATTTCCCAATGGCCGTTGCCCGGGGTACCCGGATCGTCGGTGATCATTGGCGGGCCGCCTTGGCCGAATCCGTCCGGCACCGCGGCGATCAAGGGGCCGACAACCAGCGCGCAAAGATGGAGGAACGGGCGCCTCTTCATGGCGGATTCCGATCAAGGTTCAACCGCCGGCCGGCTCGACCACAAGCAGACCGAAGCTGCCCGGCAGAATCGGCGGACGCGGATTGGGCTGGCCCGGCGCGGCGGCGGGCGCGGGACCAAAATCCGCCACTGAAAGATAAAGGCGCCCGGTCTTGGCGTCGTAGCCGAGCGTCTTGGCCCCGGGGCGGGTCGGGATCGTGGCCAAGACAGAGTAATGGGCCGGGTCGGTCCATCCGATGACGTTCACCACCCCTTCGCCACACGCCACGAACGCGCGCCGGCGCAGCGTGTCCAACGCCACCGCGTCCACCACCCCGCCGATCGGCAGCTCGGCGATGTGGGCGCCGGTGTCGGCGTCGAGGATCACCAGCACCCGGCTGCGGCAGCCCGCGAACAGGCGGTGGTTGCCGGCGTCGAGCGCGAGGGCGGTCGCCGTGGCCCCCGGCGCCAGCGGCCAGCGGGCGGTGATCTCGAGCTTCTTGGGATCGAAGCGCACGACTTCCGCCTCCTCCTCCAGGTTGACGAAGCAGTGCCCCGCGCCGTCGCTCACCGCGAATTCCGGCCCGCCGCCGAGCTCGATCGTTCCGAGCGCCTCCCCCGTCACCGCGTCGAACGCCGACGAATTGTCGCTGTCCCCGTTGAAGGTGAAAACGCGGCGCGTGAACGGATCATAGAGAATCGCGTCCGGTTTCGTGCCGTTGACCCTCAATATCCCGACCCGACCCAAGGTCTTCAGGTCAAACACGGTCACGGTCGCCTCCGCGCCGTTGCTGGTGAACCCGCGGCCCAGCTCCGGCGCGAGCGCCACTCCGTGCACTCCCGGCGTGGGTGCGATCTCACCGACCGGCTTTTGCGTGTCGAGATCGAGCACGTGCACGCAAGTGCCGTGCGTGACGTACAACCGGCGCGCCGCCGGATCGGCCGTGAGGTAATCCCAGCTGCCGTTGCCCGGCAGCGCAATGCGTCCGGCCAGCCGGTAATCGGCGGCGCGCACGCCCACGCCCGCGGCCAGGACCAGCCCCACCGCGACCCCGAAAGTCTGTAGTGATTTTTTCATTTGCGGAAGAGAACTCGCGCCCGGGCGCGCGGTCGCGGGCCCGGGCGAATCGCCGTCCCATCGTCGTGATGCCGGTCCCGCCGTGCGCGTCAAGTCGCAGTGACGCCCGTGGCCACCGCCCAGCCGAAGCCAGCCCAAGGTCGTTGCGATAGAGCAGATTGAACCTTGAATCTTCACCAGCACCCGTATGGACACTCCACCGGAGAAAATCAATGTAATCGTTTACTTTTTTGAGATGCCAATAGGACTTGTTAGTTTCTCGCTGTATATAAATCTATTATGTAATTAAATTCCAAGCGCTTTGCCTGAGAATGAGACAGGACATGATCATGCCAGACGTCGATCGGTCGGCACAAAATACGCCGTTTGGGGAGAATGAACCGGTGCATCTTCGCTCTGGCCGTCACGGTTCCAGTCATAAGACATTAATCCAATAAGCTATTACATATATAACGCTGGTTGCGAATCAAGAGATTTGGAATCGCGCATGCGAATGCGGACTTGCGTGAAAACGTTTACTAATCAATGCTGCACATTTGCCGGACAAAGCGGTGCCCACGTCCGCCAATGACGCGAAACCTGCATGGCTCTGTGGAGAAAGCGGCCCCGGCGTTTCCCGCCGCTGATCAGCCCGCCCCGCGCTCCGCGGACTCGGCGATGGCTGTTGTTCCCGTTGAGTTCGGTGGGCCGCGCGTCGAATCCTGGTCGCGTCCGCTCCGCCGCGCCGGACGCCCTGCAGCGCGGGGGCGCAAGGGACGGCCGAGTCCCGCGCCGTCCCGTGCCGTAACTTCGCGCGCGCGCGCTGGCGGCCGCGACCTAATTCTGCCCAACGCCTTCGCTTCTATCGGGTGCCACCTTCTTGACCGGCCTTTCGCGCGATCTGAAGATCGCCGCGCCGGAAACGTCTGCCCATGGCGCATCGCCTGACCACCTGCACGTTCTGCGGTGTCGGCTGCGGTCTTTACCTCGAGACCTCGGGCAACCGGGTGGTTGGCGTTTACCCCAGCACCTCGCACCCCGCCAACCAGGGTCGCATCTGCGTCCGCGGCTGGCACGCGCACGAGGTCGCCAGCTCACCCGACCGCCTGCAGCAGCCCCTGCTCCGCCGCAACGGCCGCCTCGAGGAGGTCAGCTGGGACGAGGCCTTCGGCTTCATTGCCACGCGCCTGCTTGACCTGCGCGCCCGCCACGGTCCCGATGCGCTCGCGTTCTTCAACTCGCCGCGCTGTTCGAACGAGGAGTCCTACCTGCTCCAGAAACTGGCCCGGGCTGTCATCGGCACGAACAACGTTGACCACGGCGCCGGGGTCTACGGGAACAACTCGGTCAACGTCCTGCTCGAGATGCTCGGGGTCGGCGCCACGACCAACTCCATCGGCGAACTGGCGCGCAGCGAGGTCATCGTCGTGGACGGCGTCGACCTCGCCACCCAGCTGCCGACGATCGGCGGCGCCGTCATCCGCGCCAAGCTCAACGGCGCCCGGCTCGTCGTGATCGACCCGCGCCGCCACCGCGTGGCCGAAAGCGCGGACCTCTTCCTTCAGTTGAAACCCGGCACCGAAGCCGTCCTCTACGGCGCCCTCGCCAAGGTGATTATCGACCGCGGCCTGATGAACCTGCCGTTCATCGCGGCGCACTGCCGCGGTTATGACGCCTTCCTCGCCCGCGTGCGCGACTGCGACCTGCTCGCGGCCGCGGCGGCCTGCGGGGTGTCCGCCGGGCTGATCGAGGCGGCCGCGCTCGCCTACGCCCGCGCCAAATCCGCCGCCATCCTTTACTCCACCGGCATCGAAGCCCGGCCGGCGGCCGCGGTCGAGGCGGCTGTCAACCTGGCGCTCCTCACCGGCCAGCTCGGGCGCGAGGGCGCCGGCCTCTACGCCCTGACCGAACACAACAATCTGCAGGGCGTCTGCGACCTGGGCATGCTGCCCGACCGCCTGCCCGGCTACGGGCCGGTCGCCGACCCCGCCGCCCGCGCCGCGCTGGAGGCGGCCTGGCACGCGCGGCTGCCGTCCGGCCCGGGCGCGAGCGCCCGCGCCGTGCTCGCCGGTCGCGAACCCACCCACGTCCGCGGCGTGTGGCTCTGCCGTTACGATCCGGTGAGCAGCGCCTTCCTGGGCGACGCCGCCGCGCGGCTCGAGCAATGCGAGCTGGTGGTGGTCCAGCACCTGTTCCGCACCGAGACCTCGCGCTACGCCCACGTCGTACTGCCGACCACCGCGTTCGGTGAGGAGCAGGTGACCTTCACCAGCACCGAACGCCGGATCCAGCTGGCCGAGCAGGTCGTCCCGCCGCTGCCCGGCACCACGCCGGCGTGGGAGCAGCTGGTGCGCGTCGCCCGCGCGCTCGGCGCGGACTGGCACTACGGCTCCGCCGCCGAGGTGATGGACGAGATCGGCCGGGTCGTGCCGTTCTACGCCGGCGCCGGCTACGACAACCTCGCCCGCGACTACGGACGGCAGTGGCCGTGCACCGCCGACCGCCCGCTGGGCACGCGGTTCCTGTTCGGCGACGGGATTCCCGCGGGCGCCTTCAAGTTCGTCCCGCCGCCCCAGCCGCCGCCGGCCGCGGCCGCCGCGGCGGATTTCCCGCACACCCTCGTGTTCGGCAATTCGCTTTACTACTGGCACCAGAACGTGCTCATCCAGCACAGCGAGACGCTGAAGCGCGAGTACCGCATCCTGCTGCTCGACTACCCGGAGGGCTTCGTCGAGCTCAACACCGACGACGCCAAGGCGCTGGGGGTGCGCGATGGCGAGAGGATCCGCCTGCGCGCCTCCGCCGGCTCGGCGGTCGTCGCGGCCCGCGTCATCCCCGAGATCCGCCGCGGGACTGTCTTCGTGCCATTCTTCGTCCGCCAGGTCCAGCAGCAGATTGGCGGCGCCGCCGACGGCGGCCCGTTCGTGCCCGTGCGGGTGGAAAAGGAGGCCGCATGAAGGCCCGGCTCGTGGCGCGCCATGACGTGCTCCGGATCGTCGACCTGCTCCGCGCGGACGGTCGCGAGGTGCTCGCCCCGTTCCGCGGCCGGGGCCGCGACACGTACTTCGACATGGTGACGGACGAAAACCGCGACCGGATCGAGCTGCACCTGCCCAATCCCTACTACCCGCCCAAGCGCTACGTCCTGCCGCCGATCGAGCGCCTGCTGCGGGTGCAGAGGCAGAACGGCAGCTACGCCATCGAGCCGACCTTCGAGGAGCCGAGGCGCGCCATCTTCGGCCTGCGCTCCTGCGACGTGGCCGGGATCCACCACCTCGACCGGTTCTACCTCGGCCGCGACTTCCGCGACCCCTACTACGAAAGACGCCGGCGCAATCTCTTCCTCGTCAACGTCGTCTGCACCGACCCCGACCGCGACATCGGCGACGAGTGTTTCTGCGTCTGCGCCGACACCGGCCCGGCGGCGCGCGGCCACTTCGACTTGCAGCTGATGGACCTGGGCGACGAGTTCATGGCCGTGGCCGGCACGCCCGCCGGCGAGGCGCTGTTCGCCGACCCGATCTTCCGGCGCGGCACGCCGGCCCACGTCGCCCGCCGCCGGGCGATCCTCGAGGATGTGCGCGGCCGGTTCAAGACGACCACCAGCTGGTTTGCCGCCGCCATCCGGCTGATCTCGCAGGGCGGCGTGCCGGAGAAGACTTGGGAGCAGATCGGCAACCGCTGCCTCGAGTGCGGCGGCTGCACCTACGTCTGCCCGGCCTGCACCTGCTTCACGGTCAGCGACCGGCCGGTCGGGCCGGACGCCATCGAGCGGGTGCGGCTCTGGGATTCGTGCGCCCTCGGCGGCTTTACGCGCATGGCCGGCGGGCACAATCCGCGCCGGGCGGTCCACGACCGCCGCAACCGCCGCTTCTTCCGCAAGCTCGCCCACTACTTCGTGCAGCGCGAACTCGCCATGGCCTGCGTCGGCTGCGGCCGCTGCGCCGCGGTGTGCCACGGGGATGTCGGCATGCCCACCGTCGTGGAGATGATCCGCCGCGCGCCGAAGGAGGCCACCCCGGCATGAACGCGACCGCCGACAACGTCTACCTGCCGCAGGCGGCCGTCCTCGACCGGATCGTCGAGGAGATCCCCGAGGTGAAGACCTTCTACTGGCGGTTCGCCGATCCGGCCGCGCAGGAGGCGTTCCGGCAGTTCCGCCCGGGGCAGTTTGCGCAGGTCTCGCTCTGGGGCGCGGGCGAGTTCCCGGCGTCGCTCCCGCCGAGCCCGACCGAGGCGGAGACATTCTTCACCATCCGCCAGGTCGGCAGTGTCACCGCCGCGCTGCACCAGCTCCGGCCCGGCGACCAGTTCGCCGTGCGCGGGCCGTACGGCAACGGGTTCCGGATGGAGGACTACCACGGGCGCAACCTGGTGTTCGTCGCCGGCGGCATCGGCCTCATCCCGCTGCGCTCCTGCATCGTGTACGCGCTGGCGCACCGCGACCGTTACGAGCGCATCCAGATCTTCCACGGCGCGAAGACGCCCCGCGAGCTCATGTACGTCCCCAACCTCATGGAATGGGGCCGCACCCCCGGCGTCGAATGCCACCTGACCGTGGACCGCGCGGCCGCCGGCTGGGACGGGCACGTCGGCGTGGTCGGCAGCCTGTTCAAGCAGCCCGACGTGTCGGTGCCGGTGGAAAACACCACCGCGTTCGTCTGCGGCCCGCCGGTGATGTTCCGCTTCGTCATCCGCGACCTGCTCGCCATGGGCTTCGAGGAGAAGAACATCGTCTCGACGCTCGAGCGCTACATGAAGTGCGGCGTGGGCAAGTGCGGGCACTGCTGCATCGGCGTCGCCTACGTTTGCGTGGACGGCCCGGTGTTCACCTACCAGCAGATCAAGCGACTCGGGGAGGACATCTGATGCCGGACCTGCGCGCCCAACTCCAGGAATGCCTCCGTGGCCGCGTCGCTTTCCTCGGCCTCGGCAGCCGCGACCGCGGCGACGACGGCTTCGGCGTGCGCCTGGCGGAGCGCCTCGCGGCGGCCGGCTTCCCCGGCGTGGTCGATGCCGGCACCGCGCCCGAATGCTGCCTCCACCGCGCGGTGGACGGGGGCTGCGACCACGTCGTCTTCCTCGACGCCGTCGACTTCGGCCGCGAGCCGGGCGCGGTCGCCTTCCTGGACGCCGCGGCGATCGCGGCCCGCTATCCGCAGATCTCCACCCACAAGATCTCGCTCGGGCTGCTGGCCCGGGCGGTCGAGGCCGCGGGCCCGACGCGCGCCTGGCTCCTGGGGGTGCAGCCCGCCTCGCTCCGGCCCGGCGCGACTCTGACCGCGCCGGTGCAGACCACCCTCGACCTGCTCGCCGACCTGCTTGGCGACCTGCGGCGTGCCGCCGAGCCGCGCCCGGAACCCCTGCCCGCATGATGACGCCTGAACAAGCCGTGGCCGCCTCGATCGTGACCTGCCTCGCCGGCGCCGTCGCGACGTTGCTGGCCGCGCCGCGCCGCACCCTCGCGGGCTGGCTTGCGTTCCTCGTCACCGCGGCCACCGCGGGGCTGATTCTTCTCGCCGTCGGCCGGGTCCTGCTCGCGGGACCGTCGGCGCAATCGGGCGAATTCCTCGGCGTGCCGGCGATCGGCTTCGTCGTGCGGCTGCACGTGGACGGCCTGACGGCGGTCTTCCTGCTTCTCGCCGCCCTGATCGCGGTGCCGGCGGCATTCTACTCGATCGTCTACATGCGGCATTACGCGGACTACGGCGTGGCGCGCTACTACCCGTATTTCCTGCTCTTCCTCGCCGCAATGTACGGGCTGCTCAGCACCACGGACATGATGTGGTTCTTCTTCATCTTCTGGCAGCTGATGACCCTGCCCGGCTACGCGCTCATCCGCTTCGAGAACCGGAAGCCGGAGAACGTCCGCGCGGCGAACAAGTTTCTGCTCATGATGCAGATCGCGTGCGCCGCCACCATGGTCGGCGCGGAGCTGCTGGCCGTGACCGGCGCGGCGGTGCACGGCGGCGCGAGCCTGAAGTACGACTTCGACACCGTAAGCGCCAACCTGCCCCTGCTGCTCGCCGCCCGGCCGGGGACGACCGCGCTGGCGTTCGGCCTGTTCCTCGTTGGCTTCGGGATCAAGATGGGCATGTGGCCGTTCGGGCAGGTGTGGCTGCCGGACGCGCATCCGGCCGCGCCGTCGCCGGTGAGCGCGATGCTCTCGGGCGTGATGATCAAGACCGGCGTCTACGGCCTCATGCGCTACTTCCTCTGGCTGGTGCCGGCCGGCGCGCTCGCGGTCTATCCCCTCGCCCGCTGGGGCCTGCTCGTGGCGGCGCTCGGCACGGTCACGCTCTTCACCGGGACGATGCAGGCGCTGGCGCAGGAGCAGACGAAGCGCCTGCTCGCCTTCCACAGCATCGGGCAGGTGGGCTACATCCTGCTCGGCACCGGCACCTGCATGGTGCTGCTGCCCGCCGGCCCCGCCTTCGCCGCGCTCGCGGCGCTCGGTTTCTGCGGCGCCCTGTTCCACGTCCTCAACCACGGCCTGTTCAAGGGCCTGCTGTTCCTCGACGCGGGCTCGATGCTCCACGCGACCGGCACGCAGAACCTCAACCGGATGGGCGGGCTGATGAGGTTCATGCCGCTGACGGCCGTGACCGCGCTCGTGGCCTCGTTCTCCATCTCCGGCGTGCCGCTGTTCAACGGCTTCGTGAGCAAGTGGAGCATCTACGTGGCGGCGGTGCAGGGCAGTCGCGCGGCGCCGGTCCTCGCGGTCTGCGCGGTGCTGGCCATCCTCACCAGCGCGCTGACGCTGGCCTCGTTCATCAAGTTCTTCGGCGTGAGCTTCCTCTCGCGCACCAGCGCGCTGGTCACGCAACGGGCGCACGCCGGGCGCCTCGAGGTGGGCTGGATGATGCAGCTGCCGCAGGTCTTCCTCGCCGCGCTTTGCATTTTGCTCGGCGTCGCGCCGGCACTCGGCTTCAAGCTGCTGCGCCACGCCCTGGCCGCCAGCCCGCAGGGGCTCGGCGGCACGCTCGCGGCCGCCGCCCCGCCGCCGGGCGGATGCCTCACGGGGCTGCGCGCGGGTGACGGCGCGGCGCTGTTCGCGCCCCTCGCCTTCCTGCTCGTCCTCGCGGTGATGTTCCTCGTCGCCCGCTTCTTGTCGCGGCTGGCGGGCGCGCCGCGCCGGGCGGCCGCGCCGTGGCTGTGTGGCTACGCCACCGAGGCCGAGTGCCACCGCTACGTCGCCCACAATTTCTACGGCGAGATCAAGCGGTATTTCCGCTGGCTCGGCGGCGCGCCGCGCCCGCCGGCCGCCCCGCCGAAAGGAGCCGGGCCATGACCAGCCGCGACCGCCTCCAGCAGCTGCAGGAGCAGTTCGGCCCCGCCATCCAGCGGGCGGACCTGCCGGGCGACCACCGCCTGTTCGTGTACATCGACCCCGCCGCGACCCGGCGCATCTGCCAGTACCTCTTCGACACGCTCGACGCCCGCTATGTGATCAGCATCGGTGTCGACGACCGGCCGTATTCCGGCCAGTTCCTCGTCGCGCACGACTTCGCCTTCGACGCGGACCACGTGCTCTGCAGCGTCCTCATCCCGCTGCCGGCCGATGCCCCGCGCATCGACAGCATCACGGAGGTGGTGCCGGCAGCCGGGTGGGCCGAGCGCGAGATGCGCGACCTCGTCGGCATCGAGCCCGTGGGCCACCGCTACCTCAAGCGCCTCGTGCTGCCGGACGGCTGGCCCGACGGCATGCACCCGCTGCGCAAGGACGTGCCGTGGAACCACGTGCCGCCGGGCTACGACGCCGAGCGCCCGTTCACCTTCGACGAGCCCCCGCCCGGGTGCACCGTCATCCCCTTCGGCCCGTTCCATCCCACGCTCGACGAGCCCGCGCACTTCCGCCTCTACGTCGAGGGCGAGCGGGTCCGCGGCTGCGAGTACCGCGGCTTCATGGTCCACCGCGGGATCGAGAAGCTCGCCGAGTCGGTCATGGGCTACAACGACATCCCGATGCTGGCGGAGCGCATCTGCGGCATCTGCGGCTGCGTGCACAGCGTGGCCTACGTGCAGGCCGTCGAGTCCGCCGTCGCGCTCCGGCCGCCGCCGCGCGCCGAGTACATCCGCACGGTCATGCTGGAGCTCGAGCGGCTGCACAGCCACCTGCTCTGGACCGGGCTGGCCTGCCATATCGTCGGCTTCGACACGCTCTGGATGCAGTGCTTCCGGATTCGCGAGCCGCTGATGTGGATCGCGGAAAAGATCACCGGCAACCGCAAGACCTACGCGCTCTGCGTCGTGGGCGGCGTGCGCTGGGACCTGACGCCGCCGCTGCGCCAGGAGCTGCGCGCGGTGCTGGACAAGCTCGAGACCGAGTGGCGGCCGGTCGTCGCGGCCGTCGCCAAGGACAAGAACATCCAGGCCCGCACCGTCGGCATCGGCGTGGCCGACCGGCGGCTGGTGAAGCAGGCGGGCCTCGTCGGTCCGGTGGCGCGCGCGGCCGGCGTGGCGATCGACTGCCGGCGCGACCATCCCTACGCCGCCTACGACCGGGTCGAGTTCGACGTCATCACCGCCGGCGGCGCCGATGTGTGGTCGCGGCTGCTCGTGCGCACCGCCGAGGTGTTCGAGTCCATCCGCATCATCCGCCAATGCCTCGAGAAGATGGAAGACGGCCCGCTCGCGCAGCCGCTCCCCGGCGACCTGCCGGCCGGCCGTCTCGGCCTGTCGTCGGTCGAGGCGCCGCGCGGCGAGAGCCATCATTTCCTGATCACCGGCGAGAACCAGCGGCCGCGCCGCTGGCGGGTGCGCGCGCCGACCTACCAGAACCTCCAGGCCGTGCCGATGATGATCAAGGACCAGCAGATCGCCGACATGACGATCTCGCTCGGGAGCATCGACCCGTGCTTCTCGTGCACCGACCGGCTGGAAACCGTCGACCTGCACTCCGGCGCGGCCAAGGTCTGGTCGCAGGCGGAGCTGCTCGCGCTGACGCGCGGGGGGAAGGCGGCGCCATGACGGCCAGGCTGATCTGGGCCGTCGGCGGCACCCTGGGCAACGCGGGGCTGGCGCTGCTGCTGGCGCCGCTCTTCCAGGGCGTGCTGCGCAAGGTCACCGCGCGCATCCAGTCGCGCCAGGGCCCGCCGCTGCTGCAGCCCTACTTCGACCTGCTGAAGCTGATCGGCAAGGAGGACATCGAGTCCGGCGAGGCGCCGCCGATGCAGCGCTTCGCCGCCTACCTCGCGCTGGCGACGGTGCTGACGCTGGCCGGCCTGGTGCCGATGGGCCTGCCCGTCCCGCTGGCCGGCGCCGGCGACGTCCTCCTGCTCGTCTACCTCCTGACCCTCGCCGGCGTCTGCACGCTGCTGGCCGGCCTGGCGGCGGGCTCGCCCTACGCGCTGGTGGGCATCAGCCGCGAGATGATGACCATGATCGCGCTCGAGCCGCTGTTCGCCATCGCGATCGTGGTGGGCGCGATCCGCGCGCACTCGTTCCGCCTCGACGTGGTGCTGAGCGGCTCGGCCTACGCCGGTGGCGGCTTCCCCTGGTCGGGCGCCGTCATGGCGGCGGTGATCCTGTCCTCCTTCCAGGCCTTCGTGCAGCGCGTTCCCTTCGACGTCGCCGAGGCGGAGACCGAGCTGATGGAGGGCCCGCTGATGGAATACTCCGGGCCGAAGCTGGCCCTGTTCAAGTGGGCGCAGATGACGAAGCTGATCCTCTACGCCACGCTGTTCGTGGCGCTGTTCATCCCGTGGGGAAGCGGCCTGCCCGCCCTCCTCGCCTGGCTCCTGTTCTGGGTGAAACTCACGGGGCTCGTCCTGCTGGTGACCGTGGTGGCGGCGACCCACGCCCGCTACCGGATCGACCAGGCGCTCCGCTATTTCGCGGGCCTGCTCGTCGCGGCCTTCGCCGCCCTGCTGCTCGCCGGCTACGGCCACTGACCCGGAAAAACGCATGTCCGTCCTGAGCAAAGTCAAAGAGACGCTGGTGTGCCTGAGGGCGGGGCGCGTGACGCTGCCCTACCCCGCCCAGCCGCGGCCGACCCCGCCGGCGTTTCGCGGCCGGCCGATCTTTGACGCGGCCAAGTGCACCGGCTGCGCGGGCTGCGCCAACAACTGCCCGGCGCGCGAGATCCTGATCATCGATCTCTGCCAGGAGATCCGCATCCTCCAGTACCTCGGCCGGCGCTGCACCTACTGCGGGCGGTGCGCCGATGTCTGCCCGGAGAAGGCGATCACGATGAGCCGCGAGTTCGAGACCGCCTCCGGCAGAAGCGCGGACGTCCAGCAGCGGCTCGACCTGTTCATGAGCACCTGCCAGCGCTGCGGCCGCTGCTTCAAGGAGCCGTCGCTGCTCGAGCAGCTCAAGCTCAAGGGCTACCGGCTCGACGACCTGCAACACGAGCGCTGGATCTTCCGCGCCCACGCCTACCTACCCGGCGATCCGGTGGTCGACGACATCCCCCTCGAACTCGACTGAGCGCCATGCTGCAGAACCTCTGCCAGAAAATGTTCGGCCGGTCGCTGTGGGTCTACCACGCCAACAGCGGCGGCTGCAACGGCTGCGACATCGAGGTGCTCAATGTCCTGACGCCGTACTACGACGCCGAGCGGTTCGGCATCAAGCTGGTCGGCTCGCCGCGCCACGCCGACGTGATGCTCTGCCAGGGCCCGGCGATGCGCGCGACGGCCGCGGCGCTGCGGCGCGCGTACGAGGCGATGCCCGCCCCGAAGCTCGTGTTTGCCATCGGTTCCTGCGCCTGCGGCGGCGGCGTCTGGTTCGACACCTACTCGGTCCTCGGTCCGGTCGAGGCCGTCGTGCCGGTGAACTACTACATCCCCGGCTGCCCCCCGCGGCCCGAGGCGATTATCTACGGCGTGGCGGTGGCGGTCGGCCTGGTGGACAAGAAGGTGGCGCCGGTGCAGTTCCGGCAGGCCCCGTTCCCGATACCGCGCTACCACCCCGAAGACCTGCGCGGGAGCGGCGAACTCGTCGTCTACGAAAAGGCCGAGAAGGTCTGAGGACGGACAGCGGGGTTGGGACCATGGTCCCTGCTTCTTCGGATCGGTCGTCGGAATCGCGCCGCGCGCATTGCCAAGACGGGTCCCCCGGGGCAAGTTGGTGCCACCCCATTCCCCCGTCTCCGCCCTCCAGCCCATGAAAACCCCGCGATTCCTCACTCTCGCCGCGGCGATGTTAGGTTCCGCCATAGTCGTCTCCGCCGCCGACTCCGCTCCGCCCGCCATTCCCCAATGGCACGGCCAGTACGGCGGCTCCCCGACCCTGACGACCGAGGTGCTGCGCACCGCCGAGCAGTGGGACGGATTCTGGAGGCAGGTCGAAAGGGACGCTCCGCGCCCGTTCGATCCCCTCAAGGAGATGGCGGTGGTAATCTTCATCGGCCAGCGACCCACCGGCGGCTTTGTCCCGGTCGTCCTTTCCGCCGGCGTCGACCAGGATAGCTTTGTGGTGGTCTACGACGAGGGAGCCCCCGGCCCGGACAAGTTCGTGACCCAGGCGCTCACGACGCCGTGGGTGGTGGCGGTCGTGCCGCTGAGCGACCGGCCGGTCGTCTTCCGGGCCAAGGCCAAATAGGCCGCGACCGCCCCGGGAATTTTGGTTGGCCAGCCCAGCGTCCTCTGCTTTTGTCCCCGCCGTGGCCCACGACGTGTTCCTCTCGCACTCGTCCAAGGACAAGGCGATTGCGGATGCCATCTGTGCGACGCTGGAGAAGCACGCGATCCGCTGCTGGGTCGCCCCCCGCGACATCCTGCCGGGCAAATCCTGGCCGGCCGCGATCATCGAGGCCATCGAGGCCTGCCGGATCATGGTCTTGATCGTCTCCACCGACTCCAACGCCTCCGAGCAGGTGGTGCGCGAGGTCGAGCGGGCGGTGAACAAGAACGTGATCATCGTCCCCTTCCGCATCCACGCGATCACGCCGAACAAGTCGCTGGAGTATTTTCTCGGGTGCCCGCACTGGCTCGATGCGATCAACCCGCCGATGCAGCAACACATCGACCAGCTGGCGACCACGATCACGCGCCTGCTCCAGGGCGCCGACGCCGCCCCGCCGCCCGCGCCCGCCCCCGAGCCGCCCGCGCCGCGCCGCGAGGTCCGCGACATCCCCCCGGACGAATGGGGCGCCCGCCGGCCGGCCCGCCCCTCCATCTTCAAGAAGCTGTTTGGAGAATAACCCCATGAACCCCGATACCCCCGCCAGCCCGCCGGCACCCCAAAAGAGCGGTCAGATCCGCATTGCCAAGAGCCTCCTCCAGCGCGCCGTGCACAGCGATCAGGAGGCCCTCAGCGACATGTTCAGCCAGTTCCTCCCCCCCGATGAAAAGGTCCTCTACGCCGACTACCTCGGGGTCGAGGGCATGTGGGGCGTGGGCAAGAAGAGTTTCGGCTGCCTGACCAACCGCCGCATCGCCGGCCTCCGGGTCGGCGCGTTCAAGGAGATCATCTACTCCGACGGCTACCTCGAATACACCAACAGCGGCATCATCTACCAGCCGTCCAAGCTCATGCTGTACGTCATGCTGGTGATCGCCACGCTCGGCGCCTTCTATGTGGGCGCGTTCTTCACCAGCGTGCTGGCGCGGATGTACGACGCGGACATGAGCGAGCTGAAGGCCTGGGGGCCGGGACTGCTGATGGCGCTCGCGCTGATGCTGCTGTTCTGGTTCATCGCCGCCCGCCTCTTCTACCGTTTCTCCAAGTGCGGCCTGGTCTGGTGGATCCGGGAGGGCGTGCCGGTCTACGTTTTCTCCAACCGTTCGATGCTGACCCGCGCCAACCACCTCTACCGGCTGTGGGCCGAGGCGCGCGACCAGCGCATCAAGGCGATCCGCGAGCCGCTCTGAGGCGGGCGCCGGCGGCGCGAAACTACTGGCTCAGCTCCAGCACCGGGCGCTGGAACTTGGTGATATCCACGCTGACCTGCGCGGACAGGTCGATCAGCAGGCGGAAGACGTCCCGGTTCCACCGCGCATTGATGTCCAGCGGATCACCGTCCTTGGGATCGGTGATCTCGTAGCGTTTGCCGTGGAAACTCACGCTGATCACGGGCGGCAGCCGCGGGGCCGTCAGTCCCGACCAGTCGGTGCGCAGCACCGGATGGCGCTGACGCGCCGGCACGTAGTCCAGAAAATGGACCGATGGATCGCCGGCGAGCGCATCCCAGCTCCGCTGCTCCTGCGCGACCGCATCGAGCATGTTGCGGAAGGAGCGCAGGACGAGCACAGTGTGCACGGTTCCCGGCTTCGGCGCCTTCCGGGGCTCGACGCCGGGCCCCTCCTCGGTCGTCGCAGCGTCAGACGCCAGCGGCGCACCCGAACTGACGGTCAACGGCGACTTGAACACCTGCGAAAAATTCCACATTGGCCCGCCCGCTTCCGGGGCCTTCACAGACTCGGCCCGCCCACTCGCGTCGACCGCCTCCTGCGCTTCCTCCGGGCCGGCGCGCATGAACGATGACTCCTGGGACAAATCCGCCAGCACCTCGTTGAGAATTGTCGGATCGGCTTCGAAGCGATAGATCGTCTGCTGATCTGCGGCATCCGGCCCGCCCTTGAGGTCGGTCGACGGGGCGTCGGATGACCCGGAACCCGAGCCGCCGGACCGGCTCTTGCCCGCGTCGCCCTTGCCGGCGCCGCCGGACCCGGCTCCGCCCGCGGTGCTCGCGGACGCCGTGCCCACGAAAACGCCCTGCCCGGCCCCGCCCTCGCCAAGATGAGACGGTCCCTGCTCCACGGCCAGCCGCAGGCCACCCTTCTTCTGCAATTCGCGCACCACCTCGCAGGCGCGCAGGAAGCGCGCAAACAGCTTCCAGTTCTCGGCGCGGGACGGTGAGTTGGTGAGGACCAGGCGGGTGTCCTTGCCGTCCGTCCCGTAGAAATCCACCTCGATCCGCTCGACCATCACCCGCAACAGTTGATCCACCGGCCACCCTTGCTGGTAGAGCGTGTTGAACGCGTCGATGGAGATCGGCGCGAGCAGCTGCTGCGCCGCCTCCGTGCTGTTGATCGGGATGAAATCGAATGACGGCTGGACATTGTCCGACACGTTGGGCGTCAGCGTACCCGAGAGCACGTTGCTCACGGTCCGGGAGACGGTGTTCGAGACGGTCTGGCCCGCCGTGCGGCTGATCGTCCCGGCGCCCTGCAGGCTGCCGGTCTCGTTGCGCAGCAGATGGATCGCGCCGATGGCCAGGAAGTACGAGGGGTAGCCCTGGTCGAGGCGCGCGATGTTGAGCAGCATCTGCCAGTTCTGGTTCTGGGCGTAGGCCTCCGAATAGGTGGTGAAGTCGGGCTCAAACTGCCTGGTGGCGCAGGCCACGAGCGCCAAGCACGCCACGACACCCGCCAGGCCGGCCAACAGGCGGCGGCCGCGGGGCGCGAGGAAAAGCCGGAAGATCATTGCAGGAGGGGGCGCTCCGTCCGGAGAGCGGGCCGGACTTCGGGGGCGAAGGCTACGGGGAACGGTCGGTGAGGCAAGCCTTCCGTGGGGAAGGCGGCGCCCGCGCCTCAGTCGATCCCGGGCGGGAACAGGTGTTCG
Source organism: Opitutaceae bacterium (assembly GCA_035502155.1). Taxonomy (GTDB): domain Bacteria; phylum Verrucomicrobiota; class Verrucomicrobiia; order Opitutales; family Opitutaceae; genus Fen-1467. The sequence continues at coordinate 44,089 of DATJUU010000005.1, forward strand.
GGCTTCACGAATTCGCGGGCATAGGCGTCGCCGATCGCGTCCAGGTGCTCGATGAGCTTCAGGTTGTCGAGGCTGAAGCTCTGCCCGGTGGTTCGTTCGATGGCCGCGATCTCCGCGGCGCTGAAATGCTTGTCGTAGCGGACGTACGTGAACTTCTTCTCGCCGCCGGCCAGCAGGCCGCCCTGCGTCCCTGGGAGCGCCTCCAGCTCCGAGTCCAGATCGGCGCCAAAGGTGCAATAGCCGAGGACCCGGCAGAGCAGGTCCTGCTCCATCGCCACCGTGCCGAGAAAAGCCGGGGCGATGAACTCGAGGAAATCCAGTTTGTACACCTTGCGCGCCTTGTCCTTTTTCAATTTCGTCCGCGTGCTGCACGCGCCCACCGATACGACTTGCAGGCGGTCCCGCCCGGTCGGCCACCCGATGCGATAGCACGGAAGCGTGGCGGTGAGTGCCGCGATGAGCGCGGGGTTGTTGTACGGCGTGATGCCGCCGTCGACAAAGATGTGGGTCTGGTCGCCGAGCTTGATCTCCTCCGGGGGAAAGTAGGTCGGGGCGGCGGTGCTGGCGCGCAGCAGCTGCCAGAGCGGGATGTCCAGGTTGCAGTCCGGACGGCTCCGGTCGTTGTACTTCGCCAGCGGGTTGTTGGTCACCGGCCAGGCCGACCCCGTGCTCGCATCGCGCATCACCGCCATGAGGTATTTCAGCGTCCCGTCCTTCTCCCGCAGCATTTCGGTGCCCAGCAGCGCCGGCGTGCGATCCTTGCCCTCCACGAAGTAGCTCTGGAAGAACTTGGTGATGGTCTCGGCCTGGAACTTGGTTTTCCAGAAGCGCAGGTACCAGGGCGCCGGCGTAAACATCTCCGCGCCCCGCCGGGCATAGAGTTCGAGCACCTCGTCGACCGTCAGACCCCACGCAAGGAACGTGGCGATGATCGCGCCGGTGCTCGTGCCGGCGAAGAAATCGAACACGTCGCGCAGCCTGACCTCCGGCTGCCCCGGTTTGGCCGGATACCGCTGCCGGAAGAGCTGCTCGATCCGTTGGAGCACCTTCAGGCTGAACACCCCGCAGATGCCGCCGCCGTCGAGCGCCAGGATGCGTTTCGGTTTCATGAAGAGGGGGCGTCAGCAGCCGCCGCCGTCAGCCGGTCCAGCCGTTCCGCCGTGATCGCGCCCGTCGCGGCGTGGATCCAGAGCAGCGGCTTCTGCTGCCCGCGCACGTAGGCCACGATTTCGGCGGTACCGCCCTTGCCGGCGGCCGGGTTGCCGTCCCAGAACGCGATCATCGCCCCGCTCCGGTCCGCCGTGCGCCGGCCGCACGCCAGGTAGGCGTCCTCGCGCGTCGGCTGCGGCGGCTCGACCACCGTGTCCGCCGCCCGCGGGAGCAGGCCCTCGAGCCGCTGCCACCCGGCCACGTCGAAGTCGCGTTTGAACTCGTCCAGCGGCAGCGGCAGCAGCAGCGTCCACGCGAGGCCCTGGGCGAGCGCCGCCTCGGCGAAGAGCGTGTCCGTCCCGCTCGCCGCCGAGGAGACGGCGGCCAGGGGGCCGCCGGCCGCCGCGGCCAGCCGGCGCAGCGCCGCGGCGATGGCCGCCCGGGCGCCGGCGGCGTCCGCCACCCGCCGGTGGCCGGTGAACCCCACGATGAGCGGCGCCCGTTCCATCGTCCGTCCTTCGTAGCGGAGCCCGGCGGCGAGGCGAGGGAAAACCCGCGGTGCCGTCTCAGCCGAACCACTCGGCCTCGAGCATCAGGCGCAGCCACTCGTGATGCTCGTGCTCGAAGAAGTTCTCGCACTGCCAGAACCGCCGCAGCACGGCCGCCGCGTCGGGCCCCGGGGGGGCCAGGTCGTGCTGGAGCAGTTGCTCGAAATGGTCGAGCGCGTGGACCTTGGCCTGGAACAGGCTGGCGCTGCGGGCGAACTCGTACGCCATCCGGTAGGTGCGCACGCCGGCGCCGATCACCGGCACGGCCGCCGCGAACACGAGGAGCAGGATGCCGGCGGTCTCCACCGTCGAGAGTCCCGGGCCGTGCCGGGGCGGCGGCGGCTGGAACGCCTCAAGCAGGTAGTTCACGAGGGCCGCGGCGACGCTGAGAAAAAAACACAGGGGCGGCAGGCGCCGGAGCCGGCGGTCGCGCCCGGCATTGCGCGCCACGCGGCTGGTGTAGAACTGCCGCTGGAACCGGAGCCGTTTCGCCAGGTAATAGTCGGCCAGCCCCCGCAGTTCGCCGGGCGCCACGACGCCGGGCGGAACCTCCGGCGGCGGATCCGGCTCGGGATCGCTGTGCGCCGCCGCCTTCGCCGCGCCGGAGGGCATGGCGGCGATCGCCGCAGTCTCGTCGCGCAGCAGCCGGCGCCACTCTTCCATCCGGCCGCCCCACAACTCCGGCCGCGTGAGCAGCCGGAACTTGAGCGCCCGGCAGCGCTCCGCCCGGTGCCGTTCGTCCAGCCAGCCGGTCTGCAGCGCGGCCGTCAGGCCGAGGATCACCGACGCCAGGCAGGCGAAGAGGAAGACCGCCTCGACATGCACCATCCAGCGGCGCACGTCGGCCCCGAGCGAATGGGAAGCGAGCTCGCCGATGCCGAACAGCACCGCGATCGTGCCGGTCGCGGCCGCCAGCGTCGTAATCAGCCGGTGCCGGCTCTGGGACCGGATCGCCCGCTGGTCGGCCGCGGTGTAGACGGGCCGCAGGATTTCCGCGATCGCCGCCAGGGCTTCGCGCAGGACCGGCGCCAGCGCCGGATCCTGCAGCTCGGAGCCGTCATCCATGTCGTCCCGCGCCGCCGGAACCGCAGCCGCGGCGGCAACAGGGACGGGAACGCTGGATGGTGGAGGCATGCGGCCTTTCCCCCGGGGCTCCGGGGGCGGCCCGGAGGTTCACGCCTTTCCCGCCAGCTGGCAAGACCGGCGCCGGGCCCCCAATTCGCTGGCGGGTCCGGCGCCCGTAGCCTAGCGTCGGGGCGTCCGCCCCCCGCCCCATGGAAGAAGCCCTCAAGGCCAACGCTGAACTCACCATCCGGGAACTGGGTCCGCTCAGCGGTCTCGATTTCGGCTACAATGATGCGTCGGTGGAATGGCTGGAGGGTTACATCGAGCGGCTGCGCGGGTCGGGGGCGTTGCAGACGGCGGAGCAGAGGGACCGGCTCGCCAGCGTGCTCGGCTCCTTCCTCGGCGAGTGCATCGTCCGGTGCCACGGCGGCGCCTGGGCGCAACGCGACGGGGGGTGGTGCATCGCCTTCGATGCCCGCAATGCCGCCTTTCCGTTCGCCAAGATCCGCAAGCAGATGGACGACGGGCCCGGGGACGGCATCGCGGGCTTTTTCCGCACGATCCCCGCCGTTTTTCCGGACGCGCTCCGCCAGCCGCGGTCGAAGCCTTGGTGGCGGTTCTGGTGAACCGTTCCGGACCGGGCCAATCTTAGCCAACTCGATAGGTCAAATATGAACACCCGTCTTCTCCTGCCCCTCGGGATCTTCGCCTGCCTGCTTGGCGCCGGCGCCGTTTTTGCCGCCGACACCACCGCGGGCGGCGCCATTGGCTCCTCCGCCCGGCTCGACTCAAGCACCATCACCGTCCTCGAGGTCTATTGCTGGCGCGACTGGATGCCGATCGTCGCGCAGCCCGGCCCCGAT
>DATJUU010000006.1:0-7031 GCA_035502155.1 Opitutaceae bacterium
CACATCGTCACCTACGGCGTCGGCTGCGTCCTGCTGCTCTATTACGACGGGCGCGGCGCCGGCTTCGGCGCCTACGCCACCGACCTCATGCTCACCGAGCAGGGGCTGGCCGACTCCTCCGACGCCGCCTACCGGCGGATCGGCGTGGGTTACGACAGCCGCGACTATGACGCGTCGATGCGGCTGGTGAAACACCATTACCCCTCGGGGAAGATCCAGATGGTGATGAATTCGCCCGAGAGCCTGGTGAAGAAGAAGGAGTACGCCGACGCGCTCAACGAGCACCAGATCGACGTCGAGAAGTGGATCTTCCTCGACGAGTCGGCAGTGGCGGGATGAAAACGCCGGCCGATTTCTGTCTCCGTAGGGGCGCAGACTTGCTGCGCCCGATGGATCATCGAGGGGCGCAACTTTATTGCGTCCATCTCATCGTCGAAGAGCGCGGCAAGTCTGCGCCCCTACGCGTTGCGCCCTTTGTCATTTAGGGCGCGACAAGATCGCGCCCCTACAAGTCTCCGATCCGAGCCGAGATATTCCCGCCAACCATGCCGCCCCCCTCTGATCCCCGCGGGCATGAGCTCCTGGCGCGCCGCCTGGCGCAGATTCCGGACGTGCTCGCGCGGATGCTCGCCCGGCCCCCGGCGCCGCTGCAGGCCGCGACGCGCGATGCCCGCCGCTTGATCGTCACCGGCACGGGCTCCTCCGAGGCGCACGCGCGCTATCTGGTCGCGCTGCTCAACCTCCACACCGACCGCAGCGCCGCCTACCTGCCGCTGTCGGGCTTCACCGCCTCCCACCGCGAGGCCTTCGAAGGGAAGACGCTGGTGGTCTTCAGCCAGGGGGTGTCGCCCAACGCCCAGCTGGCGCTCCGGCGGCACCGCGAGTTCGCCCACGCGGTGCTGTTCAGCGCCACCACGCCCGCGGTGGCGGCGGCGGCCGGCAAGCCGGATCGCGCCGCGCTCCTGCGCGAGCTGCTCGCCGCCGGCGGCGAGCTGGTGGTTTTCCCGCTCGCCGAGGAGTACACCACGCTGATCCGCTTTGTCGGGCCGATGGCCGGCTACCTCGCCGGCCTGCAGTTCACGGCGCAGCTGGCCGGCTGCCGCTTCCCGCCGCCCGCGGCGGCGGCCATCCTGCCGCTGCTCGCGACCGAGCCGCCGGCCGACCTGCTCGCGGCCATGCTGGGCGCGCCGGAGACCTTCGCCCGCGGCTTCAGCCTCGTGTGCGCCGCGCCGATCTCGGATTTCGCCCAGAACCTCGCCTGCAAGTTCATGGAAGGCGTGTTCTGGCCCTGCCCGCTGGTGTCCGACTTCCTGCAGTTCGCCCACGGGCCCTTCCAGCAGATGTCGGCGCATCCGCGGCCGGTGGTGATCCTGCAGGGCGATTCGCCGCTCGAGGCGGAGCTGGTCGCGCGCAGCGTCGCCATGCTGCGCGACGCCGGCCTGCCGGCGTTTGTCGTGAAGGTGAACGCCCCGCCGCTCTATTCCATCTTCGGCTTCGAGGCCGTGTTCAACCGGCTCGTCTTCGCCCTCATGCAGCAGTTCGGCACCGATCAGGTCAACTGGCCGGGCAAGGGCCGCGACGACCGCCTCTACGGCTTCTGCCCGGACGCCTGACCCGCCGCTGGCGCGCCCTGCAACCGAGGGAGTCCAGCCTGCTCCTCCAGAGAGCCCGGGGCGGCCAAGCCCGGCTCGTTTTTCGCCGCGATCGGTGCCCGGGGCGCCACAGCCGGCTTGTCATTTAATAGATGACAAGCGGGTCATGCACCGGGCGAACTGAGTGAGGGAATGCTCCCGCGGCCGGGCGGACCGGGCCCCATCTCCGCTCACGCCGTTGTGAGGTGCCAGCACCCGCAAAGCGGGCAGCGATACGCCTTCCGGTGCCGCTCCGTTCCGGTCAACAGCGCCGCGTCCAAGGCGTCGCCTTGCGTCCGGTACCTCCGCTTCCGCGTGCACATCCGGTCGCGAACCTCCAGCGTGACCGGGGGCCGCGACCGCGGCGGCGACTGCGGCAGACGGGATCGCGGCATCGGGTGATTTCGCCAGTTCTGCGCGCGGCCGGCGCCTACCGGGAACCGGTGTCCTGGCGGAGCAGCGCGAGGCGGTACGGCAGTTGATTGTACTCCGTGTCCCGCGGCGTCGAGCGGTCGAGGCCCTGATACAGGAACCGGAGGTGCGTGGGATCGAGGGTCAGGGTCTCGTCAAAGCCGTCGCGCAGCATCTCCCCGTGGCTGATGTCGCGCGTCCACGGCGTGACGCCCGCCTCGTAGCTCACGTTGGCCCCGCCCGCGAACGGGTGGTCCTCCGCCGCGGCCAGCGGCCGCCAGGCGCCGTCGAGGCGGTCGGCGAGAAACGACTTGTAGTAGCGGTCGCCGTTGCGCGCGATGCATTCGATGATCGCGAGATACCGGCCTGTGTTCTTGAGGTGATAGACGCAGCTCCCCTCGAACAGGTCGTAGCGGTTGGGCATCGCCATCACGACCACCGGCGCGCTGAAGCCGTGGGGAAAATCCGCCAGCTTCGTCTGGCACCGGTACCACCTGCCGTCGTCGCCCGACGAAAACAGGTAGGCGTTCTCGGCGTCGCAGATCACCCAGAAATCCAGCCACAATTTCGGCACGCCGGGCGGTTCCTGCGCAAAGAAGAACGCCGGTTGGCTCCAGGTCTCCGGCTTGGTCATGTTGGCGGTCGTCGAATAGGTCGGCGGCTGGGACTGGTAGATAAGGTACCACTGGTGCTGCGGCCGGAAGTAGAACAGCTGCGGGGCGCAGTGGTAGCCGCGGAGGCCGGGATTGGCGGCGTCGAGGTAGACCGGCTTCGCCGCGCCCGCGTCCGCCCAGTCCGCGAAGCTGAGGTAGACCATGTTCCATTCGCCCGCGGCGTTGGCCACGGTGGCGTAGATGTGCCAGCGGCCCTCATAGCGGACGACCGTGGGGTCCTTGATCGAGACCAGGTGGTGGGTCGCGTCCGAGACCGGCTGGATGAGCGGACCGGTCGAGACCCAGCGGAGCGAGTCGGAGACGGGCGATTGCGGGGTGGACCCCGATTGCACTGCATCCGCCGGCACCGCGGCCGTCATGCCGGCGCCGACGGCGGCGAGCAGCCCGGCGGCGATTCGCAAATGCTTCATGGGTGAATCTGCTTAAAACGGCCGACGGTCGGCAGGGCGACGCAAATCTCCCGGCCAAGTCCGGTCCGTGGGGCCGGTCCAGGTCTTGCGTGGCCCCTTCAAGCATCATCCGTGTTGCCCTGCGCCCATCCGCGGTTCTACTGGGCCCTCTCCCATGTTTGAATCCCTCACCGAACGTCTCGGCCAGGCCCTGCGCAACCTGCGCGGCGTCGGCCGCCTCACCGAGGAGAACATGGGGGAGGCACTCAAGGAGGTGCGCGCCGCCCTCCTCGCCGCCGACGTCCATTTCCGGGTCGCCCGCGAATTCGTCGAGCGCGTCCAGGCGCAGGCCATGGGCCAGGACGTGCTCAAGTCCGTCACGCCCGGCCAACAGATCGTCAAGATCATCCACGACGAGCTGGTGAAGCTCCTCGGCCAGGGCGCGAACGAGCTGAGCGCCGCGCGGCCGCTCAAGATCCTGCTCGTCGGCCTCCACGGCTCCGGCAAGACCACCTCCGCCGCCAAGCTCGGGCGGCTCCTCCAGAAGCGCGGCTACCGGCCGCTGCTGGCCGCCTGCGACCTGCAGCGCCCCGCCGCCATCGATCAGCTCGAGATCCTCGCGAAGCAGGAGAACCTCGCCTTCTACGGCGACCGCGCGACCAAGGACGTGTCCGCGGTGGGCGACGCCGCCCTCGCCGCGGCCCAGACCGCCGGCGCTGACGCCATCCTCTTCGACACCGCGGGCCGGCTGCAGATCGACCACGACCTGGTCGAGGAGGTGAAGCGGCTCCGCGCCCGGGTGCAGCCGGCGGAGGTGCTCCTCGTGGCCGACGGCGCGCTCGGCCAGGAGGCGGTCAACGTCGCCCGGACCTTCCACGAGGCGCTGCAGCTCTCGGGGCTGGTGCTGACCAAGCTCGACGGCGACGCGCGCGGCGGCGCCGCGCTCTCGATCAAGGCCGTCACCGGTGTGCCGATCAAATTCATCGGCACCGGCGAGAAGGCGGGCGACTTCGACACCTTCTATCCCGACCGCCTCGCCTCGCGCATCCTGGGCATGGGCGACGTCGTCTCGCTGGTCGAAAAGGCGCAGGAGACGCTCGACCAGAAGCAGGCGGAGCAGATGGCGGAGAAATTCCGCAAGGCCGACTTCAATCTCGAGGACTTCCTCGCCCAGATGAACCAGGTGAAGAAGATGGGCTCGATGGAATCGATCCTCGGCATGATGCCGGGGATGAGCGGCGTGAAGGTCGACGACAAGGCCGACCGCCAGATGGCCCGCACCGAGGCCATCATTCGCGCGATGACGCCGCAGGAGCGCCGCAATCCCGCCCTGCTCAACGGCAGCCGCCGCATGCGGATCGCGAAGGGCGCGGGAGTCAAGGTCGTCGACGTAAACCAGCTTCTGAAGCAGTTCCAGCAGATGCAGAAGGTGATGAAGATGATGAAGGGCGGCGGCGGGAAGAAGCTCATGCGCCAGATGGAGGCGATGCGCGGCCAGGGCGGGATGCCGGGCTTCTGAGTTTGGTTTTCACAACCAAGACGCCAAGGCACCAAGGAATTCTTGGCGTCTTGGTTTCTTGGTTGTGAGGACGAACCGTCGCTAATCGACCTTGCCGCGGTAGGCGGCGATCGCGCGCAGGTTGATCACCACATCGGGATCCGTCCCCGGCGCGATCCGCCCGCTGCTGGCGTAGGTGAAGGCGGTCTGCAGGTCGGGCCGGCGGGGAAAGCGCTCCCGCATGATGTGCTTCAGCGCCTCCTTCGGCGTCCAATCGGAGTCCATGGACAGCGAGCCGAATTCGTCGGCCCAGCGCATCGGTGCCGGCGCCATGGTCGGATTGGGCGTGAGCACGAGGATCGACGGATGCCGCGCCGGGTCGATGGCGCGGGCGCCGGCCTCGAGCAGCCGCAGCTCGAGCGCCTGCGGGAGCGCGATCAGGTGATACGCCTGCCAGCGCGCGGCCCCGGCGGCGACCAGCATCAGCGCCGCCAGCACCGCGAGGCGGAACCGGGCCCGCCCGGGCAGCAGCCAGTCGAGGGCCGTGATCGACAGCACGAGCACCACGGCCGCCGCCGGATAGAGCGTGCGGTACGTCACCCAATGCTCGGCGGCGATCAGACTCACGCCATAGGCCGCGAGTGGCAGGCCGGCGACGCTCGCCAGCCAGAGGGTCGCCGCCGGGGCGCCCCGCCGGCGGAGCAGCCAGAGGCCGCCGGCCAGCAGCAGCGTGAGGACGGCCAGCGACGCCGCCGCGTGCGGCAGCGCCATCCGCCCCTCCTCGTCGTTCAGCACGAACAGGGCGAGGATGTTCGGCAGGGCGTCGCGGAAATACAGCCCGAGCTTCGCCGGCAGGTGGAGGTCGATCGCCACACGGTCGGACTGCCGGTAGACTCCGGTGGCATACAGCCAGTTGGTGGCGTCGAACGCGAGCAGCATGCCCGCGCCCAGGACCGCCGCGTGGAACGCCAGCCACCGGACCGGCTTCCCGGCGACGTCGGCCAGCCGCGCGCCCAGGCCCCCCGCCACGCCGGCCAGGTAGAACAGGACGCCGCACTGGTAGTCCAGCGCCCCGAGCGCCAGTCCGGCCGCGGCGGCGGCCAGCCAGGCGCCGCGTCCGCCCCAACCGCCGGCGGTGCGGCCGCGCTCCGCCGCCGCGAAGGCGGCCAGCCCCAGGCCCGCGGCCACGGTGTGCGGCCAGCAAATCCCCCAACCCGCGATGATCTGTCCCGACGGGAGCAGCACCAGCAGCGCCGCCGCCAGCGCGGCCAGCCCGCAGCGCCAGCCCTGGCCGCGGAGCACGAGATAGCAGCCTGCGGCGAGCAGGCCGAGGCCGGCCGCGCCGGCCAGGCGCAGCGACCAAAAGTCGCCGATGTCCGGCGTGTGGGCCGCGCTGACCTGCAGCAGCCACCCGTAGACCGGCCGGCCCTGCGCGCCAAAGACCGCCATCAGCTTGGCCGGTTCGTCGCCCGCCTCGCGCGTGATCGAGTAGTCGTCGCGGAAGCCAAAGCGGTGGAAGATCGTGTCGCCGAACACGACCAGCGGCAGGAGCAGCAGCGCCAGGGGGACCGCGATATGGGTGCGGAAGGAGTGGTTCGGGGTGGCGTTGGGCATCATGGGCCGGCGCCGCACGGCGGCACCGTCGCATGGAACGCGCGGGGCGAAAAGCGTTCCAAGCAGCCGGCGATTTTACCGGTCAGCCGCGCTGGCGCGCGAGCGCAAACGCGCGACCGGCCGGGCTAGAACAGCTCCCCTTGGGGCTTCGACGGCTTCACGCCGAGGAACGGGCCGTAGCGCTCCAGCCAGTCATCCAGCTTCTTCACATAGAACGCCGGATCGTACGGCGCCTGCGCCGGGTCGTAGAGCGCCGTGGGCCGCGCCCGCTGCCAGTCGGCCGTCTGCCCCTTGGTGCGCGTCGTGACGTAGTAGCTGACGCGCTCACCCATCCGCGGCCGCGGATTGAGCTGGAGCGCGATCTCCCCCGCCGCCCGGCGCGGCTTGCCGCCCTCGGCCACGAATTTTTCGTACGCCTCGGGATTCTGCCCGAGAATCTCCGACTTCGCGATTTCCTCGATCCCGACCGCGCGCGCCTCGAGGCGCCGCCGGTAGTCCTCGAGCAGCGCCAGCGGCGATTCCGGCTCCACCCCCAGCAGATGGCGGATGAGCCGGTCGGAGAGCCGCTTGAGATAGGGTTCGATGCCGCGCGAGCGCAGGGCCGAGCCGCGCAGGATGATCCGGTTGCCGTCGCGCAGCGCGTAGTTCTTCGCCTTGTAGCAGAACATCGCCTCGTACCGGCCGTCGAACTCCAGCTCGATGCCCGGCGGCAGGATCGCCGTCACCGCCGCGAGCAGCGGCTCCGGGTCGGCGAAGTGCCGCTCCGAGGAGAGGTAGATGCCGTCGGTGTCCGCCTCCAGGATCGTGCAGCCGT
>DATJUU010000007.1:0-18433 GCA_035502155.1 Opitutaceae bacterium
CTCGGCCTGGGTGGGGAAGGCCGTGCCGTAGATGCGCTGGAGTTGCTTGTTGTGCTCGTCACCGCGGTGGTAGGCACCGGCGATGGTCAGGAGCTTGAAGGCCTGGAGCTCGCCGGTGTTCTTCACGTGCGTGCCGGCGCACAGGTCGAGGAACTCGCCGTTGCGGTAGAACGAGATCTTCTCGCCCGCGGGGATGTCCGCGAGCCGGCCGAGCTTGTAGCGCTCCTGGCCGATGCCCTGGATGAGCCTGGTCGCCTCGTCGCGGCTGACCTCCTGCCGGGAGAACGCCTGGCGTTCGCCGGCGATCTTGCGCATCTCCAGCTCGATCTTCACGAGATCGTCGGCCGTCAGCTTGTGGTCGAGGTCGACGTCGTAATAAAAGCCGGTCTCCGTCGGCGGGCCGATGTCGAGCTTCGTCTCGGGGAAGAGACGCAGCATCGCCGTGGCGAGCACGTGCGAGCAGGAGTGACGGAGTTCTTCGAGCGGTGTCATGGCCATGGTGGGCGTGGGTTCTGATCCTGCCTACGATGCAGGGTCGAAGGGCGAGGTCTGGCAAAGGCGCGGCCGAATGTCAAAACGGACGGGCGTCGACCCGCACGGGCCCGAGCAGCAGGGTTTGGTCGTGCTCCGGCGCCCAGGTGGCGTCGCTGCCGCCGTAGAACACGTCGTGCATGTACTGGGTCAGCTTCCAGTCCTGGCCCGGGCCGAGGAAGCGGAACGATCGCTCCACCCGCAGGATGCCGTCGATCCAGACGCGCACCGCACCGTCGGTGGCGGGCGTGCCGAGATCGACGCGCAGCTTGACGCGGTAGGCGTGGCCGGCCTCGACGGTCTGCGCGAAGAACCGGTCGCCGTATTTGTCGGACTGGTTGCGCCAGTAGAGATACAACTCGAGGTAGTCCTGCGGCGCGCGGGAGAACCGGGTGTCGCGCCGCCACATGGGGCGGGCGCTCATGCCGTCGGGCTTCCCGTGGCCGCCGGACGGGTGCGAGCCGCCGCTGAGGCCCGGGAGTTTGCCGCCGCCGTAGGGGCGGGTGTTACCCTGGCTGAATTCAAAACCGGGCGGGAAGTACACCTCGTATTCGAGGGTGTAGCTCTCCCGCGGCGCGAGGTTGGCGGCAAACTTCAGACCGTGGTGACCGCCGCCGAAGGTCCCGGCAGGGAAGCCCAGTTCGAGCCAGTGGCGGCCCGAGCCGGCGGGAAACTCGCGGATGTGGGCGTCGCCAGGATCGAACCACGCCAGCGTCGGCCAGTCCGTTTTCCCCTCGGCTTTGTCGTAGGCCTGACCGTCGGCCCAGCGGGAGTAATCGACCGACCAGGCGCTGGGCGCGGCGGCGCAAATGAGAGAGGCCCCCAGGACGACAAACGTGATGGTAAAGAGGCGGAGCACAAATGCAGACGCTTCTTTCGACACGGAGATCACAGAGGGAAAATGGAGTTCACCGGGACAATGATCTGAGCTCCGTGCCCTCCGTGTTTCCTCCGTGTCCTCTGTGACAAGATGGCTTTTGAATCAGACTATTTCTTCAGCGGCTCGAGCTTGTAGCCGTCCTTGCCGTCGAGCATCGACCATCCGGCGGCGGCCAGTTCCTTCCGGAGCGCGTCGGCCGTCTTGAAGTCCTTCGCCAGTCGCGCCGCCCAGCGCTTGTCGGCAAGGGCACTGATTTCGGCAGGGGTCGACGTCTCCTTCGGCGGTGCCGACAGGTCGAGCCCGAGAGCAAACAACACCCGACTAAAGGCATCAATGTCACCACGAGTCGGCTTTCCCGTCGTCGGGTAGGCAATTTCCTGCCGGAGCTCGAAAAGTGCCCCGAAAGCTGCCGGAATATTCAGATCGTCGCATAGCGCATCGAAGATCGGCTGGAATTTCTTCGACGGTTTGTCGCCATCGCGAACGTTCCTCGGCTCGTTGAAGATCGCAGGAATAGAACGCAGCGTGCGTATAGCGCTTTCTGCCGCGTGCAGCGAATCGAGCGTGAAGTTGAGCTGCTTGCGCGGATGGCCGGCGAGGAGGGCGTAGCGGATCGCCATCGGCGAATAGCCCTTCTCCAGCAGATCGCCGACGGTATAGTAGTTGCCCTTGCTCTTGCTCATCGTGGTGCCGTCCACGAGCAGATGCTTGGTATGGTACCAGTGGCGCGAGAACGTGTGCCCCGTGCAGCCCTCGCTCTGGGCGATTTCGTTCTCGTGATGCGGGAATTCAAGATCCTCCCCGCCGGCGTGCAGATCGAGAGTATCACCGAGGTATTTCCGGCTCATCGCGCTGCACTCGATGTGCCAGCCGGGGCGCCCCGCGGCCGCGCCGCGCGGGCCGGGCCATTTCACCTCGCCATCCTCGTCCGGTTTGTAGGCTTTCCAGAGCGCGAAGTCGCTGGCGTCGTCCTTGTGGTCGTCGTCGGCGCCGAGGACGGTGGCCTTGAGCTCGCGCTCCTTGAGCCGCGAGAGCGCGCCGTACCTCGGGAAGGCGGCGATCTTGTAGTACACCGAGCCGTCGGGCGCGACGTAGGCGAGACCCTTGGCGAGCAGCTCATTGATCATTTCCACCTGCTCCGGAATGTGCTCCGTGGCCTTCGGCTCCACGTGCGGAGGATCCATCGGCAAAATGTTCAGCGCCCGGCAGTCGTTGTGGAATATGTCGGTCCACTCTCTCGTGATCTCGGCCAGCGGTCGCTTTTCACGCTTGGCCTGGGCAATGGTGCGGTCGTCGACGTCCGTCAGATTGCGGACGTGCTTCACCTTGCCCGGCCCGAGCTCCAGTTCCAGCAGGCGGCGGAGGACGTCCTGGACGAGAAAGGTGCGGAAGTTGCCGATGTGCGCCGGCGCGTAGACCGTCGGCCCGCAGCAATACATCCGGAACACACCGTCGGGCTGGGCGGGTTTCAGTTCACGAACCTCCCGGCTGAGGGAGTCATAAAGTCGGATGGCCATGGAGCTTAGCTGCTGATTTTCGCCAATTGGCGCTCATTAAATCCAGCCTTTCCACATCTTTTTTCCGGATTAGCGTGAATTGGTGCGGATTAGTGGTTAACTCCCTTTCCCTGACCTGTCTATGCCGGAACCCTTCAAGTTGGATCTGACCCACCGCCCGCGGCGCCTGCGTCGCACCGCCGGCCTGCGCGCCCTGGCCGAGGAGACGGTGCTGCGCCCGCAGGACTTCATCGCCCCGCTGTTCGTGATCGACGGCGCCGGCGCGCCGCAGGCCGTGGCCTCCATGCCCGGCGTCTTCCGCCTCAATCTCGCCGACCTCGCCAAGGAATGCCGCGCGCTGGCCAAGCTCGGCGTCCCGGCCGTGGCGCTGTTTCCGTCGATCGATCCCAGGCTCAAGGATCCCGACGGCACGGTCGCGCTGCGCGAGGACGCGCTGGTGCTCCGCGCCGTGCGTGCGGTGAAGCAGGCCGTGCCGGAGCTGGTGGTGATGACCGACATCGCCCTCGATCCCTACACGACCCACGGGCACGACGGCGTGCTCACGCCCGACGGTACCGACGTGGACAACGACCGCACCGTCGGCATCCTCTGCCGCATGGCGGTGCTCCACGCCCGCGCTGGCGTCGATCTCGTCGCGCCCTCCGACATGATGGACGGCCGCATCGGCGCCATCCGCCGCGCGCTCGACGCCGCGGGCTTCACCCCCACCGGCATCATGGCCTACTCGGCGAAGTTCGCCTCCGCCTACTACGGGCCGTTCCGCGATGCCGTCGGCAGCGCGAAGGCGGCCGGCACGCACCTCTTGGGCAAGGCGACCTACCAGCTCAATCCGGCCAACCGCCGCGAGGCGCTGGTCGAGATCGCCCTCGATGAACAGGAGGGCGCGGACATCCTCATGGTCAAGCCGGCCGGCCCGTATCTCGACATCATCCGCGAGGTCCGCAACGCCACCAACAAGCCGGTGGCCGCCTACCAGGTCTCCGGCGAGTACGCGCAACTGCACGCCGCCGCGAAGCTCGGCTGGCTCGAGCTGGAACGCTGCCGGCTCGAATCGCTGCTCGCGATCAAGCGCGCCGGCGCCGACATGATCCTGACGTATTTCGCCAGGGACGTGGCCGCCCAGCTGGCCGGCTGAGCGCAGGACGCGGTCAAGCGCGGACCGTGGCTCAGGCGCACGCGGCCCGGAGGTCGGCGACGAACGCGTCGAGATCGGCCGGCCGCGTGTCCCACGAGCACATGAGCCGGTAGCCGTGGGCGCCGATGAAATTGTAGAAGTGCCAGCCGCGGGCCTGCATCGCGGCGGCCGCCGCCGGCGGCAGGTCGACGAACAGGGCGTTCGCCTCGGGTTCCACGAGGACCCGCACCCCCGGCAGCCGACGCACGGCCGTGGCGAGTTTTTGCGTCATGCCGTTGGCGTGCGCCGCGTGGCGCAGCCAGGCGCCGCCCTCGAGCATGCCGACCCACTGCGCGCTGAGGAAACGCATCTTCGAGGCCAGCTGGCCGGCCTGCTTGCAGCGATAGTCGAACTCGCGGGCGAGGTCGCGGTTGAAGAAGACCACGGCCTCGGAGGTGTTCATGCCGTTCTTGGTGCCGCCGAAGCAGAGCACGTCCACGCCCACGCGCCAGGTGAAGTCCGCGGGCCGGACGCCGCCGCGCGCCGCCAGCGCCGCGGCCGCGTTGGCGAAGCGCGCGCCGTCCATGTGCACCGCCAGGCCGTGCCGCCGCGCCAGGCCGGTGAGGGCGCGCAGCTCGTCGACGGTGTAGACCGTGCCCCACTCGGTCGCCTGGGTCAGCGAGAGCACCCGCGGCTTGGGGTAGTGGATGTCGGTGCGCTTGCGGATCACATGCTCGACCGACGCCGGGTCGAGCTTCCCACCCGACCCGGTGGCGACCAGGATCTTGGTGCCGTTGGAGAAGAACTCCGGCGCGCCGCACTCGTCGGTTTCGACGTGCGCGTAGTCGTGGCAGATGATGCTGTGATAGCTCTGGCAGAGCGCGGCGAGGGCGAGGGAGTTGGCCGCGGTGCCGTTGAAGACGAAGAACACCTCGCACTCGGTCTCGAACACCTCGCGCAGCCGGTTGCAGGCGCGCTCCGTCCACTCGTCGTTGCCGTAGGAGGGCGACCGGCCGCGGTTGGCCGCGGCGAGGGCGGCCCACGCCTCCGGGCAGATCCCGGCGGTGTTGTCGCTCGCAAAGCCATGCCGGCCGGTGGGCGGGAGGTCGTGTCCGCCCGGCGCGGCGGCGGCCGCGGGGCGGCGGGGGGCGGGGGACTGCTTCGGCATCCCGCCAGTGGAACCGATTCGCGCCGGCGAGGCCAAGCTTTCTTCGGCGCCGGACCGAGCGCGGTCTTGCACTGCGCCCGGGCGCGCGTTTCGCTGGCCGCATGTCGGAGCCGGACATCAACCTCTACCTGGTCGGCTTCATGGGGACGGGGAAGTCGACGGTCGGACGCGCGGTGGCGATGCGGCTCGGGTTCCAGCTCCTCGACAGCGACCATGAAATCGAGCGGGAGCGGGGCCGGACGGTGGCGCAGCTCTTCGCCGCGGAGGGCGAGGCGGCATTCCGCGCTCTGGAGCGGCGCTTCGTCGAGCGCGGCCACCCCGACCGGGGCGTGGTCGTGGCCTGCGGCGGCGGGCTGGTCGTCCAGCCGGGGATGCTGGAGCTGCTGAACACCAAGGGCGTGGTCATGTGCCTGCACGCCTCGCTCGAGACCGTGCTCCGGCGCACCGGCCAGACGCGCACCCGCCCGCTGCTGGACGTGGCGGATCCCGCGGCCCGGCTCCGCCAGCTCTACCTCGAGCGCGAGCCGATCTACAAGCGCGCCGGCACCGTCATCCTCACCGACCTCCGGCCGCTGCACGACATCGTCATGCACGTGCTGCGGTCCTACCGGCGCGAGGCGCACGAATGGGCGCGGGCCCACGGCGCGCTCCCGCCGCGCGACCCGCCCCGCCCCGCGCCCGCCGCGGACGCCGGGCCGGCGGTGTGACCGACGGCGCGGGCCGGCCGGGGCGTCATGGATGCGCGCCAGGAAACGCTGCGGGACCGGCTCCGGGCGCTGGGCTTTGACGAGGTGGCGTTCACGCGCGTGGGCGCGGTGCCGGCGGAGGGCTGGCACAACTGGATCGCGTGGGGTTACCACGCCGGGCTCGGGTGGATGGAGCGCACCGCGGCCAAGCGGCTGAACCCCGACCTGGTGCTGCCCGGCGCCCGCTCGCTGATCCTCCTCGGCGTCAACTACTGGCCCGGCCCGGAACCCGCCGGCGCCGGTCCGGTCTGGGCGCGCTACGCGCGCTACGAGGACTACCACGAGACCTTCAAGCAGGCGCTGGTCGCCGCGGGCCGGGCGCTCGAGGAGCTCTACGGCCTCGGCGACGGCGACTACCGCTACTACACCGACACCGGCCCGGTGCTGGAGCGCGGCTGGGCGGAACAGGCCGGCCTCGGCTTCCTCGGCAAGAACGGCATGCTGATCTCGCGGCGGCACGGCAACTGGCTGCTCCTCGCGACGATCCTGGTGCGCCTCGATTTCGCGCCCGACCCGCCGCTGCGCGCGCCGGCGCGGCCTCCCGCCGCCGCCGACCCCGGCCGGGTCGGGTTGCTCTGCGGCAAATGCACACGGTGCATCGACGCCTGCCCGACGGACGCGATCCCGCACCCCGGCCTGGTCGACGCGCGCCGCTGCATCTCCTATCACACGATCGAGAACCAGGGCCTGATTCCGCGCGAGCTGCGACCGGGGATCGGCGACCACATTTTCGGCTGCGACGTCTGCCTCGAGGTCTGTCCGTGGAACCGCTTTGCGCGCGAAGGGCGGCGCCTGCTCCTCGCGGCGCGGCCGGAAATCGCCGCGACCTCGCTGCGCGCGCTGCTCGAGCTGACGCCGGCGGAATTCGCCGGGCGCTTCCGCCGCACGGCGGTCAAGCGCCTCAAGCTCACCGGCCTGCTGCGCAACGCGTGCGTGGTGGCCGGCAACGTGGCCCGCGGCGCCGGCGGCGGGCACGAGCTCGTCGCGCCGCTGGTGCGGCTGGCGGCGCACGCGTCGCCGATCGTGCGCGCCCACGCGGTCTGGGCGGTGCGGCGCGTTGCCGCCGCGGATGCCGCGGGCCTGCTCGCGGCGGTGCGGGCGCGGGAGACCGACCCGCTGGTGCGGGCGGAGTTCGACGGGCCGCCCGAAGGCGGGACGGCTACGGAAACAGCTCCTGCATCCTCCGGGTGAAGAAGGGCGGCGGCCGGACCGGCCGGCCCTCGCGGTCGATGAAGGCGTGCACGGTCTGCGCGGTGGCCAGCAGGTCGTCGCCGCGCCGGACCTCATAGGCGAGCTCGATGCGCAGGAGGGGCTTCTCGGCCAGCGTGGTGTGGATGGTGACCGTGTCGTCGTAGAACGCCGGCTTGAGGTACTTGACCCGCACCTCGAGGACCGGCAGCCGGTAGCCCGCGGCCTCGAGCTCGCGGTAGGAGATGCCGTGCTCCTTGAGCAGGGTCGTGCGGCCGATCTCGAACCACGGCAGGTAGCTGCCGTGGTAGACGATGCCCATCATGTCGGTCTCGGCGTAGCGGACGGCGACCTGGACGCGGGATTGGATCATGGGAGGGGGCGCGGGCTCAGCCGGTGATGTTCCATTCGACGTCGTTGAACAGCAGCGCGGCGGACCGCACCCAGCTGTTCTGCCGGGCCCAGTCACGGCCGGCGCGGCCGAGCCGGGCGCGCAGGGCGGGGTCGGCAATGAGCCGGGCGAACGCGGCGGTGAGCGCCGGGCGGTCGCCGGGGGGCACGAGCAGGCCGGTGATGCCGTCGACCACCGCCTCCGGCACGCCGCCGACGGCGTGGGCCACGACCGGCAGCCCGTGCGCCGCGGCCTCGAGATAGACCAGGCCGAAGCCCTCGACGCTGTGGCGGTGGTCGATGCTGGTCATGGCGAAGATGTCGGCGCGGTGGTAGAGGTGGACGAGTTCGTCGTCCGGGACGTTGCCCCGGAACTGGACGGCCAGGCCGGAGGCGGCGGCGGCCGCGCGCAGGCGCTCGTCGTAGTTCTCCTTGCTGTTGCCGCCCACGAGCCAGTACTCCACCCGGGCGCGGTCGGCGGGCGGGAGGGCCTGCAGCGCCTCGATGATGAAGAGCTGGCCCTTGCGGGGGTGCAGCCGCCCGACGGTGAGGATGATCACCCTTTCGCCGGGCTCCCGGACCGGCCCGAACGGGGCGGACGAGAAGCTGGACCGCAGGGCGCCGGGGGTGAGGAAGGTCTTGGCGGCCGCCTCGGGAAACCGCTCGCAAAGCAGGCGGTGGGTGTAGCCGGTGAGCACGCTGATGCGGCCGGCGTGGCGGATGAGCCGGCGGGCCAGCCGGCGGAGGAGGGGGCTGTTGTGGAACTGGATGATCTCCGAGCCGTGGAAGGTGAGGACGAGCCGCCGCGGCCGGAAGCCGGGGATGAACTGCAGCCACATCATCGCGCGGATCGGCCCCGGCTCGGGCAGATAGACCGTGGCGTAGCGCAGGCGGCGGCGGTGCACGACGAGCTCGACCATCAGCCGCAGCACGCAGCCCAGGTCGTGCGTGCCCTTGAGGGGCAGCCGGCGCAGGCGGAAAGGCCAGAGCTTCTCCTCGGTCGCGGCGGGGTCGGCCGGCGCCCAGACCTCCAAGTCGTGCCCGAGTTCGGCGCCCGCCCGCGCGATCTCCTCGGTGAAGGTCGCGATCCCGCCGTGGTGCGGGTGAAACTCGTGCGTGATCAGGAAGACGGGCGGCGGGCGGCTGCCCGGGGACGGCGGGGGGCTGGACGGTTCGGCGGGCAAGATCAGTTTTCTTTATGCCGCGCCGGCGCGGCCGGGCAAACGGATACTGGCGTGCCGGCGGTGCGGCCACCGGCGGCGTGAAATTGTCGGGAAAATTCTTTTGGCCTGCGTTCTGCTTGGAACATTTCGACGTCTTGTATTACCTTGGGGCCGTCGACGTTTCACAAGAATTTGCTGCAAATGGGCTTCCCCTCGGGGCCGCCCTGAGAAAAATTGGATTTACAACTGGAACGGCAGTAACATACAACAGCGCAACATGGCACAAGTTGTCGAACCCAGCTCGGGAACCAAGAAGCCGTTTCCGGCATCCCCGAAACCCTTTAGTCCCGAGGACGATGCCTATCTGCGTGAGGCCCTGAAAAGGTGCTCCGCCCCGACTTACGAAGCGGCCTGCCAGTTCCGCAAGACCGGCAACACCGAGCATCTGCCCGCCATTGTGCTCGGCATTCTCGAGCGCTACGTCGAGCCCGATCTCCGCGCCAAGCTGAAGAATCCGGACGACGACCTGCGGCTGATCGAGGACCTCGGCATCGATTCCCTGACGATGATGGAAATCGTCATCCTCGTGGAGGATGTGCTGCAGATGTCGATCAACAACGAGGAGCTGCGCCACCTGCGCACGCTCGGCGACGTGAAGCAGTTCATCGAGTGCAAGGTGCGGGGGCTCCCGCTGCCGAAGCCGACCAAGTTCCTGCCCATCGAGCAGATCGCGTCGGTCATGCCGATCCAGCCGCCGTTCCTTTTCCTCAACGAGGCCTCGGTCAGCTCCCAGGGCGCGAGCGCCAAGTACAAGATCAGCGGCCAGGAGTTCTTCCTGCAGGGCCACTTCAAGGACAACCCGGTGATGCCCGCGTCCATCATGCTCGAGGCGCTCGGCCAGCTGGCCGTGCTCTTCCTGCTCGAGGGCGGCGCCGGCGAGCCGGGCAAGGTCGTCAGCCCGCAGACCATCTTCTTCACCTCGTGCGAGGGCGTGCGCTGCCACCGGATGTGCAAGCCGGGCGACGTGCTCAGCCTGTCGATCAAGCCCAAGCGGCTGAAGGCCCCGCTCGCCACCTTCGAGGGCGCCATCCGCGTCGGCCAAGACAAGGCGGCGATCGCCGAGGAGATCACCCTTACGTTCGGCTACGCCGAGGAAGTGGCGGTCGAGCCCGAGAGCCAGCCCGCCACCAACGGTGAGTCGGCGCCGCTGCCCGCCGTGGTCAACGCCTGAGCGCGGCCCGGGTCGGCGGGGGCACACGATCCGGCTCGATCCGGTGCGTTCCCCCATTGACCGGCCGGCCCTGTCGCCTCATTCCTTTGACCCTGGCGCCGGCCCGCGCGGCCCGGCTCGCGGCCGCCCCGGCACCACCGCCCGTCCCCGTCCATGAGGAAAGTCTACATCACCGGCATCGGACTGGTCACCAGCATCGGCAACGACGTCGGCGCGGTGTCGCAGAACCTCCGCGAGCTGCGGCACGGCTTCGAAACCTACGCCCCGTTCCAGAAGGCCGACGTGCCGGTCAAGGTGATCGGCACGATCAAGGGCTACGACACCGACTCCTACGACTGCGAGGACTGGGTTTATCCGAGCCGCTTCTCGATCAAGCGGGAGATCCTGCGCGGCATGGCGCCGCACGGGCTCTACACCTACTGCGCCATGCTGGATGCGATCGCCGACGCGAAGCTGGCGGACGTGGACGTGTCGAACAACGACACCGGCCTCTACGCGGCCTCCGGCGGTTCGCCGCACCTGCTCGGCCACTACCTGCACCGCATGAACACGATGGGCGTCATGCGTTGCTCGCCCCTGGGCATCGTGGCTTCGATCGCCGGCACGGTGAACTTCAACCTCGTCTCGCATTTCAAGATCAAGGGCGCCTCCACCGGCTTCGCGTCCGCCTGCGCCTCCTCCTCGCACGCGGTGGGCTTCGCCTACGATGAGATCATGCTCGACCGGCAGAAGCGGATGTTTGTCGTCGGCGCGGAGGACGGCAACGTCGAGAGCATCCTGCCGTTCGCCGGCATGCGGGCGCTGTCCCAGCAGCCCAACCCCGATCTGGCGTCGCGGCCGTTCGACACCGCGCGCGACGGCTTCGTCGGCACCGGCGGCGCGACCGTCGTGGTGCTGGAGTCGGAGGAGGAGGTCGCCCGGCGGGGGGCGAGGGTGTATTGCGAGGTGGCCGGCTGGGGGCAGGCGTCCGACGGCTACAACGTCGCGATTTCGCATCCCGACGGGGCGGGGCTGCGCATGGCGATGGAGCACGCGCTCCGGCGCGCCGACCTCGAGGCCGAGGCGGTCGACTACGTGAACGCCCACGCGACCTCGACGCCGATCGGCGACATCTCGGAGGCCCGGGCCCTGAAGGCCGTTTTCCGCAACGGCGCGACCCGGC
Source organism: Opitutaceae bacterium (assembly GCA_035502155.1). Classification (GTDB taxonomy): domain Bacteria; phylum Verrucomicrobiota; class Verrucomicrobiia; order Opitutales; family Opitutaceae; genus Fen-1467. The sequence goes on from DATJUU010000007.1 coordinate 11,091, forward strand.
CGGCGGTGAGCAGCACCAAGGCGCTCACCGGCCACGGCCTGTCCCTGGCGGGGGCGATGGAGACGGCGTTCTGCGCGATCGCGCTCAAGGAGGGGTTCATCCCGGGATCGGCGCACATCACCGACCTCGATCCGGCCTGCGCGGGCCTGAATGTCATCCGGGCGACGCTCCCGCAGCCTCCGCACGTGGTGTTCAACAACAGCAGCGGCTTCGGCGGCGCCAACGTCTGTCTCGTGCTGCGCAAGGCGTGAGCATCCTCGGGGAGCACTACCGCGCGGCGTTCGTCACCGGGGCCAGCACCGGCCTGGGCCGGGCGTTCGCCGACATGCTCCTGGCCGACGGCGTGGAGGTCTGGGGCACCGCCCGCGACGCCGCGCGGCTGCCGCCGCGCCCGCGGTTCCACGCCGTGGCGCTCGACCTCGCCGACGGCGCGGCGGCGGAGCGGATCTTCCGGGAGGCCGAGGCCGCGGCCGGCGGCTTCGATCTCGTGATCAACAACGCCGGCTTCGGCGTCTTCGGCGACTTTGCGGCGACGGACTTCGCGACCTGGCAGCGTCAGCTCGAGGCGATGCTGGTCAACACCGCGCGGCTGGCCCACGCCGCCCTGCGGGGCATGCTCGCGCGCCGCCGCGGCGCGCTGGTCAACGTCGCCTCGCTCGCGGCGGAGTTTCCGCTGCCGTTCCAGAGCGCCTACAACATGGCCAAGTCCGGCCTCGCCGCCCTGAGCGAGAGCCTGATGACCGAGGTGGCCGGCCGCGGCGTGGTCGTGATCGATCTCCGCCCCGGCGACTACCGCACGGATTTCGACGGCGCGGTCCGGCGCGACCCGGCGGCGTTCACGCCGCGGATGGCGCGGGTCTGGGACGCCTTCGCCGCGATGATGCGCTCCGGGCCGCCGCCGGCGCACGCCGCCGCTTCGCTGCGCCGCGCCCTGCTCGCGCGCCGCAGCGGCACCGTGCGCACCGGCCGGTTTTTCCAGGCGCGGCTCGCGCCGGTGCTCGCCCGCCTCGGCTCGCTGGGCCTGCGGCGGCGCATCCAGGAGCACTATTTCCACGCCGCGCCCTGACCATGCCGCCCCTCCGCATCCTTGTTCTTACCTCGAGCACCGGCGGCGGTCACGACGCCCGGGCGCAGGCCTTCGCGGAGTGGTGCTTCCAGCTCTACCGGTATGACGTCGACGTGCGCATCGAGCAGATGCTCGAGGGCTCGTCCCGCGTCTACCGCGGCGGCGTCAACTTCTACAACTGGATCCAGCGCCGCTCGCCCTGGGTGCACAAGGCGTTCTACACGATCGTCGAGGGGCTCAGCTTCCTCAACCAGCGCACGGTGACCTTCGGCCGGCTGTACTACGAGCGGGTGGTGCGGGAGTACCGGCCGCACCTGATCTTCAGCGTGCACGACTGCCTCAACCGCGGCTACTTCCAGCTCGCGCGCAAGATGCTCGGCGCGGCGAACGTGCGGTGCGCCACCTACTGCGGCGAGTTCTCCGGCGGCTGGGGCTACAGCCGCAACTGGGTCGAGCCCACCGTCGATCTCTACTTCTCCCGCACGCCGACGGCGGGCGATTTTGCGCTCAAGATCGGCCTGCCGCGCGGGCGGGCGCGGGTCCGCGGCCACCTGATGCAGCCGCGGGCGTACCTGGAAACCCTCTCGCCGGAGGAGCGCCGGCGCTACCGGGAGAAACTGCTCGGCCTGCACCGCGACCGCTTCACCGTGTTCCTGGCCACCGGCGCGAACGGCGCGAACAACCACTTCGACCTCCTGCCCGCGCTCGTGCGCCACGCCGACCGCGTCCAGGCCATCGTCATCTGCGGCCGGAATCACCAGACCTACAACGAGCTCGTCCACTGGCGCGCCCAGCACCCGGAGTTCTCCTGCTTCATCGACAGCTTCTCGGATGTCATGCACCTGCTGATGCAGGCGAGCGACGCGATCGTCACCCGCGGCGGCACCACCACCTGCGCCAACGCGCTGCATTTCCGCTGCCCGATCATCTTCAACGGCTTTGGCGGCATCATGCCGCAGGAGCGGCTCACGGTGAAATTCTTCCGCAACGGCGCCGGCGCCGAGGTGGTGTCCAACGGCGCGCATTTCCGCGACCTGATCGACCGGTGGATGGGGGAACCCGGCGCCTACCCGCGCGCCCTGGCCAATTTCCTGCAGCTGCGCTACGAGGAGGATCCGACCGTGCTGATCCAGGAGCTCGTCGGCCTGGCGGAGGAGGTTTCGGGCATCAAGCTGACCCGCCAGCCGTTCCCGCCGCCGCCGGGGGAAAACGGCAACGGCCACCAGCTGTGACCGGGCCCTTGGTTGCAGAGGGTCTTTGCGAGGAGCGGAGCGACGACGCAATCCAGGTCCGCAACCGCTGATTCAGGAGCTGGATTGCCGCGGCCCGTTCCGCTTGTCAGCCGAACGGGCCTCGCGATGACAAGGCATCGTGGTGGCGCCGAATCAGAAACCGTGCCGCTGCAGCTGCGCGCTGAGCTCGCGCTGGAAGGCCTGGACGTCGCCCGCCGAGGGCTTGTAGCCCTTCTTGCCCGGTTCAAGCATGAGCCGGCCGTACTGGTCCATGGCCCACTTGGCGGTGACGCCGTCGCTGAACGTCACCGCGCCGCTCACGACCGAGCCGGGGCGGACCACGCGGTCAATCTCGACCTTGAGCTTGCCCGCCCCGGCGCCTGCGAGGTCGTCGGTCGGCTCCGGCGCCAGCTCCTCGTCCTCCGGCCCGGGCTCCGGCATTTCTGCTTCCTCGTCTTCCGCCCCGCCCACGGCTTGCTTCAGCCGGTCGAGGAGGCCGCCCTTTTTTCCGCCGGGGGCGGCCGGGCGACCCTTGGCAAGGTCGGCGCCCGCGTCGGCGGCCGGCGCGGCGCTTTTCAGCTCCAGGCCGAGATCGTCGACGAGGAAGCGGACGTCCATGTAGGTGAGCGAAAGTTTGAACTGCTCCTGGAGCTTTTTCTGGATGAAGGCGAGGTTGTCGCCGGCGGCGACCCAGGCGGCGACCGCCTGTTTTTGCTCGGGAGAAAGGGTCATGGTTGGGATACGGGCTGCGCTGGACAGCAAGCAGGAGCAATGCGGGGAAAAGGCAAGCGTCGCAACACTGATCGTCGGCGGACGGACCCCGGAACCACGGGTTCGCGGCGGTCGGCGCGCGGCAATTTCAGAATTGCGAAATTTACCCAGCCGCCGCTCAATCGGATTCACCGTGAGAACGCAGCCATTGCCCTGCCGGCGCCGGGTTCCATTCCGGGCCCTGTTGGGGGCGGTCCTGTTGGCCTGGCCCGCGGGCCCGGCCGGAGCGGCGCCGCGGGAGGCGGGGCCGGGTTCGCCGGCGGCGCCCCGCCGCCGGATCGAAGAGTTGCGCGCGGAGATCGCCCGGCACGACCGGCTCTATTTCGAGCAGGCGGAGCCGGAAATCAGCGATTTCGCCTACGACCAACTCAAGCGCGAGCTGGCGGAGCTCGAAGAAGCCAGCCCGGAGGCCGGGACCGACGCGGCTCCGGGAGGGACGATCGGTGACGATCGCTCGGGGCGGTTTCCCGTCTGGCGCCATCAGGTGCCGATGCTGAGCTTGGACAAGACGTACAAGGAATCGGAGCTGCGCGCCTTTTTGGCGGCGATGGCCCGGAAATTTGGACGCGCCGACCTGGCCTATGTCGTCGAACCGAAAGTGGACGGGGTCGCGGTCAGCGCCCTCTATGACCATGGCCGTCTGGTTCGTGCCGTGACCCGCGGCAACGGTCGCGAGGGGGATGACATCACGGCCAACGCCCGGATGATCCGTTCGCTACCGCCCGCCCTCCGGTCGGCCGCACCCGGCGGCGCCCCCAATCCGGTGCCCGATTTGATCGAGCTGCGGGGGGAGATTTACGTCACCTACCCGGAATTCGCGCGGCTCAATCGTGAGCGCGCGGCCGCCGATGAGCCGCCATTTGCCGAACCGCGCAATCTGGCGGCCGGCTCCATCCGGCTGCTTGATCCGCGGGAGGTGGCGGAGCGCAACCTCGACGTTGTGTTCTATGCCTGGGGCGCGTGGGCGCCGGCGGCCACCGCGCCGGCCACACAGCACGGGTTCCACGAGCTCGTGCGGGCGTGGGGGCTGCCCGCCCTGGAGGAATGCCGGACGGCCGATACCGCGGATGAAGTCTGGGCGGCGGTGCAGACGATCGGGCGCCGACGCCGACAGCTCGCCTTTCCCACGGACGGAGCTGTGGTCAAGCTCGACTCCGTTCCGTTGCGCCGCGAGGTCGGCGAATCCGACCAGGCCCCCCGCTGGGCCCTCGCGTTCAAATTCGCCCCGGACCGCGCCGAGACCCGCCTCCGGGCCATCACGGTGCAGGTGGGTCGCACCGGTCTGCTCACGCCGGTCGCGGAGTTGGCGCCGGTGCAGCTGGCGGGAGGCACCGTCACCCGGGCGACCCTCCACAACCGGCAGGTGATCGCGCGCCTCGACCTCCGGATCGGCGACATGGTCTGGGTCGAACGGGCGGGCGAGATCATCCCGGCGGTCACGGGACCGGATCTGGAGCTGCGCCCGGCCGGCAGCCGGCCTTACCGGTTCCCGACGGTGTGCCCGGCCTGCGGGACCGCCTTGGTGCAGCTGGAGGGCGAGGCGGCGGTGCGATGCCCGAACGCCGCCTGCCCGGCGCAGGTGCGCCAGCGCCTGCGCCATTTCGCCTCGAACGCGTGCGTGGACATCGCCGGGCTCGGCCCGGCCACGATCGACGCCCTGGTGGCGAGCGGACGGGTGGGGACCGTCGCCGATCTCTACCGGCTGCGGCGCGAGGATTTGGTCGCCGCGGGCGGCGTCCGGGGTGGATCGGCCGACCGCGTGCTCGCCGCTTTGGAGCGGAGCAAGCAGGCGGAGTTGTGGCGCTTCATCTTCGGGCTGGGCATCCCGCACGTCGGCGCGGCGGCGGCGAAGGACCTGGCGGCCCGGTTCGGGAGCCTCGAGGCCCTGGCCGCGGCCCGACCCGGGGAGCCCGGGGCGACACCGCCCGGCGGCGCGCGAGTGGGTGAGACCACGTCCCGCGCCGTCGAGGCCTTTTTCCGGCTGCCGCAGAATCGCGCCGTGGTTGCCCAATTGGCCGCGGCGGGGGTAAAGGCGGCCGCCGGCCCAGGCGTCAGCCAGCCACCTCCCGCCACCCCGCCGGCGGCGGTTCCGGCGGGCCGCGGGCCAGCCCGCAATTGACCGCGACCGGGCCGGTCCCTTTAAAGAGGGTGTGACCGAATCGCTGACGGTACATCTGGCGGAGCGCAGCTATCCCATTCGGTTTGCCGCCGATTGGCGGCGGGAGCTGGCGGCGAAACTCAAGGCCCTGCGCCAGTCCGGGCGCCAGGTGGCGCTGCTCACTGATGCCAACGTCGCCCGTCACCAGCCGCGCGCCTTGCGCGCGCTGGCGGGCGGGGCGCCGGTTCTGGTCCTGCCGCCGGGCGAGCGGACGAAGTCGCTCCCATCGCTGGAGCGGGTGCTGGACTTTCTCGCGGCGCAGCGGCTGGACCGCACCGGCGTGCTCGTCGTGGTCGGCGGCGGTGTCATCGGCGACGTGGGCGGATTTGCCGCCGCCAGCTATCTGCGCGGCATCGACTACGTGCAGGTGCCGACGACCCTGCTGGCGATGGTCGACAGCTCGGTCGGCGGCAAGACCGGCGTCAATCTCGCCGCCGGCAAGAACCTGGCCGGCGCCTTCCACCAGCCGCGGGCGGTCTACATCGCCACGGATCTCCTCGCGACCCTGCCGTCGCGCGAATTCGCCGCCGGGCTGGCGGAGGTGATCAAGTGCGGCCTGCTGGGCGACGCGGACCTGTTCGCGCGTCTGGAGCGGGCCCCGGTCACGGCCGCGAGCGGGGACCTGGGGGATATCATCCGCCGCTGCTGCGCCCTCAAGGCGCGGATCGTCGAGGCCGACGAGCGCGAACTGGCCGCGAAGGGCGGCCGGGCGCTGCTGAATCTCGGCCACACCTTCGGGCACGCGATCGAGCAGGTCACGGGCTACCGGCGTTACCGGCATGGCGAGGCGGTCGCCGTCGGGCTCGCCGCCGCCGCCCGCCTGTCCCGCCACCTCGGCCTGCTCCCGGCGGCGGACGTGGCCCGCGTGGACGCGGCGCTGGCCGCCCACGCGCTGCCGGCGCGCCTGGCGGAGCCGATTCCCCTGGCGGACCTCGCGGCGGCGATGGCGCGCGACAAGAAGGTGCGCTCCGGTGTGCCGCGCCTGGTGGTCTTGCGCCGGCTCGGCGAGGCCGCGACCCGGGATCGCGTGGCGGCGGCGCCGGTCGAGGCCGCGTGGCGGGAGGTCGGGGCGGTTTGATTTCGGATTGCGGATCGCGGATTGCGGATTGATAAAGGCAATCCCGGTCTTCGGCCGGGCCCGGGTGCAATCGTCCCGCGCCGATCCGCTTTCCGAAATCCGCAATCCCCAATTTCCATGTCCGCCATCGACGAAGGCATCGTCCGCGAATACTTCGAGCAAAACGGCTTCCTGGTGCGGCAGGCCCGCAAATACCAGGTGCAGGCCCGCCGCAAGACGAGTGATGAGGAGGTTGACCTGGTCGTCTACAACCCCGCCTTCCAGCGCGCCGGGCGCAAACCCGACTTCTTCCTGTTCTCGACCGAGCTGCCCTACATCGACCGTGCGATCGTGGTGGTCAAGGGCTGGCATACCACCGCGCATTTCACGCCCGCCACGCTCAAGAGCAGCCCCGAGATCTTCTCGTTTCTCGAGGAAACCGTGGTCAAGGACGCGAGCCGGTTCTTCCCGGTCGACCCGGACGAGCCGGGCAACCACCCCGACATCACCAAGATCCTCGTGCTGCCCGGCCTGCCGACCGCCGAGCCGTTCCGCTCCCAGAGCGTGCAGATGCTCAAGGAGCGCGGCGTCGACGGCATCATCTCCTTCCGCACGATGCTGCTCGACATCATCGAGCGGATCGAAACCAACCGGAACTACCGCAAGTCCGACACCCTCCAGCTCCTGCGCATCCTCAAGATCTACGACCTGCTGAAGGCGCCGCAGCTCGACCTGTTGTCCGAGCGCGCCGCCCCGCGGCGCCGGGCCAAACCCGCGCCGGAAGCGACAGCCTGACCGCGATCCGGGACCGGTGAGCACGCGCATTCATCCCCAGGCCATCGTCGAGGACGGCGCCCAGGTGGGCGCGGACTGCGTCGTGCACGCCCTGGCGATCGTCACCCGCCACGCGCGGCTCGGGGCCGGCGTCGTCGTGCATCCCGGCGCGGTGGTCGGCGGCGACCCGCAGGACCTCCGGTTCGACCCCGCCACGACCTCCTGGGTCCAGATCGGCGCCGGCACGGTGCTGCGCGAGCACGTGACCGTCAGCCGCTCGACCGT
>DATJUU010000008.1:0-3666 GCA_035502155.1 Opitutaceae bacterium
GATAGGCGTCGTCATTGCCGGGGTCGAGGGCGACGGCGCGCCGGATCTCCACCAAGGCCTTGTCCGCGGCGGGACCGCCGTCGCCGACCTCGTCCCGGCCGTTGGAGCGGGCGTCATTGAGGCGGGTTTCGGCGGAGAGGAGATAGGCGCGGGCGTTGACGGACCCGGCCGCGATCGCCTGGCGGTAGAATTTGACCGCCCCGGCACGGTTGTCCTGCGCCAGTTCGCGCCGGGCGAGAGCCTCCTTCACCACCGGCAGGTCCGGGGCCGCGGCGCGGGCCCGCTCCAGCTGGGCGTCGGCCTCGCGATCCTTGCCGCAGGCGCGGAACAGGTTGGCCAGTTGCACCGCCACCTCGGCATCGGGGGCCGGCGCCACCTGCGCCTGGGAGCGCAGCGCGCCTTCGTCGGTGGGCAGGGTGATTTGAACCTCGCGGCGGAGGTGGCGCCAGACCTCGTCCTGCACGGCGGCGCGTTCCCGGTGCATGACCGCCGCGACCGCGGCGTCGGCCCCGGGGGTGGTCTGGGCCTGCGCGGCCAGCGCGGCGAATCGCTCGCGGGCGCCGGTGGGTTCGCCGAGCAGCACCCAGTGCATCAGGGCCCAGGCCTGGCCCTGGTAGAGGCCGCGCTTCTTCGGCCCGGAATACTCCGGTGAATCGATGGTGACGTTGGAGAATTGGCCCCACGAGAGCCACGCCTGGCGCAGCAGGGGCGTGGTGAAGCGCTCCTCGGACTTGCCCACCACGCAGCGGCCCTTGTCGAACTGGAGGGTCGAGAGCACCTCGCCCGCACCCTTGGCCATCCACAGTGGCAGGAAATACCCGACGCGCCGGAGGTCCGACCGGGCGCCGAATTCATAGGCCTTCTCCAGCGCATCCTGCCGGTCACCGGCGAGCGAGAAGGCGATCAGGGCGTTGCCGTCGACCTCGGCGGAGTAGAAAAGGAGCTCGGCCTCGGGGTCCCGGGAATCCACGCAGTACTGGTGCATCGTCTGCGTGCGGCGGAAGATCACCAGCTGGGTGGGTGGCGCCCGGCGCCCGGCCGGAACCAGCAGCTCGCCGACCGCCTGGCGGAAGGCGGAATAGCCGACGGCGATTTCGACCGCGTCTTTTTGCGGTGCGTCGCTGAGCAGCGTGACGTCCCGGCAATCGACGCGCACCCAGGCATCCGCGGCGGGCAGCGCGCCGGCGATCAGGCCGGCCACCAGCGCGAGGATGCTCCGGAAGCCACGGGTCACACGCACGCCGGCAGCTAAAGCGGCCCGCCGCGGGCCGCCAACCGGATAGTGGGGTGACCGAGGCAACTTGCAGCCGGCCTGCAGGCGGGTATCACTTCTGCTTGCCGCGCGGAATGGCGCCCACGCCCGCGTTCCTCCGTCCCCGCCGCCACCGCATCGCCCTTCGCTCCATCCCATGAAACGAACCCTGATCTGTGCCCTGCTCCTCGCCGCCGGCAGCGTCGGCCTGCGGGCGGCCGAAGCCGCCACCCCGTTCAACGTCCGCCAATTCGGCGCCACCGGCGACGGCCACACCAAGGACACCGCCGCGCTGCAGCAGGCCCTTGACGCCTGCGCCGCCGCCGGCGGGGGCGTCGTGGCCGTGCCGCCGGGCGTCTACCTCACCGGCAGCGTCGTGCTGGGCGCCGGCACGACCCTTAAGTTCGAGCGCGGCGCGAGCCTCGTCGGCAGCCCCGACATCGCGGACTATCCGCTGCTCCCGTCGGTGCGCTGGGAGGGCGAATTCCGCCCGGGCCACCGCGCCCTCCTCGCCGCCGACCACGCCGATCACCTGACCATCGAGGGCCCCGGCTCGATCTACGGGCCGCCGATCAACGTCAGCCAGCTGCGCGACCCGCGGGGGCCGCCCCTGATCGAGATCGCCAACTCCGAGCACGTTCTGCTCGAGGGCTTCTCCACCCAGTACGAGCGCCTGTGGTCGATCCATCCGGTGCTGTGCCGCGACTTCACCGCCCGCAACCTCGTCATCCGATCCGTCGCACCCAACGGCGACGGGATTGACGTCGACTCCTGCTCCGGGGTTCTAATCGAGAACTGCGACATCAACACGGGTGACGACGCCATCGCCGTGAAATCCGGGCGCGGCCTGGCGGCGTGGCGCCTGGAGCGGCCGACGGAAAACGTCGTCATCCGCAACTGCACGCTGGTCAGCAGCATCTTTGCCGGCCTCGCCTTCGGTTCGGAAATGTCCGGCGGCATCCGCCACGTGCAGGTCGAGCACTGCGTCATCGGCGGACGGCAGAACGGCATTTCGATCAAGAGCCGCAATGGGCGCGGCGCCTATTTCGAGGACATCTCCGGCGAGGACCTCACTCTCGTCAACGCCGGCACGTTTCTGGACATCAACCTCCTCACCAAGGGCATCCAGGCCAGCGATCCGGTGCCGGGAGCGGTGGACCAGTGGTCCGCCTTCCGGCAGGTGCGCTTTCACGATATCAAGGTCAGCGGCGTCCGGACGCTGGTCAGCGCGGACCACATGCCTGCGGCGCGGCCGGGTGACGGCCTGTCGCTCACCGACATCACCGGCACCTGCGGACGCGGGATCACGCTCGCCCACTTCACCAACGTCACGCTGGCCGGAATTCAAGTCACCGGCTTCGAAGGCCCGTTGCTGATGGTGACCAACGTCACCGGCACCGGGCTGGAGCATCCGGAGGCGCCGGTCTCCAAGTGATCGCGGGGGGGCGGGCGGTCCGCCGGGCGGGATCAGTTCAGCGCGACGCGCTCGGTGGCCGGGATGCGGTTGTAGCGCACGAATTGGTCCAGCGCCGTCAGGTTGTCCACATCCGGCTGCTCCAGCTGAAAGCTCCGCTTCTTGGCGCGCACGAGGAAGTCATCCAGCCATTCAAGGAGGACTTCCCGCCGGGGGAGGCCGTCGTTGACCGCGGCTTTGATGTCGGCGTGCAGGGAGGTGGCGTAGGCCTGGCAGGTCTTGAGTTCAGTCATGGATCGCCCGCGTTGCAGAGGGGCGGCATTACTTTTATTCCGGCGCGGACGCGTTTGCAGCAAGGATGGCCGGCAGCCCTGCGATAGCAGCGGTCCTACTGACTGGCATTGGGGGGGGCGGGGAATGTCGCGTCCCGCCGCCCTCGACGATGAGCGGCAATGCCGGGCGTGGGTGTCCCCGGGGCGCGCCCTCTCCCGGCGCCGGCGGGTCACTGCACGAAATCGGTGAGGTAGCCGGGCAGGATGGTGTCCGCGTCGGGCGAGAATTTGAGTGGCAGGTAGAACGACCGGTCACGGCCGGTGTAGCGTTCGATCTGGATCCACACGGGGCCGCGGTCGAAATAGACGGCGACGTAATAGCGCGTCACGCGGCGGGAGATGGACTGCGTGGCGACGACCTCGGTGTCGAGCACGGCGCCGAGGTCCTTGGTGGCGGGGGTGAGCTTGGCTTCCATCGCGGCCGCCAGCTTCGGCTGGCCGGCATACCAGATGCCGAGGCAGACCGACAGGCCGTTGGTGACGTACGCCTGCAGGCCCTTGGTGAGCACGGGATCGGGCTCCGGGGCGGCCTGGGCCGCGGGCGCGACGGTGAGGAGCAGGGCGGCGACGAGGAGGGCGGGGCGCATGGCGATCCGGGGTTGAGCTGGGGGCGACTGACCGGGGACAGAAGAGCGAGACGCCGCTGGCGGCCGGGCAGTTTCGCCGGG
>DATJUU010000009.1:0-23174 GCA_035502155.1 Opitutaceae bacterium
CGAGAAGTCGAACAAGGTGAAATAGCTGCCCTCGATGCCCTCGGTCTTGATGATCCAGAAGGTGGTCGAGGCAGTGACCAGAAAGAGGCTGTAGTGAACGAGCAGACCGCATCCGACGAGGCCGAGATAGAGGAGGACGTCGACGACGGTCGGATGGAGGCCGAGGCGGTGCGCGGAATAGACGATCACCGAGCCGGCCACCACGGTGTTGAGCAGGCCGTCGGGATCGAGCTTCCGGGTCGACACCATGAACAGCGGGTTGCCGGGCTGGGCGAGGTAGAAGTCGAAGTAGCCGCTGCGGACGTTGCGGCCCATCTCGAAGAGGTTGCTCCAGAAGAAGCCCATCAGCAGGCGCTGGATCAGCATCGACGTGCCGACGAGCAGGAGCATCTCGTACTTGCTCCAGCCGGCGACGGAGCTGGTGTGGGCGTAGATGACCTCGATCAGCAGCACGTTGACGCACATCCAGGCCAGCTCGACCGCGGACCAGAGGAGGAAGTCGAAGCGGAACATCATCGTCCGCACCATCGAGTAGCGCAGGCAGGCGAGCCAGATGCGGGCGTATTGGCGGAGAGTCATGCGATCGGCGATTTTGGATACCGGATACCGGAAAGAGGGGCGGAGGCGACGGTGCGATGCAATTGGCGGTTGGATTTCAATTCAGGGCCCTCCGGTATCCGGTATCCACGATCCCCAATGCCCTACCCGCCGACGGCGGTGTGCTTGCGCAGGCCGTTGACCCAGATGACCTGGGCCGCGGCGGCGAGCACGACCACCCAGGCGGCCTGCAGCGCGAAGCCGTGGACGGCGGCGGCGTAGCCGATGCGGCCGGTGAGGATGCCGGCGGGGAAGTACATCATGTAGTAGAAGGGCAGGTATTGGGAGGCGTGGAAGAGCGACGGCGGCAGCAGGTCGAGCGGGAAGATCTGGCCGCTGAGCGTCGTCTCGGCCGCATAGGAGAGGATGACGAAGCCCTGGATCTCCAGGAACCAGAAGGCGAGCAGCCCGAAGCAGTAGGCGAGGGTGAACTGGATCAGCGCGGCGAGGGTGAGCGCCGGCACGCAGAGCACGAGGCGCCAGGTCTCGCCCGGGAACGCGAGGTGCGACCGGAGCAGCGGCGCGATCACCAGCAGCGGCACGAGGATGAGCAGGCCGGAGACGGCGCGGGCCGAGGCGAAGACGGTGAAGCGGTACGCGTAGTAGTTGATCGGCTTGAGCAGGAACTGGTTGATCAGGCCGTTGCGGATCTCCTCGCCGATCTGGTAGTCCTCGTTGAACGCGCCGACCATGAACTGGAGGGCGATCAGGGCGACGAAATAGGTGAAGGTCTGCCCGACCGAGTAGCCGCCGATCTCCGGGTTGCCGGCATAGATCGCGCCCCAGAGGATGAACACGACCGCCAGGCGCACGAGCGAGAAGAAGCCGCGGATGAGGAAATTCCACCGGTAGACCAGGTTGCTCTGCAGCCCGATCAGGAAGACGTGGCGGTACTTGGTCAGGGTGGCGGTCATCGGCAGGCGTGCTCAGCGGCGCAATAGGCCATCATCGTAGGGGCGCAGGCTTGCTGCGCCCATCTCGAAAGGGCGCAACAAGTTTGCGCCCCTACCTATCCCAGGAAACCCAAATCGCAACTTCGGTCTTCTATTCCCCGCCCCAGGCCTCAGCTGTTCAGCCCGAAGCGTTTGACGACCTCGTTGGCCAGCTCGCGGTAGGCGGTGGCGCCGGGGCTGTGCGGGTCGTATTGGAAGATCGGCTTGCCGAAGCTCGGCGCCTCGCTCAGGCGCACGGTGCGCGGGATCACCGTCGCAAAGATTTTGTCCGGCAGGTGCCGCTTCACCTCGTCGACCACCTGGTGCGAGAGGTTGGTGCGCGCGTCGAACATCGTCATGACGACGCCGCCGATATCGAGCCCGCCGTTGATGTTCGCGCTCTTGAGGCGCTCGACGAGCTTGAGGATCTGGCCGAGGCCCTCGAGCGCCATGTACTCGCACTGGAGCGCGACGAGCAGGTGGTCGGCCGCGGCGAGGCTGTTCATCGAGAGCATCCCGAGCGCCGGCGGGCAGTCGATGATGATCACCCGGTAGCCGTTGGAATCGCGCACCGGCTGCAGCACCTGCCGCAGCCGGAGCAGGTAGTTCTCGCGCTGGGTGAGCTCCATCTCGATCGCCGCCAGGTCGACCTCGGAGGGGATGAGCGCGAGGTACTCCCAGGGCGTGGGCGTGACCATCTCCATCGCCGAGCCCTCGCCGTGCAGCGGGCCGTAGAGGCTGCGCCCCGCCTGCTTCTCGAGGCCCAGCGCGCTCGTCGCGTTGGCCTGGGGGTCGAGGTCGACCACGAGGGTGTGGAGCTTTTTCTCGGCGAGCGCGGCGGCCAGGTTGATGGCGGTGGTGGTTTTGCCGACGCCGCCCTTCTGGTTGGCGATGGTGAAGACGGTGGTGGACATGCGGGAACTGGCCAATGACTAACGGCCAATTCCCGAGGGGCAAGCGCGGCGGCGGGGCGGGGGCCGGCTACGCCTTCGGCCCGCGCGCCACCCGGCGGGCGAGCCCGAGGAGGGCCAGCGCGAGGACGAACCCGCCGCCCAGCGCGCCGCCCCCGTGGCCGGAGGCCGCCGGCGCGGTCGGGGTCGCATAGACGCTCAGGTTCGCCGCGTTGCTGGTGGCGCTGCCGAGATTGTTGGTGGCCGTGACGGTGTAGGCGCCGGCGTCGGCCGGGGCGACGTTCGTCAGGTTCAGGCTGCTGCCCGTCGCGCCGCTGATCGCCGTGCCGTTGAGGTACCACTGATAGGCCGGTGCCGGCCGCCCGGAGGTCGTCACGGCGAACTTCGCGCTGGCTCCCATCGCGGCCGACTGGCTGAGCGGCTGGGTGGTGATGGCGGGCGGGGCGGGAAAATAGCCCGCCCGGATCGTCTGGTTGTTGGTGTCAGCCACGTAGAGATTGCCGGCATTGTCGACCGCGATCCCGGCGGGAAAGTTGAACCGGGCGACGCTGCCGAAACCGTCGGCGCTGCCGGCGGAACCGGCCTGGCCGGCGAGCGTGCTGACCACCCCGGCCGCCGCGACCTCGCGGATCACGTCATTGTCGGTGTCCGCCACATAGAGGTTGCCGGCGCCGTCGACCGTGACGCCAGAGGGAAAGAAGAACCGCGCCGCGCTGTCCGCGCCGTCGACGCTGCCCGGGGCGCCGGCCGCTCCCGCCAGGGTGGTCACGGTGCCCGTGGCGAGCACCACCTGGCGGATGGTGTGGTTGTTCGTGTCGGCGACGTAGAGGTTGCCGGCGCCGTCCGCCGCCAGGCCCTGGGGCCCGAAGAAGCGCGCGGCGGCGCCCGTGCCGTCGGCGGAACCGGAAACGCCGGCGGTGCCGGCGCCGGTGGTGACCACGCCCGCCGGCGTGATCTTGCGCAGGGTGTGATTGAGCGTGTCGGCAACCCAGAGGTTGCCGGCGGCGTCCACCGCGAGGCCCGAGGGCCCGTTGAAGCGCGCGGCGGCGCCGGTGCCGTCCGCGCTGCCGCTGGCGCCGGCCTGGCCCGCCAGGGTCGTGACCACGCCCGCCGGAGTGATCGCCCGGATGGTGTTGTTGTTGGTGTCGGCCACGTAGACGTTGCCGCTGCTGTCGACCGCGATGCCGGCGGGGCGGTTGAAGCGCGCGGCGGCGCCGGTGCCGTCCGCGCTGCCGGCGCTGCCCGCGGTGCCGGCCACGGTCGTGACCACGCCCGCCGGGGTGATCTTCCGGATCGTGTCGTTGTTGGTGTCGGCGACGTAGAGGTTGCCTGAAGTGTCGACCGCCACGTCGGCCGGCCCGGAGAACAGGGCCGCCGTGCCCGTGCCATCGCCGCCACCGCTGTGGCCGGCCTGTCCCGCCAGCGTGGTCACGTTCAGCGGCACGGGGACAGTGAGCAGCGCCGGCGACGAGGCGGCGTTGCCAAAGGCATTGGTGACGATGCACAGGAACATGTCACCGTTCATCGCGATGGTCACCGCTTTCACCGTGAGCGTGGCGGTGGCGGTGCCAGTGTAGACCGCTCCGTCGGCCAGGTTGACCGGGGAGGCGGTGCCGGCCGCCTGGCGCTGCCACTGATAGGTCAGCGTCGGCACGCCGCTGGCCGTCACGGAGAAGGTGGCGTTGGCGCCGGCGTTCACGGTCTGGTTCGCCGGCGGGTTCGTGATGGTGACGGCGTTGGTCGCCACGAGGATCGCCGATGCCGAGGTGGCGCTGCCGTTGGCGTTGCTCACGAGGCACTGGAAGTTGTCACCGGACATGGCGACGGTCACCGGATTGACGGTGAGCGTGGCGGTGCGGGCGCCGCTGTAACTGCCGCCGTCGCTCAGGTTGATCCACGCCGAGGTGCCGGCCGCCTGGCGCTGCCACTGATAGGCGATCGTGCCGAATCCCACCGCGGTCACGCTAAAGCCGGCGCTGGAGCCGGCGGCGACGGACACATTCGCGGGCGGCGCCGTGATGGCCACCGAGTTGCTGATGGACAGGACGACGGCCGCCGAGGTGTCCTGGCCCGACGCGTTGGTGACCACGCAGCGGAACGAATCGCCGTCCATCGTGCCGATGGTCGGGCTGATCGTGAGCGTGGCCGTGGCGGTGCCGCTGTAGCCGCCGCCGTCGGTCAGGTTGACCCAGCTCGAGCCGCCGGCGGGCAGGCGCTGCCACTGGTAGGTGAGGGACGAGCCGCTGGCCGCGAGGGTGAACGTCGCGCTGGCTCCGTTGATCGCCGTCTGGCTGGCCGGCTGCGTCGTGACCTGCGGCCCGTTGGGCGTCAAAGCGAAGATCACCCCCACGCCGTTCGCGCCGCCGGACGAGGTCATGCCGTAGATCGCGGAGCCGGATTCGACGACGTCGCCGGCCGGCCCGCCGCCGTCCGCGCCGCCCGAGAAGGTGTACAGAAGGGTCCCGCCGTCGCCCCCGAAGACCGTGCCCTTGGCGGCGACGCCGCCGCCTGCGGTCGTGCCGTAGCCGGACGGCGAGAGCGAACCGTTCGGATTGGCGCCGTCATACACCGCCGGCGACCCGCCCAGGATGCCGCCGAAGGAGTGGCCGACCTGGAAGCCGGTGCCGTCGGTCCTGACGGTGAACATCGTGCCCGACCCGTCGGAGGCAAGGCCGGTGGGTTGCGGCCCGCCGTGGGCGGTCAGGCCGGCGAGGGTCGAGCCGGAGCGCAGCGCCAGCGAGCCGTGGGGCCCGTAGCCCGATTGGTTGGAGCCGGTGTTGAGGTTGAAGAAGAAAAGGACCCGGAAGCCGGAGCCGTCGGTGTTGATCTGGAAAACCGTCCCGGCGTCGCCGTAGACGTTGCCGGAGATTCCAAGGCTCGCGTCGTGGTTCTGGCCCCCGATGTCGCCGCTGCCGGAGGTCATGCCGTAAAGGGTCGACCCGGAGAGCGTCAGCGAGCCGTAGGGCTTGCCGCCGTCGTTGAAGTTGTCGAGGGCGCGCAGGACGGTGAAGCCCGTGCCGTCGGTGTTCAGCTTGAACACGGTGCCGTAGCCGTACCCGCCGCCGTAGGTCATGCCGTAGAGCGTCGAGCCGGACAGCACCAGGCCCCCGTAGGGGTTGGCGCCGTCGCCGGTCCCGCTGGCGAAGGAGTGCAGGACGGTGAAGCCGGAGCCGTCGGGGTTGACGCTGAACACGGTGCCGAGCCCGTAGGCGCCGCCGTCGTGGGTCAGGCCGAAAAGGACCGAGCCCGACAGGAGGAGCGAGCCGGCGGGGCTGCTGCCGTCGGTGGCACCGCCGGTGAAGGAGTGCAGGAGCGTGAAGCCGGTGCCGTCGGTGTTGAGCCTGAAGATCGTGCCCAGGCCCGCGTCGCCGCCGCTGCGGCACATCCCGTAGAGGGTCGACCCGGACAGGGTGAGCGAGCCCTGGGGGTTGGCGCCGTCGGTCGCGCCGCCGGCGAACTGGTGGATGACACTGTAATAGTGGCCTTGGGCGAAGGCGATGCCGCTCAGGAGCACGCTGGCGCCGAGCGCGAGCAGGGTCCGCCGTATCCTGATGGAGTTCATGGCTCGATGGCTTCGATGGGCGCCTCCGGTCGGCGCCAAACGCCCGCCAAGATGTTACGCCTGCCGGGCGTGGGCAATATCCGACCGGGGTCCGCCGCTCGATTGACTCAGTGTTTATGGATTTTTAGCGGCGATCCCCTCCAGTGCGAACCCATTCTGCCGGCCTTTCCCACGCGAGGCGGGGACCGGCGGGCGCGGGCGGCATTCGTGGGTTTGCTCCCGGCCGGAGGCTGAACCTGCGCATGCGGGCCGGCTGGGGGGCGGGACCGGCCTACGGCCCGCCGATCGTGAGCTTGGCGGCGTCGCTGGTGGCCGACACGGCGAGCTTGCCCGGCACCAGCTTCTGCCCCGCGACGTCGTAGCCGTCGAGCGCGGCCGACACCGTCACGGAGAATCGCCCCGCCTCGCCCGGCTGGATGTGCTCGAGGTGCAGCGTCGGGGTCGTCGAGCCGGAAACCACCGAGCCGTCGCTGCCCTGGCCGTCGGTGAGCGGCGCGCCGTTGAAATTCCACCGGTAGGCGGGGGGCGCGTTGGCGGCGCCGCCGGCCGCGGCCACCGCGAAGGTGGCGCTGCCGCCGACCCCGGCGGCCTGCTCCTCGGGCTGTTGCGTGATCACGAGCGCATTGCAGGTCTGCACGGCGCCGACGTCGGTGCCGTCGGCGAACTGGACGCCCGCGGCGTCGTAGATCCGGAAGCCCGGGCCGCCGCGGAGGCGCACGTCGTTCAGCTTCACATTCTCGATGAGGCAGCCGTCGAGCGGCAGGCCCCAGATGATGCTGTACGCCTTGGTGCCGGTCGCGGTGATGTGGCTGAGGGTGAGGTTGCGCCACGACGGCAGCGTCTGGCTCGCCAGCGCGTTCGGCGGCGCCGCGTTCCACGCCTGGGCCTTGGCGGCGTCGACGGCGTTGGCGCCCTCGGCGGAGCCCGGATTGCCGACGTTGCGGTAGTAGCTGTAGAACACGATCGGGCAGGTCACGTTGCGCATCGTGAGGTTGGAGTAGCTGATGTTCTGCACCGGCCCGCCCTGGGTGGCGTCGGCCTTGAGCCGCAGCGCCGTCCCCGTGCCGTCGAAGGTGCAGAACCGCACTGTCATGCCGTCGAGCCCGCGGTTGCTCTGCCCGCCCACCGACATGCCGTGGCCCGTCCCGAACGCGCAGTCGGCCACCGTGATGTCGGTGCAGAAGGCGGTGCCCGCCTTGAGCACCACGTTGTCGTCGCCGTCCGACACGGCGCAATTCTGCACGAGCTGGTGGGAGCCCGAGGGGTCGATGCCGTCGGTGTTCGGCGTGCCGTCGGGCGTGTTCACCGTCACGTCGAACACGGTGAGGTCATTGACGGCGCCCATCGCGCAGTGGAAGCACGGCGACCGCGTCATCGTGATGCCGGCGACGAGCACGCGCTCGCAGTCGTTGAAGCGGATGAGGTCTGGCCGCCGCGGCATGCCGCGGTCGGCGCGGAACGCGGCCCACCACGCCGCGCCGTCGCCGTCGATCGTCCCGCCGCCGGTGATGGCGACATCGTGGGCGTCGCGGGCGGTGATGAAGTTGGTGAACCGGCCCTCGGTCCGCGGGTAGGAGCCGGCGGGCGGGCTTGCCTCCGGCGAATAGGGCAGCAGCTGCACCGTGGCGCCGGCGTCGATCTGCAGGTCGAGGCGGCTGCCGAGGTGGATCGGCCCGCAGAGCCAGGGCTTCGCGGCGGCCGGCACCACCACGGTGCCGCCGCCGGCGGCGAGGGCGGTGTCGATCGTCTTCTGGAACGCGGCCGTGTCGTCGGTCGCGCCGTCGGCTTTTGCGCCGAAGGCGGTGACGTCGAAGGTCGCCTCTGGAATTTCCGGCAGCTTGGGTGCGGGCGAAGCCGCGGGAGCCACGGCGGTCAGGCGCGCCGGTGCGCTGGTCACCGCGCCGGCGGCGTTGGTCACCGTGACGGTGTAGACGCCGGCGTCTTCCCAAGTCACGCGGCCGACGCGCAGCACCGGCGCCGTGGCACCGGGCAGGGTGTGCCCGTCCTTGTTCCACTGGTAGGCCAGCTCCTTGCCCCCGCCGTTGGCCACGACCGCGAGCGACGGGCTGGTGCCCAGCAGGGCGAGCTGGCTTGCCGGTTGCGTGACGATCGCCGGTTCGCCTGGCGTGGTCAGCTTGCTCGCCGGCGGGATGACGATTGACGGTTCATCCGGCGCGGGGTGCGGATTCCAATCGTGCCCGAGCACGAAAGCGGGCCTGCGGTAGTCGGCGATCGTCGCCGCGTCGTCCGGCTCGCGCAGCTGCCGCGAGCCCGGCATCCGCAGGCTGGCGTCTACCGGCTGGCCGGCGGCGTCGCGGCTGTTGAACTCCCAGAAGTGGATCTGGGCTGGGTCGCGCGGGTTTCCCTCGCGGCCGCCCGAGAGCAGCCAGGCGACGGGGCCGACGGCGTTGCCGAGCGTGCAATCAAGGAGCACGACCTCGCTGTGCGGGAAGCGGCCGGTGCCGATGCGGGAGAGGTAGTTGCCGTTGATGCCCTGGATCCCGTCGAACACGCAGTGGTCGTAGACGTAGCCGTGGTTCGTCGGCGGGTTGCGGATCTGGGTGAAGTAGGCGCCGGAACGCAGCGCGCGGCAGGTGCAATGCTCGAAGTAGCACGGACCGGTGCCCCACATGAAATCGACGTCGCCCTCGATATAGCAGTCGCGCAGGTAGGCCTGGCCGTTGATCTGGAGGGTGTCCTGGTAGCTGTAGAGGTCGACGTCCCTGAGGATGGCGCGCGCCGTGGGCGTGCCGTTGAGGATGATGGCCTCGGCCTGCGAGCCGCCCTGCGGCGTCGTGTTGCGGATCGTGAGGTTGGTGATCGTCAGGTCATTGACGCGGTGGGCGAGGAAGACGCCGCGGTGGTAGATGTGGCCGCCGGCGTGCGGGGCCGCGCTGGGGTCGGAGCTGTCGGCGTAGGGGTTGCCGCCCGCCGGGTTGAAGCGCTCGTTGGTCGCGTACTCGATCACGCACTGCCGGCGGTCGTCGCCGCGCAGGGTGATCGCGTCCTTGTGGGTGAAGAACACCATCTCGGTGTAGGTGCCCTTGCGCAGGAAGATCGTGGTCGGGGTCGTGTTGCCGTCGGGGATGAAGTCGAGCGCGCCCTGCACGGTGCAGAAGTCGCCGGTGCCGTCCGCGGCGACCGTGATCCAGGTGGTGCCGGGCGCGGGCGGCGCGGCCTTGGTCGTGAACCGCCACGCCGCCGGAGCGTCCACGGCGGCGCAGTCCCCGGCGCCGGTCTTGAAGGCACCCGCGTCGATCGTGACGTAGTAGGTGTGCCGGTAGGCCAGTTCGCCGTTCTTCGGGTAAATGGTGGCTTCGCGGCCGGCGATGATCACCGGATGGTATTTGTAGTCGGGCAGGCCGCCGATGGCCTGGGTGGCGGTGGGCGCGCTCACGTCGATCGTCTCGACGACGCGCTGGTCGGCGGCATCGATGATCCGGATCCGGCCGGCGGCGCCGAGCGTCGGCGGGGCGGGGAAGGTGAGGCGCAGCGGGGTGTCCGGGCAGACATTGACGGCATTCGGCGCGGGGAAGGCGTGGGCGAGGTCGAACGCCGGCGCCGCCGTGCCGCCGGCGAGGCCGGGTGCGACGGAAGCCAGCAGGGCGAGGGCGAGCAGGGAAGGGGAAGTCGTGCTCATGGGCGGAATTGCCGTGGTGGCGGGAGGATGGTCGGAGTCCGCTGGCGAAGGGCGGCCGCGGACCCGTGTCTGATTTTCTTCAACATGCATACCTCGCGGTGAAAGGCCAGTGCGGCGCGCCCCGGGCGCCCGGTTGCCGGTCGGGCATCCACGGCGCTGTTGTCACGCCCCCGCGCGACCCTACGATTGGGACCGTCCGATCGCCCCAAACGAACGCTGGCCGCCGCATGAACCCCCCGAGCCCGTCTCCGACCGCGTCCGCGCCCCCCTGGTGGGAGCGGCGGCCCGGGATCGTCGCGGCTGGCGTCCTCACCGTGGCCGCCCTGGGCGCGTATGGGACGAGCTTCCGCGTGCCGTTCGTCTTCGACGACATGCCCTCGATTTTCCACCACGCGGATGACCGCCATCTCGGGCTGCTTGGAGACGTGCTCTCGACGGCGCGCGACCGGCTCACGGTGAGCGGCCGGCCCGTGCTCCAGGCGACGCTGGCCGTCAACCGCGCCCTCGGCGGTGCCACGGTGTGGGGGTACCACGCGGTCAACCTTGCGATCCACGTGCTGGCGGGCCTGGCGCTCTTCGGCTTGGTGCGCCGCACCCTTCGACTTCGCTCAGGGCAGGCGCTTTCCCATCAAACCGGCCGGGACCCTGACACCGTCGAATCCGGCCTGCGGTCGGACGCCACCCTGGTGGCGCTTGCGGCGGCGCTTCTCTGGACGGTCCATCCGCTGCAGGCGGAGGCGGTGACCTATGTGATCCAGCGCGCCGAATCCCTGATGGGGCTGTTTTTCCTTCTCACCCTGTATTGCTTCGCCCGGGCCTTGGACGCGCCGCGGCCGCGCCCCTGGTACGTGCTGACCGTGGCCGCGTGCCTCCTCGGCATGGGCACCAAGGAGGTGATGGCCCTGGCGCCGGTGATGGTGCTGCTGTATGACCGCACCTTCGCGACGGGCAGCCTGCGGGAGGCGTGGCGGCGGCGCCGCGGGTTTTACGGCTGTCTCGCCGCCACCTGGGTGCCGCTCGCCCTGCTCGTGGCGGCCACGGGTGGAAACCGCGGCGGGTCGTTCGCCTTCACGCCGGATTTGGCGATCACTTACTGGCTCACACAGTGCGAGGCGATCCCGCGCTATCTCGCGCTCGCCGCGTGGCCGCATCCGCTGGTGTTCGAATACGGCGTGCTGGCCCGGCCCGACCTCGCGGAGGCATTGCCTGGCGCGCTGCTGGTCGCCGGGCTCGTCGCGGCCGTGCTTTTGGAATGGTGGCGCCATCCGGCGGTGGGCTTCCTCGGGGCCTGGTTCCTCGGCATCCTGGCGCCGACCAGCCTGATGCCCGGGCGCACCGAGATGATCGTCGAGCACCGGATGTACCTGCCGCTCGCGGCGGTGGTGACCCTTGCGGTGGCGGTCGTGGGGCATTGGACGGGCCGGCGGGGCCTGGTCGCCTGCCTCGCGCTGGCCCTCGCCGCCGTGTCGCTCACCGCGGCGCGCAACCTCGATTACCGCAGCCGCCTGACGCTGTGGGGCGACACCGTGCGGAAACGGCCCGAAAACAGCCTCGCCCGCCTCAACTACGGCGCCGCGCTTTGCGACAGCGGCCGGTTCGCGGAGGCGCTGGCCCAGTTCGAAATCGCCCGGCGGATCGGACCGGACGACGCCGAGACGGAGGTGGACCTGGCGGCGGCGCTGACCGGTTTGGACCGGCCGGAGGATGCGCTGGTCCACTTCGAGCGGGCGGTCCAACTCATGCCGGACGACGCCCGCGTGGAATACAACCTCGGCAGCCATCTTTACCGCATGGGCCGCGGGCCCGAGGCGATCGCGCATCTCGAGCGGGCGGTGCGGCTGGCGCCCGGCCAGCCGAGCATGCTCGTCAATCTCGCCGCGGCGCTGCTGCAGGCGGGCCGGGGCCCCGAGGCGGTCGCGCGCTGCGAGGAGGCGTTGCGCGTCGCGCCCGATCGCGCCGACCTGCACTACAACCTCGCCGCCGCGCTGCTCGCCACCGGGCGGGTGGACGCGGCCATTGGCGAATTTCGCGCGGTGATCCGCCTGGCACCGGCGGAAGGCGCGCCCCACCTGGCCCTGGCCGAGGCGCTGGCGCGGGCCGGCCGCGACACCGAGGCGGCGGCCGAACGCGCGGCCGGCCGGCGCCTCGAATCGGCGGCGGCGCCGAATCCGCCGCCGACCGGCCGGTGACGGCTTCAGGGTGGCGCGGGGGCGGGATTGCGCCCGGCGCAGGAACTTGGGAGAGTGCCCGGCGCATGATCGCCGGGCCCCGATTCGCGCGCTGGCTGCAATGCCTCGCCCTGCTCGCGGTGGCGGCAGGCCCGGGCGGGTTGTGCGCCGCCGGGCCGCCACCGGTGCGCGAGATCGAGCTGCCGGGAAAGCCTTTTGGCGTGGTCGTGACCCCCGACCAGAAATGGATCTTCGTGTCGCTGGTCGGCGCGGGCCGGCAGCGCCCGGGGATCGCGGTGCTGGAGAATCGATCGGGCCGGATCGATCTGGCGCGCACCGTCGGGTTGGACTCGTCGCCCACGGGCATCGTGCTCAGCCGCGACGGCACCATGCTGATCGCGGCCGCGGACGATGAGGTGATCTTCCTGGACACCGGCCGGCTCGAGTCCGGGGACGGCGACGCCGCGTTCCAGTGGCTGCCGCGGGAATCCGGCGCCGGCTGCATCTATGTCAACGTGACCCCGGACGACCGGACCCTGTTTGTCAGCGAGGAGCGGGAGCGGGCGATCACCGTCGTCGACCTGGACGCGATCCGGGCGCTCGGCCGCGATTCGTCTCGCAACTGGCGTCGCCGGGAGGACCGCGCGGGGCCCGCGGCCGCCGTCGTCGGGTCCATTCCCACCGGCAACGCGCCGATCGCGCTGACCTTTTCGCGGGACAGCCGCTGGCTGTTCACCACCTGCGAAGTCGCCGCGGCCGAATGGAACTGGCCGAGGACGCTCGAGCGGGAGGCGGCGGGCCCGGGGGCGGGGCGGGTGCCGGAGGGCGCGGTGGTCGTGGTCGA
This sequence comes from Opitutaceae bacterium, assembly GCA_035502155.1. Classification (GTDB taxonomy): domain Bacteria; phylum Verrucomicrobiota; class Verrucomicrobiia; order Opitutales; family Opitutaceae; genus Fen-1467. The sequence continues at coordinate 12,655 of DATJUU010000009.1, forward strand.
CGTGGCCAAGGCGCGGACGGACCCGCCGCACAGCGTGGTCGCGCGCGTGCCGGCGGGGGGCAGCACGGTGCGCGCGGCGCTGTCGCCGGACGGCGCGCGGCTGTTCGTGACCGCGCGCAACAGCGATGCCGTGCTGGTCTTTGCCACGGCGGACCTGACCGCCGCCGCCGTGCGGGCGAAGCCGGTGGTGATTCCCGTCGGCCGGAGCCCGGTGCCGGTCGTGGTGACCGCCGACGGCCGGTTTGCGCTGGTCGGCAACTCGAACCGGTTCGGGGCCGACGCGATGAAGCATTCGACGCTGTCGGTGCTGGAGACCGCGCGGATCGGCACGGCCGCCGATCCCGTCATCGGCCGCATCCCGTGCGGCGCGTTCCCCCGCGAATTCTGCCTCGCGCCCGATGGCCGCACGTTGTTCCTGACGAACTTTCAGTCGGCCTCGCTCAATGTCATCGACACCGCCCGGCTCGGCGAGCTGCTGAAGAAATGAGGGGGCCGGTGGGTCAGGGCTGCCGGCCCGCGTTCGACAACAGTTCCCGCAGTCCCGGGTAACCCGGGTCGAGCTCATAAGCGCGGCGCCACTGGGCGACGGCCCCGGCGCGATCGCCGGTGAGCAACAGCACCGAACCGAGTGCGACATGAACGCGGCTGTTGTTCGGGACCACCGCGACCGCGTGGCGGCAGAGGCGCGCGGCCGCCGCAAAGTCCCGCGCCCGCGCGTGCACCTCGGCCGAGTCAATCAGGGCCTCGGGATCATCGGGCGCCACTTCCAGCACGAGATCGAAGAGGATTTGCGCCGCCTGCGGGCTGCCGTTGAGCGCCGTGTCGCGGCCGATCCGGAGGGTCAGCGCGCGCCGGGCCGGATCGGCGCGGAGCACGGGGAGCATCAGGCGCCGGGCCTCGTCGAGGCGGCCCTGGCGCAGCTCGAGCAGGCCGAGTTGGCATTGCACGTCCGGCTGGTCCGGCCGCAGGGCGAGCGCCGCCTGCAGGAGGTCGGCGGCCTCGGGGAGCCTTCCCTGGTGGTCGCGCAGGCCGGCGAGCCGGACCAGCGCGTTCGCGTTTTTCGGGTTCAGGGCGAGCGCCCGCTCGGCGTGGACCTCGGATTCGTCGAACCGGCCGGCGGCGAAGAGGGCGGAGGCGAGGAAATCCTCGGCCACGTCGTTGCGCGCCGACACCGCCGTGGCGTGCGTGAAGAGCGTGACGGAATCGCGCCACACGCCCTCCTGGTTCCACGTGCGCGCGACGCACGCCGCGAGCACCAGCGCACCGGCGGCGGCCGCGGCGGCCCGTCCGCCGGCGGTGCGCCAGGCCGGCCGCAGGGTCCAGAGCCCGGCGATCTCGATCCCGAGAAGCGGCAGGTAGGTGTAGCGATCCGCCATCGCCTGGATGCCGGCCTGGACCAGACCGAGCACCGGCAGCAGCACGACCAGGAAAAACAGCCAGCCGGCGGCGATCCACGGCCGGCGGCGGCGCTCGCGCCACCCGAGCCAGCTCAATCCGAGCCCGAGCACACCGGCGCCGAGCACGGCCCGCGCGGGCCATGCACCCGGAAGCGGGTAGCAGGCGATCAGGTTGACCGGCCAGACGAACTTGCCGAGGTAACGGGCGAGGGACACGACCGCGTTGGCGGCGCGGGCGCCGAACGGCAGGTCCAGCACGAGCGCGCCGGCCTGCCGCTGCATCAGCACGGTGACGGTCGCGGCCGCGCCCGCGAGTGCCAGGAAGGGCAGTTTCTCGAGCAGGAGCAGACGCAGACGGGAGGTCGCGCCGGCGCGGGCCAGCGGCCAGAAGTCCAGCACCAGCAGGACGAAGGGGAGGGAGACGAGCATCGGTTTGCTCATCAGGCCGGCGACGAAGAACGCGAGCGTCAGCAGGTAGGCCGGCCAGGCCGCCCGGCCGGCGGCGCGCCGGCTGGCGTAGCGCGCGTAGGCGAGCAGCGTGAGCAGGAAGAAGCAGCCGCTCATCACGTCCTTGCGCTCGGTCACCCACACCACGGACTCGACGCGCAGCGGGTGCCACGCGAACAACGCCGCGGCGAAGGCGCCCAGCCACAGGCCGGCGCCGAACCGGCGGAACAGCAGGAAGGCGAGGACGGCGGCGAGGGCGTGCCACAGCACGCTGGTGAGGTGGTGGCCGCGGGCGTCGGGCCCGTAGAGCTGCCAGTCCAGCATGTGGGACAGCCACGTCAGCGGATGCCAGTAATCGGCCGCGCCGGTGAACGCCCAGACGACGTCCGCCCGGCTCAATCCGCCCTGGACGTGCGCGTTTTCGGTCACGTAGCCCGGATCGTCGTAGTTCACGAATCCGCAGCGCAGCGCCCGGCTGAAAACCACCACCGTGGCGGCGAACAGCAGCGCGCCCACCAGCGCGGTGCGGAGTCGGGGATGCGCGGGAAGGAATCGCGGCACGCCGTCTTCCTAGGTCGCCGCCGGATCGGGGCAACGGATTTCGGCGCCAGCCGGTGCCGCCGGCCGCGGCGCCTCGGTTTTTCCTCGTCAGGCCCCCGGCTTTGCCCGCTTATCGGCGTGTTCCGCCATGTGGCCCGGACTGTCCCCAACGGCCTCCCGCTCGCGCCCGCTGCTGGCCGGCGTCGTGCTGGCCGCCGCAATCGCCGCCGCGTATTTCAACGCGCTCCACGCCGCCTTCGTCTGGGACGATTTTCCCACCATCGTCCAAAACCCCGCGATCGAGCACTTCGCGTCCGCCCTCCGGAGGCCCGCCGACGTCAACACATCGAGCGGGCGTCCGCTGGTCGGCCTGTCCCTGGCCCTGAATTACGCCCTCGCCGGCCGGAATCCCGTCGGCTTCCATCTCTTCAACGTGCTCGTGCACGCGGCGGCGGCGCTGGCCCTCTTCGGCTTCGTCCGTCGCCTCGCCCTGTTGCCGCGGTGGGCCGGACGCTTCGCCTCCCACGCCACCGGGCTGGCCCTGGGCGTGGCGGCCGTCTGGGCCCTGCATCCGCTCCAGACCCAGGCGGTCACCTTCGTCATCCAGCGCGCGGAGTCGATGATGGGCCTGTGCTATTTCCTCACGCTCTATTGTTTCATTCGCGGGGTCGAAGGGACAACCGGACCACAGACCACAGGACCCGAGACTACAGGACCACAGACCACAGGACCACAGACCAGTGTCCCAGGAACCACGGACCAGGAAGGTTCTGTGGTCCGTAGTCAGTGGTCCCGTGGTCGCAGGCCCACTGGTTCCTCGGCTTGGTTTGGCTGTTCTATTCTCGCCTGCGCTCTGGGCATGACGGCCAAGGAGGTCATGGTGTCCGCCCCGGTCGTGGTCCTGCTGTTCGACCGCACCTTCCTGGCCGGCAGCTTCCGCCGGGCCCTGGCTTCAAAGAAGCTTTTCTACGGCGCGCTGTTCGGCACCTGGCTGATCCTCCTCTGGCTCGTGGTCAATCTGGGCGGCAACCGTGACGGCAGCACCGGCGGCTTTTCCCCCCACGCCGCGTGGGGCGCGTACTGGCTGACGCAGTTCCCGGCCATCGCCACCTATCTCAAGCTGACGTTCTTTCCCCATCCGCTGATCTTCCAGTACGGGGAGTTCTGGCTGCCGAACCTCGCGGCCGCCGTGCCCGGCGCGCTGGTCGTGGGGCCGCTGGTGGCCCTGACCGTGGTCGCCCTCGTCCGCTGGCCGGAGGTCGGGTTTCTGGGCTTCTGGTTCTGGTCGATCCTGGCTGTTACCTCGATCGTGCCCGGCACCGTCGACATGATCGTCGAGTACCGGATGTACGTGGCGCTGGCGCCCCTGTGCATTCTGATTGCTGCCGCGCTCCACGGGTGGCAGCCGCGCGCGGCGCTGCCCGTGCTCGGGGCCGCGGCCGTGGCGCTGGCGGGCGTCACCGTCGCCCGCAATCGCGACTACCGGAGCCAGCTGAGCCTGTGGACGGACAACGTCGCGAAGCGTCCCGGCAACGCCCTGGCCCGGTACAATCTCGCGGCGGCGCTGATGCGCGAACCCGGGCGCACCGCCGAGGCGGAGGCGCAGCTCGAGGCCGCCCTGCGGCTGCGACCCGACATGCCCCGGGCGCATTACGACTTGGCGTGGCTGCGGGCGCAGCAGCCCGCACAGGTCGACGCGGCGGTCGCCGAGTACGAGGCGGCGATCCGCGTCGCCCCGCACTATGCCGAGGCGCACAACAACCTCGCCGTGCTCCTGCACCAGCGCGGGCAGCTGGAGGAGGCCGGCCGGCACTTCCAGCTCGCCGTGCAATTCGACCCGGGCAATCGCATGGCCTGGCTCAATCTGGTCAAAGTCCTCGAGGAACTCGGCCGGCCCGACGCGGCCATCGCCGCCGCCACGGAGCTGGTGCGGGTGCATCCCGACTTTGCCGACGCCCAGGCCAAGCTCGGCATGCTCCTCGTCGACCGCCAGCGGCCGGCCGAGGCCATCCCGCACCTCGACGCCGCCCTCCGGCTGGATCCGGGCCAGGCGGCGGCGCGCTTCTACCTCGGCACGGTGCTGGTCCAGCGCGGGGAGCGCCTGCCCGAGGCCACGGCCCTGCTGGAGGAGGTGGTGCGGCAGAAGCCGGATTCCGCGGTCGCCCGCTTCAACCTCGGCACCGCCTATCTCGCCTCGGGCCACCGGCTCCCGGACGCCATCGCGCAGTTGGCCGAGGCCGTGCGGCTGGACCCAAAATTCGCCGAGGCCCATTTCGATCTCGCGATCGCGCTGGAGGGCGCCGGCGGGGATCGGACGGAGGCGGTCGCGCATTACCGGGCGGCGGCTGCCCTCCGGCCCGAGGTGGCCGAGATCCATTTCCGTCTCGCCCGCCTGCTCGCCGAGGACGCGGCGACGCGCACGGAAGCCCGGGCCGAGGTCCAAAAAGCCCTGGCATTGGCGCCCGACTACCCCGGCGCGCGGGAGCTGCTCGGGCGGTTGAATGCCGCGGGGAGGTGAGGCGCAAGACCCCGTCCGCATTTGCCTTTGCCGGGCGTGGGCGCACGCTGTGAGGTCGACAGTCCGAGGTAGCGCGACCCCCGCCTGCCCGCGCCTTTCCTCTGGCCATCTCCCCATGACCACGCATTCGCTGCCTCAAACCCCCGCCGTGCTCGTCGCGTTTCTGCTCGCGGGCGCGTCCCTCGTCGCGGCCGAGTCCGGCCCGCGCTACCTCGACCCCGCCCAGCCGCCGACGGCCCGCGTCCAGGATCTCCTCTCGCGCATGACGCTGGAGGAAAAGGCGTCCATGATGGAGAACACGACGCCGGGCGTGCCGCGGCTCGGCATTCCCAAGTACAACTGGTGGAGCGAGGCGCTGCACGGCGTGGCGAACACGGGCGTGGCCACGGTCTTTCCGCAGGCGATCGGCCTGGCCGCGATGTGGGACGAGCCGCTGCAGTACCAGGTCGCGACCGTCATCGGCGTCGAGGCGCGCGCCAAATTCAACGGCTTTGCCGGGACTGCCGCGGAAGGGACGATCTTTCACGGACTCACCTTCTGGTCGCCGAACATCAACATCTTCCGGGACCCGCGGTGGGGCCGCGGGCAGGAGACCTACGGCGAGGATCCGTTCCTGACCTCGCGACTGGGGGTGGCGTTCGTGCGCGGCCTGCAGGGGAACGATCCGCATTACCTCCAGGCGGCGGCCTGCGAGAAGCACTTCGCGGTCCACAGCGGACCCGAGTCGCTGCGGCACGGTTTCAACGCCGCCCCGCCCGAGGCGGATCTGTACGAGACCTACCTGCCGGCCTTCGAGGCGCTGGTGCGCGAGGGCCACGTCGCCGGCGCCATGACCTCCTATAATTCGCTCTACGGGACGCCGTGCTCGATCGATCCGCTGCTGTATTCGTTGCTGGCGAAATGGGGCTTCGACGGCTACGTGACCTCGGACTGCGGCTCGGTCGGCGATCTCATCCACAGCTACGGGCGCGCGGCCGACGACGCCGAGGCCGAGGCGCTGGTCCTCCGGGCGGGCATGAACGTGACCTGCGGCTCGGAGGGGCCCGGCATCGTCGAGGCGGTCCACCGGGGCCTCCTGACCGGGGCGCAGGTCGACCGGCAGCTGGCGCCCCTGCTGCGCACGATGTTCCGCCTCGGGTTCTTCGACCCGAAGGATCGCGTGCCCTACAACGCCATTGCGCCCTCCGAAAACAACACGCCGGACCATGCGGCCCTCGCGCTCCGCGCCGCCCGGGAGTCCATCGTCCTGCTGAAGAACGACGGCGTGCTGCCCCTGCGACCGGAGGCTTTGCACCGCATCGCCGTCATCGGCCCGAACGCCACCTCGGTGCCCGTGCTCGTCGGCAGCTACAACGGCACGCCCGCCGCGCCCGTGACGGTGCTCAGCGGGCTGACGGCCGCCCTCGGCCCGGGCGTGCGCATCGACTACGCCCACGGCTGCGATTATGCGGCCCTGGCGGTGCCGGAGCGGCCGGTCGCCAGCAACTGGTACGTGGGGCAGTACTTTGCCAACCGCGAGCTGGCCGGCGAGCCGGCAGCGACCCGCTCGGATCGCCCCATCCGGTTGGATGTCGGCGCGGGGAAATGGCCCGGCCTGCCGCCAGGCGTGCCGGACCACGACGTCTCGATCCGGTGGACCGGCGACCTGCTGACGACGCTCGAAGGCGACTACCGCCTCACCGTGCGCGGCCGGGGCGGCTTCCGCCTCGTCGTCGGTGATGAAACCGTCATCGATTCGTGGACGCCGACGCCGGAGCAGCGCCGCGGGGAGCGGGAGATCACGGTGACGCGCCGGCTGGCCGAGAATGCCAAGGTCCCGTTTCGCCTGGAGTACGCGCAGGGCGACGGGCCGGTCCGCATCGCGCTGGACTGGAGCACGCCGCCGGCGGACGCCGGCATCGCCGCGGCGCTCGCCCAGGCCAAGGATGCCGACGTGATCGTGTTTGTCGGTGGCATCTCGGCGCAGCTCGAGGGCGAGGAGATGGAGGTGCCGTACGAAGGATTCTCCGGCGGCGACCGCGAGCGCATCGAGCTGCCCGCCGTGCAACGGCAGCTGCCGGATTTCCAGGACTACCGGATGGCCGACCGCACCTACCGGTATTTCGCGGGGAAGCCGCTGTATCCGTTCGGCTACGGCCTGAGCTACACGACCTTCGAGTATGCCAACCTGCGCGTCGCGCCCGGCGATGGACCGACCCTGGACGCGACGGTCGATGTCACCAACACCGGCGGGCGCGAGGGTGATGAGGTGGTGCAGCTCTACGCCGTGCCGCCGGCGGAGTCGCACCCGCGCGAACACGAGGCGTTGTGCGGTTTCCGCCGCGTGCACCTGGCGAAAGGCGAGACGACCACGGTGCGGCTGACGGTTCCCGCCACCGCGCTGCGCCGCTGGAGCCCGGAAAAGAAGGACTACGTGATCCCGGCCGGGGAGTGGACGATCCGCGCCGGCGCCTCGTCCGCGGACATCCGGCAAACGGCCAGGGTGACGCTCGACGGCATGGCTGCGAGCGGGTCGTAACGGCATGGGCGGCGCGGGCCTATTCACGAAGCCCACCGGCGCGGGCGAAGACTTGTGCGGACGCGAAACTTCGGTACGGTGTCGGCCGGGCAGGATGGGCCGGTATCCGGGACGGTCCGACTGGGCGACTGCACCGCACAAATCCACCCCGCAGATGACAAATTGAAGTCATGAAATCGCTCACCACTGTTTTTGCCCTTGGCCTGCTCCTGGCGCCGCTCGCGACCCAGGCGCAGCAGGCTTCAGCGACGACCGGCAAGGCGTCGGGTCCGTGTCAGCTCACCCAAACCTGGAAGGTGGGCGGCGACGGCGGTTGGGACTACGTGACGGTCGACACGATCGGCGAGCGGATCTTCCTGCCCCGGGTCACCCACACCATGGTGCTCGACATCACTTCCGGCCGGCTCGTGGCGGACGTCCCCGGACAGGTCCACAACCACGGGGTCGCGCTGACGCCGGACGCCGACCGCGGCTTCATTTCCGATGGCGCGGACGGATCGGTGGTGATTTTCGAGACCCAGTCCTATGCCGTCCTGGGCCGGATCAAGGCGGAGGCGGACGCCGACGGCATCATCTACGATCCGGCGAGCAACAAGATCCTCGTGGTCTCCGGGGACGGCGACGTCCTGATCCCGATCGCGCCGAACGTCGACCCGGTCCACGGCCGGGCCGATCCGGCCGTGCCCCTCGGCGGCAAGCCCGAATTCCTCGTCGCCGACGGCAAGGGCCGCGTGTACGTCAACCTGGTCGACAAGGACGAGGTGGCGGTGGTCGACACCAAGACGATGAAGGTCGTGGACCGCTGGCCCACGGCCCCGGGTGGGGCGCCGGTGGGCCTGGCGATGGACCGGCCGCACCGCCGGCTGTTCATCGGCTGCCGCCGCCCGCAGAAGCTGATCGTGATGAACGCCGACGACGGCACGATCCTGGCCGATTTTCCGATCGGGGCCGGCGTGGATGCGACGGCGTTTGACGCCGGCTGCGCGTACGCGAGCTGCGGCGACGGCACGCTGGCGGTGGTCCGCGAGACCGACCCGGGGAAGTTCGAGCTGGTGCAGAACCTGCCAACCGCGCGGGGCGCGCGCACGATGGGCGTGGATGCGCAGACGCGCCGGCTGTTCCTGCCCACGGCGGACTTTGAGCCCGCGGCAGCCGGGCAGCGCCGGCCGGCCATGGTCCCGGGCACGTTCAAGGTCCTGGTGGTGAGCCGCACGGACATCTGACCGCGCGGCCGCGGCCGGGTGGAGTGGGCGCCATCAATCCGCATGCGCGGGGCTACGGCGGGCAGCCATCCGACTCGGATGACGGCGGCGCGAAGGCGCTTGCGGCGGCGGCGCGCCGGGATTCTGTTGGGTTCATGCGCCGCATCCCGATCGAGGACAATTTCGACGACGTGATCAACAAGGCGCAGCGCGGCCTGCGGCTGAGCGACGCCGAGCTGGCGCGCCGGGCCGGGCTCGCCCCGGCGGCCCTGCGCGCGCTGAAGGGCGGAACCTTCGACGAGGCGGCCGCGCGCGCCGTCGCTCCGGTGCTGCGCCTCGGCGCCGAGCCCCTCGCCGTCCTCGGCCGCAAGGCGTGGTATCCCGAGTCCCCGGTGTTCCCGCGCGGCTTCGCCATGTTCAACACCGCCTTCGACGACATGACGGTGAACAGCTATCTGGTCTGGGACGGCGGCACGCGCCTGGCCGCCGCCTTCGACACCGGCGCCACCTGCGAGCCGATGCTCGGCGCCATCGCCGCCGGGAAGCTCACCGTGCGCTACCTGTTCCTCACCCACACCCACGAGGACCACATCGCCGACGCCGCGCGGCTCGTGGCGGCGACCGGCGCGGAGATCTGGTCCTCCGAGCTCGAGCCGTTCCCCGGCGGCAAGACGTTCCGCGAGAACCAGACCTTCCACCTCGGCACGCTCGCGCTCAAGACCCTGATCACCTCGGGGCACTCGCCGGGGCAGACCACCTATTTCGTCACCGGCCTGGCCTGGCCGCTGGCGATCTGCGGGGACTCGATGTTCGCCAGCTCGATGGGCGGCGGGCTGGTCTCGTACGAGGACCAGTACCGCAACAACGTGGAAAAGATCTTCACCCTGCCGCGCGACACCGTGATCGCCCCCGGCCACGGGCCGCTCACGACCCTGGCGCAGGAGAAGAAGCACAATCCGTTCTTCGCCCGGTAGGGTGCGGCGGAATCCATTTTCCGCACTTGCGGGCGCCGGGCAATTCACCCAACTTGGCCGTTCGGTTTTTTGGCGCGGTAGCCAAGTGGTAAGGCCGGGCTCTGCAAAAGCCCTATGCGCCGGTTCGATTCCGGCCCGCGCCTCCAACTCAACTGCTTACTTGGCAGTTACTTCTGGAGTCGCAGGGTCCAAAAACGGACACCAATGGACACCAGAAAAGACCACACTCCGTGTGCCCAGAGTAACAGGCGCCTACTCGCCCACTACTCGCTAACGGTTTGGAACCGATTCCGGCTATTGTCGCGGTTGCGTGAGGAGAACGATGAAGAAACGCTTCCGCCTGCTCTGCCGCGGCTGCCGCAGCGGCCGGTTCTACGTTGTTGACCGGAAGACCCGAAAACGAAGTAGCCTGCAAACCGACGATCCCGAGGAGGCGAGGCGCATCGTCGACGCGAAAAACGATGCTGAGCGGCAGTCCTGGCTCAATCTGCAGCTTGCGAAAGCCTATCTGGCTGGCGCCGATAGCGCCATGGCCACTCGCACCTGGCTCGACGCTCTGAAGGCGCTGACGGAAACCAAACAGGGAGCGAACCTGCATCGCTGGCATACGGTGGCCAAGGACCGTGCCCTGGCACCCCTGTGGTCGAAGGTCATCGTCGAGACCCGCGCCGAGGTGCTTTTGGCGGCCATCCGCAAGGGATGTGTCTCGACGAACATCTACCTGCGTCGCCTGCACAATTTCTGCGTGGACATGAACTGGCTGCCTTGGCCGTTGATTCCAAAACGTCAGTGGCCCGCCATCCGCTTCAATCCGAAGCGCGCGATCACTTGGGAGGAGCACAGGAAAATCATCGGCCGAGAAGGCAATCCTGAGCGAAAGGCCTTCTATCAGTTAGCCTGGCACCTGGGCGCCTCGCAGGGAGA
>DATJUU010000010.1:0-3739 GCA_035502155.1 Opitutaceae bacterium
CGCGGCGGCCGCCTGTTCATCCTCGGCGTCGGCGGCAGCGCCGCCAACGCCTCGCACGCCGTGAACGACTTCCGGAAGATCGCCGGCCTCGAGTGCTACGCCCCGACCGACAACGTCTCCGAACTCACCGCCCGCACCAACGACGAGGGCTGGCCGAGCGTGTTCGTCGAGTGGCTGCGCGGCAGCCGGCTCAGCGCCCGGGACGCCCTGCTCATCTTCTCCGTCGGCGGCGGCAACCTGGAGAAGAACGTCTCGCCCAATCTTGTCCTCGCGCTGCAGCTCGCGAAACAGGTGGGCGCGCATGTCATCGGGGTGGTCGGCAAGGATGGCGGCTACACCGCCAAGGTTGCCGATGCGCGCGTCATCGTGCCGGTGGTCAACCCCAACAATGTCACCCCACACTCCGAGGCCTTCCAGGCCGTCATCTGGCACCTGTTCGTCTCCCACCCCGATCTCAAGGTCAACCAGACCAAGTGGGAAAGCGTGGCCGGCCCCAAGCCCTGACCGACCCGCCATGCCGCCCCTCCGGCCGGCCGTGTTCCTCGACCGCGACGGCACGCTCAACGCCGCCGTGGTCCGCGACGGCAAACCGTACCCGCCCGCCACCGTGATGGAGCTCACGCTGCTCCCCGGCGTGGTCGAGGGCTGCGCGCGGCTCCACGCCGCCGGCTTCACGCTCGTGGTCGCCACCAACCAGCCCGACGTCGGCCGGGGCACGCAGTCGCGGGCGGTGGTCGAGGCGATCCACGCCCGCTTGTGCGCGCTGCTGCCGATCGAGCGGGTCGAGGTGAGCTACGACCCTGGCGGCGAGGAGCCGCCCTCGCTCTTCCGCAAGCCCGCGGCCGGGATGCTTCTGCGGGCCGCGCACGAACTCGGCCTCGACCTTGCGCGCTCGTGGATGGTCGGCGATCGCTGGCGCGACGTCGACTGCGGCCATAGCGCCGGCTGCCGCACGGTGTTCATCGACTGCGGCTACCGCGAGCAGCTCCGTGCCCGGCCCGACTTCACCGTCCCCGGCTTCGCCGCGGCCGTGGACATTATCCTTGCGCATCCCTGAACCCTGCGCTCATTACGCCCCATCATGACCAACCTCAATTCCCTCAAGGTCCAGCTCTACGCCGATGGCGCGGACAAGGCCGGCATCCTCGACCTTTACGCCAAGCCGTACATCAAGGGCCTGACCACCAACCCGTCCCTGATGAAGAAGGCCGGCATCAAGGACTACGAGGCGTTCGCCCGGGACATCCTCAAGACGGTCACGGCCAAGCCCATCTCGCTCGAGGTTTTCTCCGACGAGTTTTCGGAGATGAAGCGCCAGGGGCTGAAGCTCGCGGCGTTCGCCCGGAACGTCTACGTCAAGATCCCGATCACCAATTCGCGCGGCGAGTCGTCCATCCCCCTGATCCGCGAGCTGGCGGCCCAGAAGGTGCAGCTGAACATCACCGCCATCCTCACCCTCGGCCAGGTGCGCGACGTGGCCGCCGCGCTCAACCCGGCGGTGGCGTCGGTCGTCTCCGTCTTCGCCGGGCGCATCGCCGACACCGGGCGCGACCCGATGCCGCTGATGCGCGCCGCCGGCGCGCTGCTCGAGGGCCAGCCCAAGGCCGAGCTGCTCTGGGCCAGCGTGCGCGAGGTGCTCAACATCTTCCAGGCCGAGGAGTGCGGCTGCGCCATCGTCACCGTGCCCCACGACATCCTCGCCAAGGCCGCCAAGTTGCTCGGCATGGACCTGGGCGCGCTCTCGCTCGACACGGTCAAGATGTTCGCCAAGGACGCGGCCGAGGTCGGCTACAAGCTCTGACGCGGGCGCGCCCGCGGCGGCGCACCCCGCCGGAAAATTAAGCATTTACCTCCCCGGCGGACTCGCGCACTTTGGCGGGTCTGCCGTTTTTCATTTCCCGCCATGTCGTTCCGGACAAGCCTGTTGCCCGTCCTGGTCCTCTCGATCTGCGCCTGGCTGGCCGCCTGTTCGGCCTCCGACCACGCCGCCCGCCGGGCGCGCGACGCCGCGGAGGCCCAACGCCTCTACCAGCGGGCCGACGATTACGTCAGCCGGGTGGCCGAGGGCGAGTACTCCTACGCCTACATGCAGTTCTACTGGAAGCGCGCCCAGGCCAACGTCGAGCGCGTGCTGCGCGATTATCCGGACACGCCGGTCGGCCGGCGCCTGAAGGCCGGCGAGCTCAAGCTCGGACCCTTTGAACTGGCCTATTTCCGGGACCGCGTGCTGCCGTGGCTGGAGGTGAAGCGGCTCGGGGCGTTCGACGCCGTCAACTGTGCGATCTTCCTCTACAACCTCGACGAGAACCGCTGGGACGCCACCCGGCTGGCCGCATTCCGCCGCATCATCGAAGTGCTCGCCCGCCAGCAGCGCTGGTCCGAGGCCCTCATCTTCCCCATCCTCGACCAATACCGCCCGCTGCTGCTCGGCACCGTTTTCCGCGTCGCCGCTCGCTTCAACCAGAAAAAGGTGGTCGACGACATGCTGGGCAACGCCACGCCGGCCGAACGGACCGTGCTCTACCCGCTCCTTGGCGAGGCGATGGCCGTGCGCGGCGTGCCGCGCACCGACATCGCCGCCTTCCTCGACGAGCATCCCCAGGACGCCGTGAAACTCGCCGTGCTCCGGGGCATGGTCCAGCGCGAGATCGCGATCCAGCGCGCCGCCGCCCTGCGCCAGCCGCTCAAGGACGTCTTCCTCCAGGACGGCGCCATCGAGAACCCCACGGTCCGCGACGATGTCGACGTGGTGGCCCACCAGTTCTTCCCCAACGGCAATCTCGAGGCGTCGCGCCAGCTCGCCGAATACCGCGCCGCGCTGGGCGACCTCACCGCCGCCCGGCGCATCGCCGCGGCGGCCGGGCTGACGGACCTGACCGGCGTCCATGTGGCCTACCTGGACTACCTGGCCGCCTTCGAGCGCTTCGACGAGCTGGCGCCGTACTCCGCGCAACCGGGCCTGTCGCCCGACGAGCAGAATGCCTGCCGGCTGAAGGTGGTCGAACTCCTCGCGAAGGCCGGCCGCCTCGACGCCGCGCAGCGCGCCCTGCAGGACTATCTCCGCACCTACGCCGCCGGCGACGATCCGGCGGCCGTGGCGCGGGCGGACACCGCCGAGCTGCAATGGTTCCGCGGCCGCATCCAAGCCGGCGATGAAAACCTCCTTGAAGTGCGGGCAAACACCTTCGCCGACCTTTCCATCAAGGACCCCTGCGTCATGGTGCAGGCCATCATGGAGTGGAGCCTCAGCCCCAACCGCAGCCAGCGCGGCGCCTCGCCGTGGGACGCGGTGGTGGTCAAGTACAAGGCCGGCTTCACCAATCTCCCGCCGCCGAAATCGCGGGACGTCCAGCGGGCGGCGGCCGAGCTGCCGCCGTACTGACGCCCCGCGGCCCCGCCGCGCCCCGACCCTTTCCGCCGTCGCGTGAACATTCTCTTCGTCAATTACGGCGACTTCACCACCAACAGCCTCAATCATATCGGAGGCTTTGCGAACGCGCTGAGTCTGCAGGGCCACGCCTGCCTCGTCGCCGTCCCCGGCGGCAAGGACTCCTTCGCCACGGTGCGCGCGCCGCTGTTTACGCCCGCGACCTACGCCGAGCTGCTTCACCGCCCCGCCGCCTTCCCCGACGGCCGGCCCGCCGACCTGCTCCACGCCTGGACGCCGCGCGAGGGGGTGCGCAAGTTCGTGCTCGCCTACCAAGCCCGCGCCGCCGCGCGGCTGATCGTCCACTTGGAG
>DATJUU010000011.1:0-4299 GCA_035502155.1 Opitutaceae bacterium
CTCCAAGTGGACGATCAGCCGCGCGGCGGCGCGGGCTTGGTAGGCGAGCACGAACTTGCGCACCCCCTCGCGCGGCGTCCAGGCGTGGAGCAGGTCGGCGGGCCGGCCGTCGGGGAAGGCGGCGGGGCGGTGAAGCAGCTCCGCGTAGGTCGCGGGCGTAAACAGCGGCGCGCGCACCCCGGCGAAGGAGTCCTTGCCGCCGGGGACGGCGACGAGGCAGGCGTGGCCCCGCAGACTTAGCGCGTTCGCAAAGCCTCCGATGTGATTGAGGCTGTTGGTGGTGAAGTCGCCGTAGTTGACGAAGAGGATGTTCACGCGACGGCGGGAAAGAATCGGGGCGCGGCGGGGCCGCGGGGTCTCAGTACGGCGGCAGCTCAGCCGCCGCCCGCTGGACATCCCGCGATTTCGGCGGCGGGAGGTTGGTGAAGCCGGCCTTGTACTTGACCACCACCGCGTCCCACGGCGAGGCGCCGCGCTGGCTGCGGTTGGGGCTGAGGCTCCATTCCATGATAGCCTGCACCATGACGCAGGGGTCCTTGATGGGCAGGTCGGCAAAGGTGTCCGCGCGCACCTCGAGGAGGTTTTCATCGCCGGCTTGGATGCGGCCGCGGAACCATTGCAGCTCGGCGGCGTCCGCCCGGGCCACGGCCGCCGGATCGTTGCCGGCGGATTCCGTGTGGAGATAGTCCTGCAGGGCGCGCTGCGCGGCATCGAGCCGGCCGGCCTTGGCGAGGAGTTCGACGATCTTCAGCCGGCAGGCGCGCTGCTCGTCGGGCGACAAGCCCGGTTGCGCGGCGTACGGCGCCAGCTCGTCGAAACGCTCGAAGGCGGCCAGGTAGTCCAGGTAGGCCACGTGGACGCCGGTCAGGTTCGTCAGCCCGGCCGCCGCGGCGATGCGGCTGGCGGCGGTGAGGTCACCCAGCGCGGCGCGATACTCGGCGAGCTGGCGCGATGCCTCGAGATTGCCGTCGGGGAAGAACTGGTGGGCGACCACGTCGACATCGTCGCGCACGGTGGGGTTTTCGATGGCGCCGTCCTGGAGGAAGACGTCCTTGAGCGGCAGGCGCAGGGCGGCGGCGCGCTGGATCTTGATCTCGCGCTGGACCATGCCCCGGAGCACGGCGAGCTTGACGACGTCCTGGGGGTGCTCGTCGAGGAAGGCGGCGATATCGGTGCGCGGCACGCCGCGCACGGCCATCGCCTCGCCGAGGAGCGGGTAGAGCACGGTCCGCTCGGCCGGCGTGGCGGCGTTCAGCATGTCGTTGACCACCTTGGTCTGATTGAAGCGCGCGGCGACGCGGAAGACGGTGCCGAGCAGCAGCGGGCGGTACTCGTCGAGGATGGGGAAAATGAGGGCCTCGGACCAGCGCTGCTGGCGGGCGAGCACTTCAATGATGCGGCTGAATGCGGCCAGCCGGGTGGCGTCCCAGCGGTTCTCGTCGAGGTTGTAGAGGAAGATCGCGCAGTTGACGGCGTCGAACGCCCCCAGCCGCTTCACCTCCAGCCACGGCAGCACGCGGTCCCGGAAATAGGCCAGTTCAAAGGGGCCGAGCTTGAGCTCGCCGGCCTTCAGGCGCCGGCCGACGGGGGTGTCCGGATAGTCGCGGAGCACGCGCTCGACGTTGGCTTGGGCGCGTTTCCAGTAGAACTGCATGTAGGCGTAGGAGTACTCGCCCTCGGTCACACGGCTGACGTAGTCGTTGGCCCGCTGGTAGAGACGGTCGGCCTCCGCGGCGTCGCGCGCTTGGCGGGCGGCGTGGTCCGAGGCTGAACAGGCAGCCAGCCAGGCGCAGATCGAGAGGATGAGGGCGGGCAACAGGCGTGTCCGGAACGACATGGAGAAAAATAGAAAAGCGGCAGACCCGCCAAAGTGCGCAAGTCGGCCGGGGAGGTAAATGCTTATTTTTTCCGGGCGTCGTCCGCTTCCGCCAAAGGCAGGCGTGTGACCTGCAGGATCCGGCCGGAGAACGCCGGGCCGACCCAGGAACCGCCGACCGGGTTCTTGCCGTAATAGACCGCGGACTGCTCCCGGCGGGGCGCAGGGACCGGCCGCTCCAGGACGGTGGCGCCATTGAGCATGATGCCGATCTGCGTGCGCGCCTTGAGCTGCATCGCCAGCGGAATCTCTCCCCAGCGTCGATCTCCCGGCGGGGGATAAAGCGCCGGAAGGTAGAAAGTCACCGTCAAGGGCTTGGCGCCCTCAATCGACAGTACATCGCTTTCGTAGGCGCCGGTTCCCCAGATCTCGACGCCAAGTTTGATACGGTTTTCGGGCAGGACGCGGATATAGCCCAGTTCGGCGTCGCCGGGCACGCCGACCACCACGAGAGGCTCCGGCGCGCCGGAACCGACCGGCAGGAGCAGCGATGTGAGGCGCACCGGGCCGATTTCATCCATCGTGGGCACTGCCACGGGGTAACCCCCGCGCCGCACGTCCGTGATCGCGCCGGTAAAACTCATCTCGGCGCTGCCCGCGCGGACGAGATTGCACCCCGCAACCACCTCGTCGGGGTGCACGGTGTGGGGCGGGGCAAGGGTATCGAGCACTGCCTGTCCGTCGATGCTGATCGACACCAGGTATTGGCGGTAGCGGCGCAGGGCCTCGGATTCGGCGCCCGCCGGCTGCTCCGACCGGGGCGGAAGCAGCGAGCCGCTGAAAAGCGCCAGCCGGTAGGTCTGTTGCGGAACATAACTCAGGGGCGGAGAAAAATGTGCCGCTGCTCCCATGCTCTCCATGCCAAGCTGCAGCTGATGCGCGTTGAGGTAATGCACGAAGAAAAGATCGCCGTCTCCGGTCGGCCCAAGGGCGAGCAACGGCTCGGTGTGTCCCGCGCGGTCAGTCGGAAACCGCACGCGCATGGAGATCGTTCCATATGGGGCTCCCGTTATGGTCGGAAAGGCGGGCAACAGGGTTCGCGCCGGCTTGGCGCCGGCGGAGTAGTAGTAGAGCAAGAACCGTCCCTCCCTCGCCACCAACTCGTACGCCGAGAGGTCGATTCCCACGTCCGTCTTCAAGAACACCCAGAGCGTCGCCAGCGGCTGCGCCTGCTGGTCCCAGAGAATCCACACCGGCCGGGGGGCGTCGCGCAGGCGCGTATACCAGAAGAGATTCCGATCGTGCGCATAGCGGAAGAGGTAATCGGTCGCGATCACCGGCTCGTCACGCCGGCTTTCCCGCCGGTAGCGGGCGAACAGCCGGTCGGCCTCGGCCCGCTCCGCCGGCTTGACCGTCAGGTGGGGGGACAGCCGGTAGACCTCCCGGGCACCGGCGACCGTCTGCAGTTGACGCCAGCAGCCATGCGCGGCGCCGACCCCAAGTGCGCCGACGAAGACGGCCGCGACCCAGCCGCCCCAACCGCCGCGCCGGCGCAAGTCGTCCACCAGGCGGCAGGCCGAGGCGAAGGCCAGGCAGCCAGCGATCTGAAAGAACGCCAGCGCCTGAACGAATCGGGGCGCCCACACTAGGCTGTCCTGCATGAGCCAACTGATGAGGGTGGTGACGACACCGAACACCAGCAGGTGCGGGCGCAGGACGATGAGGCCGAAGGTCGCCGCCACCGAGATCTTCAGCCACAGGGCCACGGTCGGCGCACGCAGCCACGTGCCGGCCTGGCTGATCACATAAGACAGGAGCGCGCCATTGGAGGTCAGGCTGGCCCCGGTGACCGGCTTGAGGCGATCCAGGTTGGCCGGCGCACCGGGCCCCTGCTGGGTCTTCAGGACATGGAGAAGAACCGGGAGGGCGAGCACCGCCAGGACGGCGACCGCCAGGGCGGGATAATTCCACCCCCGCCGCCGGGCGGCGGCGGCGCCCGCGCGCACGAGATCCTCGGTCAGGACGATCGCGCCGACGGCCGCCACGATGAGAGGGGTGTCCTCCTTGATCAGCAGCAGGGTGACCGCGGTGACCAGGGACCCGGTCCACCGCCGCCGCAGCAGGAAATACGTGAGCCAAAGGACCAGGACGGGTTCCAGCAGTTCAACGTGAAATCCATAGAGGGCGTCCTGGTAGACGTGGACGGAAAGCGGCATAATCACCGCCAGGGTGGCAAACGCCAGGGCCGCCCGGAATGGCGCCCCGAGCAACCGGAGGATCTCCACCAGCGCGATGACACTCAGGGCGGCCGCCAGCGCCGCCACGAAAAGCAGTCCGGGAGCCCCGAAGGGATACGCCACGATGCCCAGGAGCGGGGCGAGCAGGTAGGTGTGAAAGGCGAGGGCGTTGCCGTAGCAGTTGTCGTGGAGCCACTGACCGTGGAGCCACGACGTGGACATCTGCACGAAGCTGTACAGATCCGA
>DATJUU010000012.1:0-2313 GCA_035502155.1 Opitutaceae bacterium
CAGATCGACACCCCCCAACAACGCGCCCAACTCGCCGACGCGATCGTCCACCTCCGCGACCAACACCGCATCGGACGCCGCCAAGCCGCCTGCGCACTTCTGAACCTCCACACCAACGGCAGACGCCTCATCGCCGCCAGCCTGATGGAGGCCGTCGCCATCCAGGTCGGCGCCAAACGCACCCCCGGCGGACTCCAACTCGCCGCCTAACCCCAGGCGTTCTTCCGGGGGAAGTAGCTAAAGGAATCCCGCCTCGTTCGCGCCGCCGCGAGCGGGAAAGCACTCGTCGTGCAGCCGACCGATTGCCGTCGGCGGTCCGCCGGAACTCGTGATCGATTGCAGAAGCCGGGTCCAGAATCCTCCGGGACCGCCGCCGCGCGCTGGACGCGGACGCAGCGCAGAGGAATCGGGCCGGCTCCGGCGCAGTTCTTGATGCGTTCCACGGCAGTACTGCGCTGGACGGCGCCATGCTTCCGCCGCGTCGTGCTGCTTGGCTGCCTACCTGCCGGCATTCCGCGCGGTTGCAGCGTCGCGACGAGGTTGAAAGCCTACGCGTGAACCGACGGCAACTGCGTATGGTGCGTGTGCCGGGTCGCCGCTCTCTCAACACCCACGACGAGTCCGATCACGAGGTTCACGACAACAAAGACAATCAGTCCGAATCCGACAGCACACAAGATTCCGACGACCACCGGCCCGAGGGCGATGGCGAAGACAAGCAGCAGCGGGGCCATCAGGACGACGGCGAGAATCGCAAGCATCACCTTCACGGCGAATCATCTCCTTTATTACGGCTCGGGGTCAAGACTCTAGGCCGAGACCACGGGCGAGTCATCCGTCTAAGCGAGTAGTCCCGCTGCGCAGGACTACGGTCAAACGAACCGATCGCTGAGCTCGGCTTCCCCTGACCGTTGCGTAAATCGCGGAAGATCGACGAGTCGGTTGGTGGCGGGATGAATCACCGAAATACCGACCGAAACGGGCTCGCCGTCCCACCACGCTGACATCTGGGAAGGCGGCCGGCCGGCTGGCGAACGGCCGCCGAAGCTCACCACGGAGAAGCGCGCAGGCGCGCTAGCCAGGCCCGAGCCGGCGACAGACATGACGTGTTCGCGCGGCTCCTTGAAAAGAACGGTTCAAGCCTGCGGGCTGCGGGACGAACCCGCGAACCCGCCACGCAGCGAATGGCTTCATCGGATGGTGCCCTCGGCGCGGGCCTTATCGAGCAGCGGCACGAGATCGGCCTCGGGGATCATCCGTGAGAACTGGCCCCAGGTCCATTGGCCGGCCCGACGGCCGATACGCCCGACGGTGTAGTACCCGAAGCGGTACTCGCGGTCGCCCGGCTGCGCGCCGCCCTCATAAGCACGCTCACCCTGCACATTGAGAAGGCGGATCCGCTCGACGACGAATACCTTCTCGGGGAGGTTGCTCTGGACCATGAACGTCCAGGCCTCGCGTTCCCAAGCATGGGACCCGCGGCGGCCGATGTCTTTAGTTCGCATTTCACGTTCGGCTGTCCACTGACGATTCTTCTTGTCGATGAACTCGTCAGCAGTGAGGACGGACCTCCGCGCCGCGGTGTCTCCGGTCGTCACTTGGGATTTCTTCGTTTTCGGCTCGCCGGCTCCCGATTATTGCCGCAAACCTCACCGCCTTTCGTGCCGAAGTCTCCATAACGGCCCGGCTAAAAGGGTGTGATTTGCAGGTGTATGCAACATAACGAGGGTTCTCGCGCGGAAGAGGGTCGTCGGGCTACTCGCCGCCTCGGCGCAGCGGCGGTGTTGGCTGACGGCGACGTGTCGCGGCGTGGGGCCGCCTTCTCGAGGGTCATCTCCGACGACGCGGACTTCATCGAGAGGACCGGGGGAATGCTCCGGGTTGGGACTATGGCGGTGGGCTGGGGGCGGGGTGCTGGTCTGATCGCGCCTGCGCTGCGCTGCGCGGGTGGGGGAGGGGCCGCTTGCCCCAGTCGGCGGCGACCGCGAAGTCGAGCAGGCGCGCGAAGTAGTCGTCGAACGGCAGCAGCCGGACGCCCGCGGGCTCCAGTCGTGCCCGGGTGAGGTGGTCTTGGAAGCGGACCCCGATGTTGAGGTAGGGGATGAACACCTGCGTGTGTTCCAGGGCCAGGCGCTGGCGGCCGCGGACGGCCCGGCGCAGCAGCGGGTACAGCGCCCGGTAGACGGCTAGGGGCACGATCCAGGGCCGGGGCTGCTCGAAGCGCTCGGCGGTCATCCGCGCCACGTGTCCGGTGGTGGGGGCGCGGTCGCCGGCGACGAGGTGGAAGGTCCCGTTCGGCCCGGCGCTACACAG
>DATJUU010000013.1:0-10052 GCA_035502155.1 Opitutaceae bacterium
GGAATGCCGCGCCGGCCCGTCCGCCGAAGCCTCGGCGTCGACGGAAGCTCGCAGGAGTGAAGGCGGGAAGCCGGAGGACAGCAGCCGGCCGGTGCGCTATAACGCACAACCTCTCTGCTGCCTCCGCGTCCTCCTGTAAGAAGAAGTTCGGCGTCGGTCGTTGGTCATCGGTTCCAGTGGATTCTCCTCGGTTGCCTCCGTTTCCTCCTGTGAAAACAGACCCGCTTTCCGCTTCATGCCAAAAGCGAATTGCCCGCGATGGCGGGGCGGAATTGAGTCGGGGGGTGACCCGGCTGCATCACCAAGCATGGCTCGCCGGCGCGATCCTGGCGCTGGCCGGGTCCGCCGCCGCCGCCGTGGTGACGTCCATCGTCGGCTAGGCGCCGCCACGCCGCCCCCGCCCGTCCGGCTGAGCGGAATCATCCCCGCCGCCACCGCCAGTTTGTCATCTATTAAATGACAAACCCCTCGTGCGGCGCTCCTCCCACTTTGTCACGTATTACGTGACAAATTCCCCGATTCAGCCCCGGAAAAGTCTGTCACGTAATACGTGACAAACCGACGGAGCGCGGCGGCGACTTCCGGGAACGGGCTCGGGGCAAAAGCATTTGCCGCGGAGATGACGTGAGCGTTACCGTCGGCTTGTGCATCGGCCAAGTTCACCGGTTGTGCTGGCAGCGACGATTCTCACGCTGGCCGGTACGGCCGCCGCCGCCGAGCCGGCCCTGCCCGTCCGGCTGAGCGACGCCGACCCGCACTGGCGGCTGGCCGAATCGCCCCGGACCGTGGGCCCCGACCTCACCCTCGCCGCCATCGCCACCCACGCCGGCGCCGCCGACCGCCTGCTGTTCCTCCGCGCGCCCGAGGCCGTCGCCGCCGACGCGTTCGTCCATGCGATCACGGCGGCCTTCTCCCACTTCACCTGCTCCGACCTGCAGGCGCAGGACGCCAAGTGCGCCGGCTTCGTGGGCCGCGACTGGCGCTTCGCGCTGGCCAATGCCCGGGGCCGGCTGGACTGCGAGCTGTTCGTGTTCACCGACGACAGGCAACGCTGGGGCATCCTGTACTCCCGGCCCCGGGAAACACCGGACGCCTCGGCCGCGGTCTTCGGACTGTTGCTTCCCCAGGCGCCGCCGCCGCCGGACACCGTGGCCCTCCAGCCCGTCCGCATCCGGAACACGCCGCTGACGACCTTCCCGATCAGCCTCCGGGTGGCGTCGTCGGCCATCGACGCCCGGGTCGCGACGATCACCATCACCGCGGTGCCGCGGGATTCGGAGGCGGAGGACAAGGGCATCCGGGTCGGCGACGCGATCGTGGCCATCGACGGCCGCCCGGTGGCGGAATTCCCGGCCGGGGTCGGCAAGGACGACCCGCTCGGGCGCATCTTCATGAACCGCCGGCCCGGCGACAAGGTCACGCTCGAACTCCGGTCCCCCGGCGACGAAAAGACCTACACCGTGACGCTCCACACCATCTGGGGCGGCGAGGCCGATTCGCCGTTCAGGGACTTCCGCCGGTGAGGTCAGGGGCCGGTGGGCGGAAGGCGGTGGGCGGGGGGCGGGGGACCGTAGGCAGAGGGCGGTGGGCAGGGTTGGAGAATGGGATAATGAGAGAATGAGATAAATGGGGCGGAATTCGGGTGCCCCCATTTATCCAATTCTCCCATTCTCTATTCTCTGCAGCGCTGCCCACTGCCCTCTGCCCCCGGCTCCGCGCCGCTCACCGCGTGACCTTGACCACGTAGTACAGAAAGGTCCCGCTGACGGCGGTGAATTGGTGCGGCACGCCGGCCGGGATCACGATCACGTCGCCCTTCACCAGCTGGTGCGGCACGCCGCCCGTCATCTCCTTGGCGCGGATCTCGCCCGGCGCCGTCGGCTGCGGCGCCACCGCGGTGCCGCCCGTCACAAAGGTCGCCGATCCGTCCAGCACATAGAAGATGTCCGTGTCGTGCTCGTGGATCTCGACCTCGCCCGGGGCGGTCCGGCGGCCGGCGAGGACCTTGAAGCTGCTGTTGACGGTGACCACCGACCCCGAGGCGAAAGCGGCGTCGACCTTGGCGTGGTCGATCTGCAGCACGTCGGTCGGCGGGGGTTCGGGGGCGGCGGTGATTACGGACGCCGGAAACAGGACGCACGACAGGAGAATGAGAGAATGGGAGAATGGGAGAATGGGTTTCATGGGTTTTCGGAGCCAGGATGCGGAAGCTGCTACTACCACAGATTACACAGATCTACACGGATGTCCTTTTTGAACCCCTGATCGACACTGATCCGCACTGATTTGCCCAGAGGAAAACGCCGGCACTCGGCGGCGTGGTTTTTTCGGGCAAGCACCCCCCTAACCCAAGAGAAGAATAAGCGAAAATCAGTGCCAATCAGTGGTTGAAAAGATGCATCCGGGTCCATCCATGGTGAAAACAGATTCCGGTGTCGGCCCTTTTTAACCGCTAATCCACGCCAATCTTCGCTGATTTTTTTGGGGAAGACTTGGTTCCGGTAAGAACCGATCCCATTAGCGCCGATTAGCGTAGATTAGCGGCTTCCAGGACTGCTGACCTCTGACCGCTGACATCTGACCTCTGGCAACGCGCGCTACTCGGCCAGCAACCGCACGGGACCGAGCAGGCCGGAGGTGGGTTTGGGGGGCTCGGGCTGCGGGATCTCTCCGCCGGCAGGCGGACGACGGAGGTAGGTCAACTCGCCCAGGCCGCCGGGCACGCCACTCGGCTGGAGCTCGGGCCGCGGCGCGGGCGGCTGCCGCCGGAAGAAGCCGGCGAATTGCGCCCGGCCGGTGTCCGGCACCTGCACCCGCACTTCCAGCACATTCGCGCCGGGCTGCAGCGCCGCGGTCACGTCCCAGCGGTGCGGCGGCCACGGCCGCGCCGGAAACTCCACGCCGTTCAGGCGGACCGCCGCGACCTCGTGCACCATCCCGAGATCGAGGAAGACGCGGTGGCCGGACGCGACGGCCGGCGCTGTGAACTCCCGCCGGTAGTCGGCGATGCCCAGAAAATCCTTCACGCCGAGCTTTTCCCAGGTCTCGAGCGGCGTGGTCGCCTCTTTGTCCCCGACCTTCACCGTCCAGTCACCATCGAGCTCGACCAGGGGCGACAATTTCGCGGCCGGCACGACCGACGGCGCCACGCCCGGCGGCACCGGGCCGATCACCACAAAGCGCGCCTCGTGCGGCGCGAGCGTCAGCGGCACGTCGACATGACCCGCCGCCGGCGCGACGCCGGCCAGCGGATGGATCTCTCCCGTCGTGGCGTCCCACACCTGCGCCGCGCTGTCGCCGGCGAACGCGACGGTGCGTATCAGGGTTTCCTCGCCCTCGTTGAAGAGGAAGTAGACCTCGCCGTCGGCCAGGCGGCGGTGCAGGTACTTGAGCGCCGGGGCCGGTGCGCTGAGCTTCAGGTCCGGCGGCGGCAGCGCCGCGAGCACCTTTTCGGTGATGTGCGGGTCGGGCTCGAGCGTGGCGAAGCCGAGGTCGGGTTTTTCCGCGACCGGATGCAGGAAGGTGCGGCCCACGACCTCCGTCGGCGTGCGGCCGACGAAGACGACCCTACCGCCGGCGGCGGCGAAGGCGCGCAGGCGGGCCAGGGCCTGCTCGTTGATCACCGTCGAGGTCGGGACGATCACGGCGCGGTAGACCTGCCCGCTGAGGTTCTTCAGCCCGCCGTCCGCGAGGGAGTCGAGCGAGGCGAGCGAATCGGGGTCGAGGTCGTCGAAGTCGACCTGGTGCTCCATCAGCTCGGTGGTGAGCCGGACGGTGACCTCGTTGGCCTCCTGGTCGCCGAGCCACATGCTGTCGGTGGGATGGACAAGCGCGACCTGGGCGGCGGGCCGGCCGAGGGCCAGGAGGTAGCCGGCGCGGGTGACGTACCACGCCATCGCGGCGGCGGGATCGAGCAGCGGCTCCGGGGCGCCAGGCGGCCTGCCCGCCGTGGCCTCTGGCGAAGGCTGGGCGGGCAGCGCACTGTTCAGGCCGCGGATCTGCAGGAAGTTGATCCCGCGCTCGAGCTGGTAGTCGGCCACGTACTTGCCCGCCTGGCCGAGGCCCCCGCCCTCCTCCGTCCACGCCTGCGCGCGGCCGAAGAGGTGCGCGGCCGAGCCGGCCAGCTTGGGGAAGTCGGCCACGACGCCCGGCCCGATCTGGTCGAGGTTGTCGACGCCGGGCACCTGCACGTAGCGCATGGCGCGCCAGAAGCTGCCCTCGTTGCGCACGAGGTCCTCGCCCACCTGGAGCTTGAGCATGGTCTCCTCGTGGTTGAGGTGGACCATGTACTCCATGCCGTGCGCGGCGCACCAGTCGGCCTGGGGCTTGAAGAAGTTGTCGCGGAAGAGGCCGCTCCAGACGTCCCAGTAGTCGGCCTTGGCGCGCCAGACCTCGGGGGTGAGTTCCGGCTCGAAGAACCGCGGGATGTAGGGCGCGAGGTCGTAGCCCTTCTCCGCCTGGAAGATCTCGAGCAGCTTCGGCGTCCACGGCATGAACCCGGTGTAGTCGGGCTCGTCGCCGCGGAAGCCGAGGATGGTCTGGCCGAACTCGTCGCCGACGAGCGCCGCGTAGCGCTCGTGGACGGCCTGGAGGTAGGCGCGCGTGGCGTCGGCGTCGAGGTAGTCGATGAGCGAGTAGAGACTGTCCTTGTCGTTGGTGTCGTCGGCGCGGTTGGTGTAACGCGTGGGCGAGCTGCGGTAGACGTGGCGGACGAAGACGACCTCGGACAGGCCGGGGTCGGGGGCGGTCCAGCGGAGCCGGCCGTCGGCCGGCAGCGGGAGCACGGTGCAGCCGCGGGTCGCGTGGTTGTAGGCGAGGATGCCGAGGGTGTCGGGCGGCACCGGCATGGCGAGCGTCTGGCCGGCGGCGACGGTGACGTGGGTGTCGGCGACGATGCCCTGCATGCCGAGCTGCCGGTGGTCGCGGCTGATGAGGCCGCCGGCGAAGCCGCTGGGGTAGCCGCCGTCGTCCTCGATCCAGACCCTGATCCCGTGGGCCTTGCACTGCTCGACGGCGAACTTGACCAGGTCCAGGTACTCCGGGCTGAGGTAGGGCGGGCGCAGGCCGCGGGAGTTGTTGAGCATGTAGACGCCGACGCCGTGGGCGGCGAGGCGCTCGATGTCGGCCTGGATGCGCTCCTTCGTCATCGGGCCGCCCCAGAACGACCAGTGGATGACGCGGTACGGCGCCGGCGGCGCGGCGAAGCCGGCGGCGGCCTGGGCGACGGTCGGCACTGTCACCTGCTGCCAGGGTTGGGCTTCAGGCGCGGCGCCGAGCGCGGGGAGGAAGGCGATAAATGCGAGAATGAGAGAATGGGAGAATAGGGGCTTCATCAGAGGGCAGAGGTCGGAGGGCGGAGGGCAGCAGTCGAAAGTCCAAGGTCCAACGTCGGGGACAGCCGGAAGCCTTGAACCGGCAGATGGATGACGGTTAGCAGACGCCCGGGGCGGGTCAACGGTCACGCCCGATTGCCCGATCAGCGATCCTTTTTCCCATTCAGAAGCCATGAAACCACGCCGGATGCCTCATGGCTTCCTGGCTTCCGAATGCAAAGAAGAATCCGTGGTCCCGGCCGCCCCGAATTTTCCCGAGCTTTCGGGGTGACAAACGCCCGTCACTTTGCATCTTGCCTGACGCCAGCCACGCCACCGATGGAAATCAACACCGATGACTTCAACGAGCGGGGGCTCTACCTGCTCCTGCCGGAGGGCCGCAGGATCGCGCTCACCCAGGCGCGGGTCGAAGCCTATGCGCATTCGTTCGAGGCCAACCTGGACCGGATTCCGCCGGAGATCCAAGGCGCGGTGCACTTCCAGTTCTGCCCGGTCTGCCCCGAAAAGGACCGGGCCCTGTTCTGCCACGCCCTGCCGGCGACACTGGCCTTCCTCGCCGACCTGAAGGACTTCAGCTCCCACGACCGGGTGGGCGCCGTCTACCGCGGGCCGGAGCCCGGCCTGGTCTGCGTGCCGGAGACCACGATGCAGGAGGCGCTGCAATACGTGGTGATCCTGAGCCTGCTGGATTACTGCGAGGTGGGGCTGAAATACGCGCGGTTCTTCCACGGCACCCATCCGCTCATGAGGTCGACGGAGTTGATCGCCCGGGTCCACCTCAACATCCATTGGGACTGCCAGGGCGACGGCCCGAGGATCAAGGAGGTGCTGCGGGCCCTCACCAACGAGATCACCTGCACCTGCCGGTGCCAGGTCGAGCGCCTGCGCCTCATCAGCGAGCATGACGCCCTGATCAACGCGTTCGTGAACCTCCAGACCCAGATCGAGTTTCTTTCCCTGTCGAAGGGCGCCCTGGCCGGATAGTCCCTCGCGCCGCCCGGGGTGAGGCGCCTTCGACGGCCGGGGCTCAGGTGCCCGGCTGGAGGTAGGGGACCGGCGCGAACAGGCGCCGCTCCGCGCCGCGCGGGTCGTCCTCCACGCGCGGCGGGAGGTCGAAGATCATCGCCGGGCGCCGCCCGACCTCGTAGTGCGGCCAGGTCGGCAGCGACGGCGTGCCGGGGTCGCCGGTACGGGCGAAGGCCAGCAGCGCGCCGCTCATCAGGTCGGCCATCCGCCGGGCCTCCGGCCCGTCGCCGCTGACCGGGTAGCCGGTCTGCCCGGCGCCGGCCGCGGTGTTGTCGAACACCAGCGGGATGTCGAGGGTGTGCGGCGCGCCCCACCTGCCGCCGTCCACCGGCGAGCGCCAGTAGAGGTAGTAGACGTAGGTCGGCGCCCCGCCCTGCCGCGCCCGCCGGTCCGCCTCGAGCACCATGCCCTTCCACGAGCGGGCCGCGGTGGTCGCGGCGAAGAAGATGCCGGCCGGCGTGTCCGCCGGGTACCAGCCGCGGTAGGCGGCCACGATCGCGTCGGGCGCCAGGTCGCCGATGAACCGGCCCGCGTTCTGGCGGAGCGCGTCGGGCAGCGCCGCCCACGTGAGGTCGAAGAGCTCCGGGTGGGCGCGGCCGATCAGGTAGGTCGTCTCGTCGTGGGTGTTGCCCAGCACCATCGGGACGTCGGCCGACAGCGGCGCGGCGTCGGGCGCGAACGGATCGCGCGGCAGCACGGTGCCGTCGACGACCGGCGTCCACGTCTCGCCGCGCATCGCCGCCTCCAGTTTTTCCCGCGGCAGGGTCTGCAGCGCCTCGAGGTGACCGGGTTCCACGCCGAGCTTCCGCAGCACGTCCCGCGCGGTGGCCGTGGCGTGTTCGCGGGTCCGGCCGGTCAGCTGCTGGCCGCTCATCGTCCAGACGCGCTGGAACAGGCCGCGCGCCGCCGGCAGGGCCATGAGCGTCGCGCATTTCGCGCCGCCGCCCGACTGGCCGAAGATGGTCACGCACCCCGGGTCGCCGCCGAATTCCGCGATGTTGTCGTGCACCCAGCGCAGCGCCAGCACGAGGTCAAGCAGGCCGGCGTTGCCGGATTCGGCGTACGCCGGGCCGCCGAGCTCGGCGAGGTAGAGGAAGCCGAAGCCGTTGAGCCGGTGGTTGACGGTCACGACGACGACGTGGCCGCGGCGGCAGAGCCGCACGCCGTCGTAGAGGTCGCTGTTGACCGTGCCGTTGTCGTAGGCCCCGCCGTGGAAATAGACGAGCACGGGGCGCCGGCCGCCGTCGCGCAGGGCCGGGGTCCAGACGTTCAGGTTCAGGCAGTCCTCGCCGGCGCCGGCGCCGGCGCGCCCGCCCGTCTGCGGCGCCATCGGGCCGAAGGCGAGGCAGTCGCGCACCCCGCTCCACGGCGCCGGCGGCCGCGGGGCCTGGAAGCGGTGCGCCGCGGTGTCGGCCCCGTAGGGCACGCCCTTGAATCCCAGGATGCCCTGGTCGACGAAGCCGCGGATTTCGCCCGCGGAGGTGGCCGCCAGCGGCGCGGCGGGCTCCGGAGCGGCGGCGGCGAACCCCGGGGCCGCCAGCAGCAGGCCGAGGCCGAGGAGCATCCGGGAACGGGAACAAGGGGGATTTTTCACGGGGGCGGAGGACCGGGGCGGGCGGCCCGATGACGGTTAGCAGACGCCCGGCGTCCGTCAACGGTCACGGCCGGATGCCGGATCTTCTTTCACCACAGATTTCACGGATCTCCACGGATTTCTTTTTCACAGGAGGACGCGGAGGGAGCAGAGCCAATCGAGGAAATCTCTCCGCTGCCTTTGCGATCTTCTGTGAAGAGAAAACACCCGCGGTCGAAGACGACTCCGTCGCATTTATTCGGAAGCCGGGAAGAATTCCCGTGGCTTCCTGGCTTCTGAATTCAAGCAGAGTCCCCCGAAACGAACTTCCGTGCCCATCCGTGGAGTCCGCGGTGAAAAAGAGGTTCGATATCTTTTTCCCCACGAATCCACACAAATCTTCACGAATTTCACCTAAAGAAGATATCCGTGGGTATCCGTGAAATCCGTGGTGGAAAAAGCGTCCGTCATCAGGGATTCGAAATCTCCACGCGCGGCCAGCCGGCGTCGGTCCACGTTATCTTTTCCAGCCGCAGCTTCGACTGCCCGCGGGCCGTGGCGTCGTAGCCGTGGAAGATGAGCCAGGTGGTGCCGTCGAAATCGTACACCCCGCAGTGCCCCACCCCGTGCCAGCGCGCGTCGCCCGCGAGCAGGACCCGCCCGCCCCCGCGCGCCAGCGGCATGCCGTCCTCGTCGACGTACGGCCCGGTGACCCGGTCCGCGCGGCCCACGATCATCTTGTAGGTGCTGGCCGCGCCGCGGCAGCAGTAGTCGATCGAGCAGAAGAGGTAGTAGCGGCCGCCGCGCCGGTAGATGAACGGCGCCTCGATCGCGTTGCCGCCGGCGTCGACCGGCAGGCCCGCCAGCGCCGGCGGATTGGGCGCCTCGGGATCCTTCATCCGGCAGGCGATCGTCGGCAGGGCGTCGATCGGCCCGGCGACGTGCAGCCGGTCGGGCGTGAGTTGCACCAGCTTGATGCCGCCCCAGAACGAGCCGAAGTCCACCCACGGCGTGCCGGCCTCGTCGGTGACAAGGTTGGGGTCGATCGCGTTCCAGTTGGTCCGGCCCGGCACCGAGCGGATGACCTCGCCGTGGTCGACCCATTTGAAATCCGCCGCGCGCGGGTCGAGCGTGACGTTGGTCGCCACGCCGATGGCCGAGGTGTTTTTGCCGAAGGCGGAGACGGCGTAGTACAGGTAGTATTGGCCGTCGTGGAAGCTGATGTCCGGCGCCCAGAAGAAGCCGCGGAACGTCGGCACGGCGGCCACCGTCCACGCCGGCGGCTCCGCGAACACCGGCGCCTCGCGCCGCCATCGCGCCAGGTCCGTGGACGACCACACGGCGATGCCCTTGCCGGTGGCGAAGATGTAGGTGGTGCCGTTTTGGCGGATCATCACCGGGTCGTGCATCGGCACGTCGGCCGCGGGGATGACGGTGCCGACCGGCGGGGGCGGCGGCGGGGCCTGGGCGGCGAGCGGGGCGGCGAGGAGGACGGCGAGCGGAACGAGGAGGGCGGGGCGTTTCATCGCGGATTGCGGATTTCTTTCCACCACAGATTACACGGCTGGGCACAGATTGATTTTCCGCCGGGCGGCAGCGGGGCGAACGGGGCTCCGACCTTCCCGGGCCGGAGTTCCCGGAGAGAAATGAACACCGAACACCGCCGGCGGCAAGAGTCGGCCCGGCCGCGAAATTCCCTCCCCGGGGCCCGCTTTGCCCGCTGGCGGACGATTTGAAGAAATTCGAAGCTTCATTTTCCCCGGGGCACCTGATAAAAATGCCCTGTGCACGACGTCACCCTGATGCTGCGGCGCATGGAGCAGGGTGACCCGCAGGCGGCCGACGAACTCCTGCCCCTGGTCTACGACGAGCTGCGCAAGCTGGCCGCGGCCAAGATGGCCCGGGAATCCGGCGGCCAGACCCTTCAAGCCACGGCCTTGGTGCACGAGGCCTGGCTGCGGCTGGGCGGCGACGAACAACCCGCCTGGCAGAACCGCGCCCACTTTTTCGGCGCGGCCGCCGAGGCCATGCGGCGGATCCTGGTCGAGCGCGCCCGGCGGCGCCGGGCCCGGCGCCATGGCGGCGGCCTGGAGCGCGTGGACGTCGACGACCCCGCCCAC
>DATJUU010000014.1:0-5571 GCA_035502155.1 Opitutaceae bacterium
AGCTGGCCGCGATAGGTGTCCCACTTGGCCGGCAGCCACGAGGTGCGGGGCTTGTCCGTGGCGATGAACGGCCGCAGGAAGTAGGGGTTGGGCGTGCCGTCGAGCAGCTTCTCGTTGGGGTCGATCTCGAGCTGGCCCGACTGGCCCTCGGTGTTGGCGGTGCCGAGCAGATTGCGCTGGTAGCGTTGCGAATCCTCGCGCAGGAACGATACCTGGAACACGAGCAGGTTGCGCGCGGTGTTGAGAATCTCCTGTTCGCCCTTGAGCTCGGTGGTGATCGTCCGGTCCATCAGCCGGTTGGGCGCGGACAGGTTGTACTTCGACCAGTCGTACAAGCTCTTGTCGCTGATCGTCGGCGTGGTGACGAACAGCGGCTGGGCGCCGGGCTTGGCGGCGGTGCCGGTGGCGCCGGCGACGCCGGTCGTCTGCAGGAAGCGGTCGGCCTGGCCGCCCGAGGTCGGGCCCCTGACGGTGGTACCGGGCAGGAGCGCCGAGGTGTTGTTGAAGGCCTGCGGGGCCGACCAGTAGCTGAGGCCGTTCTGGTCGATGAACATCTGGCTGTGCGAGCCGCCCAGCAGGGTCGCGCTGAAGTAGTCCGTGTTCTGGCCGCCGAACGAGGTCGGGAACGTGGTCGAGGTGATCGGCCCGATGGTGAGGCCGTTGACATGGATCAGCTGGGTGGTCGGGTCCCACGTGGGCTTGCCGCTGGCGATCCAGTAGGAGATGTTGTCGCGCGGCGGGATGTAGTTGGGCCGGTTGCCGTTCATCCGGTAGAAGTTCATCGACGCGGTGAGCAGCGTGCCCTTGAAGGGCCGGTACTTGATCATCCCGTTGTACTTGACCGTGTTCACGCCGGAGGGCTTGCGGATGAATCCGTCATGCTGGAACCCGCCCTCGACCCGGATCGCCAGCTTGTCGGGGATGAGCACGCGGTTGGTGTCGAGCGTGGAGCGGTAGCCCCCGTAGCTGTCCGACCGCAGCGTGAACCGCGTGGCGTTCCGCTGCAGGTTGGCGGAGACCGGGACGATGTTCACCGTGCCGGAGGGGTTGCCCAAGCCGAAGACATTGGCGTTGGGCCCGTAGCTGACCTCGATCGACTCGACGTCGAGCGGATCAATCGGCACCCGCCCCATGATCTGGATGTTGTCGTAGGTATAGTTGGCGTTGGTGATGCCGCGGATGCGGTTGGAGTTGTTCGGATCCACCTGCACGTTGTCCTGGACGCTGCCGTTGCGGTCCGCGATGCCGGTGGCCGACGTGCCGGCCGTGTAGGTGCCGGTGCCCTCGGCGTTGCCGATGTAGAGGAAGATGTCGTTCACATCGAGCAGCGCGAAGTCTTCCATCTGGGTCTTGGTCACGACCGTGATCGAGGACGCGAGGTCCTCGATGTTGGAGTTGATGCGTGTGCCCGACTCCGTGTTCGGGGAGTAGTAGCCGTTGGCCTCCGCCTTGACCTCAAAGGGCGACAGCTTGACGGTTTGATCGCCGCCCGGCGTGGTGTCCGGGGTTGTGCTTGCCGCCGGTGCCGGCGCCTGTTGCGCCCACGAGATCGAGATGACCAGCAGCGCGCCCATCGGCGCGCGGAGCAGCCATCGCAATGGTGTCGGTAGTCCTTGCTTGGGGTTCATAATGCTTCTGTGTTCCTGCGTGTGGTGGGGATAGGTTGGGGCTGCACGTGAAGTAGGACACGTGTCCCAGCAGGCAGACAGGACTGAAAAGCAGTCGGAATGATAATGCAAGCCAACGTTTTTACTTAGCGGACCGACATAATGGACGAGCGACTGGTCGTAATCAGCCCCTCAGGCGCGCCGTCCGGGATGGAGGGCTGGACCGAATCAGGGCGTGCCCCGGCGCCGGCGGCGCGAGACTGCCGTTTTCTGGAGCGCGAGTGTCCCGACCCGCCGGCTCCCCGCCCGGCCGGAGGGAAGCCTCAGGGCGGGGTTTCGCCCAGCTGCTCGCGGGCCCGGGCGAGATTCTCCCGCGCCGCTTGGTAATCCGGCGCCAGGCGCACGGCCTCGGCGAATTCCGCCGCCGCCTCCTTCAACCGGCCCAGGCGCGCTAGGGCGAGGCCGAGGTTGTTGTGGGTCGGGGCGTGCGCCGGCCGCAGGCGCAGCGCCGCCTCATAATGGGTCACGGCCTCCGCCTCCCGGCGCAGCATCGTCAGCGCGTTGCCGAGGTTGTCCTGTGCATCCGGATAGTCGGGCTTCAGCTGCAGCGCCGCCTCGAACTCGGTCACGGCTTCGTCGAGCCGGCCGGCCGCCGCCAGGGCGTTGCCGCGGTTGTAGTGAAACACCGCCGAGGCCGGCTGCAGGCGGAGCGCCTCGGCGTATTCCGCGGCGGACTCCGCGGGATGCCCGGTGGCGAGAAGCACCCCGGCCCAGTTGGCGTGCGCCTCCCCGTTGTCCGGATGGAGCCGCAGCCCGGCCGCAAATTCCGCCTGCGCCTCGGACAGGCGGCCGGCGCGGGCGAGCGCCGCCGCCAGGTTGTAGTGGGCGCTGACCAGCCCCGGCTCCAGACGCAGCGCCTCCCGCAGCTGGGCCAGGGCCTCCGCTGTCCGGCCGGTGCGCGAGAGCGCGTCGCCCAGGTTGTTGTGAGCCGCTGCGAAATCGGGATCCTTGTGGAGCGCCGCTTCATAATGGCGGATGGCCTCCGGCGTGCGCTTGAGGATGTCCAGCGCCGTGCCAAGATTCAGGTGCGCCTGGGCGTTGTCCGGCTCCTGCTCCAGCGACATCTGCAGCTGGCGGATGGCGTCGGCCACGCGGCCCTGGGCGATGAGGGCGGTGGCGTAGTTGTTGCGGGTGGCGACGTAGCCCGGGCCCAGCACCAGCGCGATCTGGTCCTCCCGGATGGCCTCATCCATGCGGTCGGCCTCGGCGAGGGCCGCGGCGTAGCTGGCGTGCGCGCCGGCGTTGTCGGGCGCCTTCGCCGCCGTGTCCCCCCAGAGCGCGATCTCGGTCCGGTAATCGGCGTTGCGCTGGTGCGTGAGCCAGCCGAGCCCGGCCGCCACCGCGCCGAGCGCGGCGAGGCTCCGGCGCCCCCCGCGGGCGCAGACCGCCGCCGCCACCGGCACCACCAGCGCGGCGAGCGACAGGTACATCCGGTGTTCGACGATCCGCTGCGTGATGCCGGGCATGAGCGAGGTCGGCGCGAGAATCGCCAGGAACGCCGCGCCCAGCCACCCGATCGCGGTGTTCCGCCACAGCGCGAAACCGATGCCCGCCACCAGCAGGACGACGAAGCACGCCTGCGGCAGGACCTCCCACAGGTTGTCGAACCGGATGGGCCCGTATTCGAAGACCAGCGGCGCGGGCCAGAACGACAGCCGCAGGTACTGCACCAGGGCGGGGAACTGGGTGAGTTCGTAGTCCCACCAGGAGATGGCGACGCCGAGGCCCACCGAGCCCCCGCGGTTGCCCCCCGTGCTGGCGACCAATCCGGCGAGCAGCACCCACGTCGCCGCCAGCGCCGCGTAGAAGCCGCGCCGCCGGCGCCAGGCCTCGCCGAGGCTGCCGGCCACGAACGCGCGGTCGAACAGCAGCACCAGCACCGGCGCCGACACCATGTTCTCCTTCGTCGCCATGCCCAGCAGGCACGCCGCGACTGCCACCGCCTGCCACCGGCGCGGCGCGGGCGCGTCGACGCTGCGCACGAAACCGTAAAGCGTGACCAGATAAAACAGCCCCATCAGCGATTCGGCGCGCTGCGAGAGGTACGTCACCGCCTCGGTCGGCAGCGGATGCAGCGCCCACAGCGCCGCCGCGGTGAACGCGAACGGCAGCGCGACGGCGCCCCAGCGGTCGCGGAACCGGGGCAGCAGCAGCGCGCGCCGCACCAGCCCGAACAGCGCCAGGGCGGCGAGCGCGTGGATCAGGATGTTCGCCAGGTGGTAGCCGCGCACGTCCAGCCCGCCGGCGGCGTAGTTGAGGGCGAAGGAGAGGTTCAGCACCGGCCGGCCGCTGACCGTGAGGCTGCCGCCGGGCGGCACCAGCACCCGGGTGAGCGGCCAGAGGTGGCGCAGTGAGAGGTTGCGGACGATCGCGTCCTTGTCGTCATAGACGAACGGCCCGGACCAGCTGTTGGCGTAGGCGGCGGCGACCGCCAGCACCAGCGCGCCGCCCGCCAGGGCGACCGCCCGGCGCGACGAGCTGGCGGCTGCCGGCGCGCTCACGATTTCTTCACCGGGAGCGCGCGCGCCCGGACCTCGGCACCCAGTTTTTCCAGAAACGCCTCCAGCGGCATCACGCCCTCGTCGCCCCGGGCGCGCGAGCGCACGGCCACGGCCTTCGCCTCGGCCTCCTTGCCGCCGATCACGAGGGCGTAGGGGACCTTCTCGACCTCGGCGCGGCGGATCTTCGCGCCGAGCTTGTCGGCGTGCTCGTCGAGGCCGACGCGGAGGCCCCCGGCCTTCAGCCGGGCGGCGACGTCGCGGGCGTAGGCGCCGAACTTGTCGCTGACCGGCAGCACGCGCGCCTGCTCGGGCGCGAGCCAGGCGGGGAAGTCGCCGGCGAAGTGTTCGATCAGCACGCCGACGAACCGCTCCATCGAGCCGAACGGCGCGCGGTGGATCATCACCGGGCGGTGCGGCTGGTTGTCGGCCCCGACATAGGCGAGGTCGAACCGGTTCGGCAGGTTGTAGTCCACCTGCACCGTGCCCAGCTGCCATTCGCGGCCGATGACGTCGCGGATGATGAAGTCGATCTTCGGCCCGTAGAAGGCGGCCTCGCCGGGCTCCTCGGTGAACGGCACGCCCAGGGTCTGGGCGGCGGCGCGGCAGGCGGCCTCGGCCTTGTCCCAGTTGGCCGGTTCGCCGATGTACTTGGCCGAGTTGGCGTCGCGCAGGCCGACGCGCACCCGGTAGTCGGACATGCCGAGGGTCGAGAGGATGATGTTGACGAGCGCGAGGCAGCCGACGAGCTCGGCCGGCACCTGCTCCTCGGTGCAGAAGAGGTGCGCATCGTCCTGGGTGAAGCCGCGCACCCGGGTCATGCCGTTGAGTTCGCCCGACTGTTCCCAGCGGTAGACCGTGCCGAACTCCGCCAGGCGCACGGGCAGGTCGCGGTAGGACCGCGGCTGCGAGGCGTAGATGCGGATGTGGTGCGGGCAGTTCATCGGCTTGAGCAGGTAGCCGTCGAGCGCGCCCTGCTCGAGGCGGTTGGCGAGGTCGGCGCAGGAGCAGCCCTCGTGGGCGAGGGTGGCGAGCGTCTCGCGCTCGATGATCGGCGGATATTGCGACTCGCGGTAGTAGGGGAAGTGGCCCGAGGTGCGGTAGAGTTCGAGCCGGCCGATGTGCGGCGTGAACACCTGCTGGTAGCCCTGCTTGCGCAGCTCGTCCGCGATGAAGGTCTGCAGCTCCTGGCGCACGACCGCGCCGGCCGGCGTCCAGAGCACGAGGCCCTGGCCGACCATGTCGTCGATCACGAACAGCTTGAGGTCCTTGCCCAGCTTGCGGTGGTCGCGCAGCTTTGCCTGCTCCATCTGGTGCAGGAAGGCGTCGAGCTCGGCCTGGGTGGGGAAGGCCGTGCCGTAGATGCGCTGGAGTTGCTTGTTGTGCTCGTCACCGCGGTGGTAGGC
>DATJUU010000015.1:0-6346 GCA_035502155.1 Opitutaceae bacterium
TCCCACCTTCGCGCCGGGCTACGTCACCTACGGCGTGCTCCTCGGCAAGGTCGGCATGCGCCGCGAGTCGGCGGCGATCCTCCTCAAGGCCAACCAGCTCGACGCCAACCTCCCGCTGGTCAAGAACCAGCTCGGCAACTATCTCGCGGAGCAGGGCGAACCGATCGAGGCCGTCAACTATTACCTCGCCGCCGTCCACCTCGCGCCCAACGAGCCGTTCTACCACTACCAGCTCGGCCGGTTGCTGACCGAGGCGCGCGACGATTTCCTCAAGAGCGGCCAGTGGACGGCGGCGCAGATCGACCAGACCATGCAGGACGCGTTCAAGCACGCCGCCGACCTCGCGCCGGACAACATCGTCTACTCCTACGCGTACGCCTACTCGTTTTACGACCTGGCCGTGCCCCGGTGGGACGAGGCGCTCAAGGCCTGGGGCGCGCTGGAGGACCGCGTCGACCCCGGGCTGCAGAAGCAGACCATCCGCCTCCACGCCGCCAACATCCTGATCAAGCAACAGAAGTACGACCATGCCCGCGTGCTGCTGAACACGGTGACCGTCGACACGTTGCAGCCGGAGAAGCAGAAGCTGCTCGACCAGCTGCCGGCGGCGTCCGGGAAATGACCGCCGGCGGCGTGCCGGAACTGCTCGCCAAGACCCGCCGCCGCCGTACCGTCTTTCCTCTCCATGTCCCTGCTCACCCGGCTTGAACGCCTGCTCGGCCGCTTTGCGCTCGCCAACCTGTCGCTCTACCTGGTCGCCGGGCAGGTCCTGTTCTGGGGGCTGGCCGTGCTCACCGGCTTTCCGCTCGAGCGCATCGCCCTGCTGCCGGTCGCAGTGCGCGCCGGCGAGGCGTGGCGGCTGGTGACCTATCTGTGCGTGCCGCCCGGCGCCGGCACGGGCGCGTTCAGCATCGTGATGACCGCCTTCGCCTGGTACCTGTTCTACCTGATGGGCACGGCCCTCGAGCACCACTGGGGCCCGTTCCGCTACAACGCTTTCATCGGCTTCGGCTGGCTGCTCACCACCGCGGTGGCGTTCGTCACCCCGGGCGAATACGCCTCGAACCTGTTCCTCGGCGGCAGCGTCTTCCTCGCCTTCGCCCAGCTCAACCCCGACTTCGAGCTGCTGATCTTCTTCATCCTGCCGGTGAAGATCAAGTGGCTGGCCCTGCTCCAGTGGCTCGGCTACGCCTACCTGTGCGTGGTCGGCGGCTGGTCGGCGCGGCTGGCGGTGCTGGCCGCGACCGGCAACTTCCTGATCTTCTTCGCCGGCGACATCGTGGAACGGATGCGCTCCGGCCGGCGGCGCATGGCCTACCAGGCGAGCGTCTTCGCGGCCCGGCCGGACGAGAGCGAGGCCCGCCACCGCTGCCGCGTCTGCGGCAAGACCGAGCTCACCCACCCGCAGCTGGATTTCCGCTACTGCTCGAAATGCGCCGGCAACCAGTGCTACTGCGCCGAGCACATCTTCAACCACGAGCACGTGACGGTCGAAAGCAAACCGTCGAGTTAGCTCACGCCAAGCCGCCAAGACGCGAAGGGTGATTGGTCCAAGCTTGGCGTTTAATCTCCGAATCCTATCCCTTCCTTTGCGCCTTTGCTTCTTGGCGTGAGAACAAGAATTCCGGATCCGTCGCCAAAATCCGGCGCCACGCTCGGTGCGTGGCTGGCGTGGGCCGAGCGCGCATACGCGCGGCGGGGCGCCGCCCTCGGCCAGGTCGCCCCGGGCGCGCACGACGAGGCGCTCTACCTGCTGCTGCGCACGCTCGGCCTGCCGCTCGACGCGGGCCCGGAGGTCCTCGCCCGGACGTTGCCGCCGGCGGAATCCGCCGCAGTCGCCGCGATGTTTCGCCGCCGTCTGGTCGGCCGCGTGCCGGCCGCCTACCTCACCCACGAGGCGTTCCTCGGGCCGCATCGATTCTTCGTCGACGAACGGGCGATCATTCCGCGCAGCTATTTCCTCGAGCTCATCCCGCGGCTCGACCGGCTGCGGCGCGGCCGCGGCCCGGTCCGGCGCGCCGCCGACGTGGGCACCGGCTCCGGCTGCCTCGCCATCCTGCTCGCCCACCGGTATCCGCGGGCGCGGATCGACGCCATCGACGTTTCCGCCGCCGCCCTCGCCATCGCCCGGATCAACGTCGCGCAGCATCGCGTCGCCCGCCGCGTGACCCTGCACCGCAGCGACGTCTTCGCCGCCGTGCCGCCGGTCCGCTACGACCTGATCGTGGCCAATCCGCCTTACGAGCCATCGGGGCTGATGAAGACACTGCCGCCAGAGTTCAGGAAAGAACCGCGTCTCGCCCTCGACGGCGGCCGCGACGGCCTGGCGGTGATCCGCCGCTTGCTTGACCAAGCGCCCGCGCGCCTGGCCGATGACGGTCTCCTCCTGATCGAGGTTGGCGGCCTGCGCGCCGCCATGGAAAGCACCTTTGGCTCTCTCCGTCTCCGCTGGCTGCCGACCCAGGACGGCGCCGATTGCGTCTGCGCCATCGCGGCGCGCGATCTCCGCGCCTGATCCCTCGCGGCCATCCACGAACGGCCCCCGCCGGAGTTACCCGCCTCCTGTCGTTCCCCTGGGCCTTCAATTCCCCGTCTCTCGCCGCCCTGGCCCCTGCCAACGTGTCAACTAATAGTTGACATGTCAAAAATCCTCCGGGTTGAGGGGAGGCGTTGTCATTATTTCCCGGCGGCGGGTTTTCGCGGGCGGGAGTTTATCCCGCGCGCCGATGAACCGGCGTTTCTTCGGGCGCGACCCCGGCCGCGGGGCGACCGGAGTTTATCCGGGGCCGATCCAGCCGCCGGCGGCCTGGAGGGGCGCCAGTTCGCCGCGTCGCGTGACCCACACCGCGAGGGCGAGGCGGGGCGGCTGGCCGGCCGGCGGCGCGAGGCTGAGCGTGGCGCGATAAACGGTCGCGGCGCGGACCAGCGGTGCGCGGGCCGTGGCCAAGGCCGCGAATTCGTGCTCGAGCGTGCGGCCGGAGTTTTCCCCCGCCCGCACCGCGACCTTCAATCCCCCGCCGAGCAGGGCGGCGTTGACCTCGAATTCCGCCGGTCCCAGCGAGACCGGCTCGAACTCCACGCTCGCGGCGCCGTTCGCGGGATCATAGCGCACGCGCAGGATTCCGGCCGGCGCACTCGCGGCCGAAGCCAGGCCCGGCTGCCATTCCCGGCCGTCCCGCACGAAGCACGGCGTGTAGACCGAGTCCCGGTGCCACGCCGCGGCGTAGGCATACTGGCGGTCGGTAAAAACCCGCTGCGCCAGGCGGTCTGGCCAGCCGAGGTTGTCCCAGTAGGTCACGTGCCAGGCCACGGGCACAAAATCGCGCCAGAGCCCGGGATCGTCGCGCCGGCCAGCCAGCCAGCGCTCGGCCGGCGGGCAGCTGCTGCAACCCTCGCTGGTGAAGAGTTCCACCAGCGCAACCCGTGACGGCCCGCTGGACAGCGCGAGGTCGGCGCCCCAGACCGTGCCGCCGGCGAGCAGGCCTGCGAGCGTCAGCCAACGGATCTTCATCCCTGCCTGAGCCCCGGCCGCGGCGGTTTATTCCTTTCGCGCCCCGGCCGGCCGCCGGGCCAGCACCTGCACAACCGCGGCCCGCCCGGTGTGGGCCGTGCCCTCGCTCACGTCGCGCTCCAGTTCGCGCAGGATCTCGAACTCCAGACCCGCCAGGTCCTCCCGCAACTGCGCCGCGGTCGGCAGCAGCTGCGGGTCGCGCGGTCCGCCGGTGTCGTAGGCAAGCTGGGCCGGCGTGTAGGCCTCGAACACGAAACATCCGCCCGGCTGCAGCCCGCGGGCCGCGCGGGCGAACACCGTGCGCCGCAGCGCCGGCGGCAGGTGCAGCCAGGTCGCCACGATCCCGGCCCACGCCCCCGGCGCGATCGGCCACGTCGCCAGATCGGCCACGACTGTCTCGATCTTCACCCGCCGGGCGGCGGCCAGCTGGCGCGCCTTGGCGAGCGCCACCTCCGCCTGGTCGACGGCGGTCACGGCGTGGCCGCGCGCCGCGAGCCAGACCGCGTTGCGCCCCTCGCCCTCCGCGAGGCAGAGCACCGGTCCGGGCGGCAGGCGGGCCGCCACCGCGGCGACGAAGTCGTTCGGCGCCATGCCGTAGACGAAGCCCTCGCCGGCGTACCGGGTGTTCCAGAAATCCGCGTCCATCGGCGCGCCGGTCAGGCGTTCACTGGAAATAGTCCGGCTCGTTGCCGGGCTTCCACTTGATGTTGCAGCCGATGCTCGGCTTCTGGTCCGCCGCGGGCGCGCGCCCCGCCAGCAGCGCGTCGCACGCCGCGCGCAGGTCGGCGCCGGTCACCGGCCGGCCGTTGCCGGGCCGGCTGTCGTCAAACTGGCCGCGATAGACCAGCTGGCGCGTGTGGTCGAAGACGTAGAGGTCCGGCGTGCAGGCGGCGCGGTAGGCCTTCGCCACCGCCTGGGTCTCGTCGAAGAGGTACGGGAACGGGTAGCCGGCCGCCTTCGCCTCGGCCTTCATCTTCGCCGGACCGTCCTCGGGAAACTCCGCGACGTCGTTGGCGCTGATCGCGACGACGCCCACGCCCTTCGGCTGGTAGTCCCGGCCGAACGCCGCGAGTCCGGCGCGGATGTGTTTCACGTACGGGCAGTGGTTGCAGAGGAACAGGACGACGAGGACCGGTTTTGGCGCAAAGTCGCCCAGCGCGACCGGGCGCCCGCTGACGGCGTCGGGCAGACGGAAATCGGGGGCCCGCGTGCCCCACGGGAGCATGGTGGAGGGAGTCAAGGCCATGGCGCGCTCCTTTCGTTTGAAACCGTCCCCACCTTATGCAATTCCCGGTGTTTGCCCATCCCGAATGGGCCCACGCAATAGTTAGAGCCAGCGGGGGCGTGACGCGCCGCCGCCGCGCCGCCCAAGCTGACCCTTCACCCGACCATGAAACTCCCCTCCCCGCCGGCGGGCACATCGCGCCAGTCCCTGTCTCTCCACCGGCCGCGGCTCGGCGTCTGCCTCGCCGCCCTTTTGGTCCTTGCCGCCGGCCCCGGCCGGGCCCAGCCCTCCGGCGGCCCTTACGGCCCGGTGCCGCAGACCTACGCCGTGCCGGCCGATGCCGCCCACGTCTACTACGTCGCGCCCGACGGCCAGGCGGACGCCGCCGGCACCGCCCTCGCCGCGCCCACCTCGCTCGAGTCCGCCATCGCCCGCGCCGTCACCGGCGATGTCATCGTCCTGCGCGGCGGCGTCTATCGCACCGGCGACCTCCAGCTCAACCAGGGCGTCACCCTCCAGCCCTACGCGGACGAACACCCGGTGCTCAAGGGCACGCTGGTCGCCGACCAGTGGGTCGCCCAGCCCAACGGCCTGTGGCGCACGACCTGGACCCACCTGTTCCCCGCCACGGCGCAGGACTGGTGGCGCCGTGAGCGCGAGGGCCGCTCCACGCCTCCCTGGCGGTTCAACAACGACATGGTGTTCGTCGACGGCGAGTTGCTCAAGGCCGTCGGCTGGGAGGGCGAAATCGACGCGCACTCCTACTACATCGATTATACCACGAAGCAGGTCTACCTCGGCGTAGATCCCGCCAGGCACCGGATCGAGATCACCGCCCACGACAACGCCCTCACCCGCGTCACCGGCCCCTGCCACGGCCGGACCTCGGACGGCCGCGGGCCCGTGATCCGCGGCCTCACCTTCACCCAGTACGCCTACCGCGCGATCGAGATCGAGGGCCGGGAGCCGGAGGGGCCGGCCGATCCCGCCACCTTCGGCAAGGACGTGGTCGGCACCACGCTCGAGAACGACACCATCACCTTCTGCTCGCGGGTCGCCGGCTATTTCCGCGGCGACCGCCTGACCATCCGCCACTGCCTGATCAGCGACACGCGCACCGAGGGCGTCTACGTCCTCGCCTCCGCCGACGTGCTGCTGGAGAAAAACATCTTTCGCCGGAACAACATCCAGCTGATCACCGGCTACTTCCCGGCGGCGGTGAAGATCTTCAACCAGTGCCATCGCGCCACCTGCCGGGACAACCTCGTCATCGACCAGCCCTACTCCAACGGCATCTGGTACGATGTCGGCAATGTCGACGGCCGTTTTTTGGACAACTGGGTCGAGGGCGCGCAGGACGGATTTTTCTTCGAGATCTCCAAGGGCGCGATCTGCGCCGGCAACGTGTTCGTCAATTGCGACAAGGGCATCCGGGTGCTGAACAGCTCCAATGTCCAGGTCTACCACAACACCCTGGTCGACACCGTCGCCTCCTTCGAGCGCACCGAGCGCAGCGCGGTCAACGACCACTTCGGCTGGCATCCCGCCACCGGGCCGGCGGTCGAGCAGCGCGAGGGCCACGCGTTCGTGGGCAACCTCCTCGTGGCGGA
>DATJUU010000016.1:0-8740 GCA_035502155.1 Opitutaceae bacterium
GGTCATGCCGCGCCGCCTTTCCACGCCAGCAGGAGGGCGAACAGGCAGAGCAGGAATGCGGTCGTCAGCAGCAGCGGCACGCGGCGGAAGGCGAAGCGCGCGAGCAGGGACTCGACCAGGCCGACGCCGACGGCCACCGCCAGCACGGAGCCGGCGAACGCCGCCGCGGCGGCCGGCGCGGGCAGGGCGCCCAGCGGCAGCACGGCCTGGCTGAGCAGCGCCGCGAACAGCAGCAGCTTCAGCGCCGCGCCGTGCAGGATCACCGCCAGCGGCGGCCCGCTGTGGTCGAGGACCATGACCTCGTGGATCATCGTCAGCTCGAGGTGGGTGTTCGGATCGTCGAACGGCACGCGGCAGTTCTCGGCCAGCAGGACGGCGAACAGTCCGCCCGCCAGCAGCACCGCGCCCGCCCCGGGCGCCGGCGCCAGCATCGCCGCCAGGGTGACGCTGCCGGTCTGCACGCTCAGCGCCAGGATCGCGGTGATGAGCGCGACCTCCGCCAGCACGGCGAAGCTCACCTCGCGCGCCGCGCCCATGCCCTCGAAGGCGGAGCCGGTCTCGAGCGCGGCCCAGGCGGTGCAGAACCGGCCGACGGCGAAGAGGTAGACCAGCAGCAGGACGTCGCCGCGGAAGCTCACCACGCCGCCGGCGGGGCCGAGGGGCATCAGCGCCGCGGCGCCGAGCAACGCCACCCAGGCGACGGCCGGCCCGGCGATGAATCCCGGCGAGGCCAGCGTGCTCAGCACGGCGCCCTTCCGCCAGAGGCGGGCGAGGTCATGATAGAGCTGCAGGACCGGCGGCCCGCGGCGCCCCGCCACCCAGGCCTTGACCCGGTTGATGATCCCGGGGAGGAGCGGCGCGAGCGCGAGCCAGAGCGCGAGCCGGAGCAGGGCGGTGAGCAGAGCCGTCATGGCGTCGCCTCCCGGGTCGCGCCCGGTGCCTCGGCCGCCGCCACGGCGCGCAAAATCTCGTCGTCCGGCGCCTGCTGCCGGATCAGCTCGCGTACCACGCCGTGGGCGATGAGGCGGCAGATGCGCCCGAGCACGTCGAGGTGGGCGCGCGGCGACGGCGCGATGAAGAAGAACAGGGTGGTGACCGGCGTCGGGTCCGGCAGGGGATCGGCGGCCGGCCAGGCGTCGCGCAGGAGCAGGAGGGCGACGGTGCCGGACTCGCGCCCAAGCGCCACGCGGGTGCTGAAGTGCGGCAGGGCGAAGCCGCCGCCGACCGGCGCGAGGGTGACGCCG
Organism: Opitutaceae bacterium; assembly: GCA_035502155.1. GTDB lineage: Bacteria > Verrucomicrobiota > Verrucomicrobiia > Opitutales > Opitutaceae > Fen-1467. The sequence goes on from DATJUU010000016.1 coordinate 1,245, forward strand.
CCCGGGGCGCGGATGCGCTGGCCGAGCAGCTGGCGGATGGCCGGGCTCGCGCCGGGCAGCGCGCCGACGACGCGCTCGTAGGTGGCCGGCACCGCCTCCACCGCCACGTCGCGCCAGATGCCCCCGGCGCGCAGCAGCGGCTCGATCCGCAGGTGGGAGGCGAGCGCCGGGTCCTCGGGCGCCAGGAATCCGGCCTTGGCCGCCAGGCCGCGGGCGGCGGCCCATTCGGCCACCTGGGTCCGGTCGAAGAGCAGGCGGCCGCGGTCGGGCGTGTGGGGCAGGCCCTCGTCGCGGATCCAGTCCTCGACGACCTTCTCGGACACCCCGAAGGATTCGGCAATCTGGATGAGGTTCAGGTACATGGCGGATACGGCGGCGGTCAGCGCGCCCCTCCAGCCAGCGCGAGCGCCGCGACGGCGATCAGCCCGGCGATGACGTAGAGCAGATAGGCCTGCACGCGGCCGTGCTGCAGGCGGCGGGCGGCGAGCGCGATCCGCATGACGAGCGAACCGGCCGGGGTGATGACCTCCTCCAGCACTACCTCAGGCGTATGTTCCTCGCTCGCAGCCGCCCCGGGGAAAAGCCCCTCCGGAGGGTGGTCGTGGCGCCGCGGACGCAGGATCCAGGCGAACCACTCCACGATGATGCCGGCGAACGAGCCGGCGGTGTATTGCATCCGCGCCGTGGGCGCGGCGTAGCCGCAATCCCAGGTGGGCGCTCGGCGCAGGCCGCGGCGGAGGGTGACGCGCCAGAGCAGGACCGCGCCGGCGACGGCGAGGACCGCGAGGATGGCGTTGGCCGCACCGAGGACGGGCAGCGAGACCGGCGCGGCGGCGTCGCGCCAGGCCGGGTCCCACGCCGCGGCCGCCCGCATGAGCGCCGGCCAGAACGCGGCGGGCGCCAGCCCGATCGCGACGCACGCGGCGGCGAGCACGAGCATGGGCCCGCGCATCGCGGGCCCGCATTCGCGGGCGCGCGCCACGGCGGCGCTGCGGGGCGCGCCGAGGAAGACCACGCCGCAGACCTTGGTGAAGCAGGCAAGGGCGAGCGCGCCGGTCATGGCGAGCAGCACCACCGCCGGCACCGCGCCGAGGGCGACCGCACCGCGGGCGTTCACCGCGTCGAAGAGGCCGAGAAAGACCAGCCATTCGCTGACGAAGCCGTTGAGCGGCGGCAGGCCCGCGATCGCCGCCGCCCCGAGGGCGAAGAGCGCGGTCGTCCACGGCAGCGCGCGCCAGAGGCCGCCGAGCCGACTCATCTCGCGGGTGCCGGTCGCGTGCAGCACCGACCCGGCACCGAGGAAGAGCAGCGACTTGAAGAGGGCGTGGTTCCAGACGTGCAAGAGCGCGCCGGCGAGCGCGAGCTGGCCCCAGAGGGGATGCCCGTGCGCGGCGGCGAGCAGGGCGAAGCCGAGGCCGAGCAGGATGATGCCGATGTTCTCCACGCTGTGGTAGGCCAGCAGGCGCTTGAGGTCGTGCTGGCCGAGGGCGAACGCCACGCCGAGCACGGCGCTGGCCGCGCCGAGCCCGGCGACGACCCAGCCCGCGGCCGGCGGCACCGGCAGCCATCCGCTGAAGCGCACGATCCCGTAGATGCCGACCTTGAGCGCCATGCCCGAGAGCAGCGCGGAGACATGGCTGGGCGCGTTGGCGTGCGCCGAGGGCAGCCAGATGTGCAGGGGGAAGAGGCCCGCCTTCACGCCAAAGCCGAGCAGGGCCAGCCAGAACAGCGGCGCGAGCTCGGGATGATCGCGCCACGGGCCCAGCTCCCATCCGCCGGTCCGCGCCGCCAGCAGGGCGAAGAAGGCGAAAAGGCAGAGCGTGCCGGCATGCGAGGCCGCAAGATAGAGCCAGCCGGCCGCGCGCACCTCACGGCGCGAACGGTCCAGCGTGATGAGAAAGTATCCGCTCAGGGCGAAGACCTCCCAGCCGAGCAGGAAGTGGAGGCCGTTGGCCGCCAGGAGGACCAGTCCCGTGCTCAGGAACAGCAGGCTCATCCACATCCGCCCGGCGCGCGCCGAGCGCGGATGGGCCCGGTCGGTCCAGTATTCCCGGGCGTAGACCGCCGCGCAACCGCCCGTGACGCCGAGGAGCGCGAGGAACACGGCGCTCAGCGCGTCGAGCCGGAGATGCACCGCCTCGCCGCAGACCGCGAACCCGCCCTGCCAGTCGAGGCCCGCCGCGCCGCCCAGGACCGCAGCGGCCGCGCCGAGCGCGGCGGCGGACCCGGCGAGCACCAGCGCGAGCCAAAGCCGGGGAAACTGGCGGCTCACCGGCAGGCTGGCGAGCAGCGCCAGCGCGGCGCCCAGGAGCAGATGATCAGGAAGCTGCACTTCGATCGGGTGCCGGCGTCAGCGGACGGCGAATCCGTCTGTTCGGCCCCGTAACCCCGGGCTATGCCGCGGCTGGGCCGACTCAATGCCAAATTTGTCCATTTTGGCAGTCAAACAGGTCGGTCCTGCAATGCAAGAGACCCTGCGGCCCGCCTCGGAACCGGCCTGCCGGCAGGAGGATGGAGGATTTGGCGCCGCGACCTCAGCCGCCGAGCACCGTCTTCAGAATCCGGCCGAGGTCGGCGACGCGGTACGGCTTGGTCAGGTAGCCGCAGAACCCCATGTCGAGGTATTGCTTCGCCATCTCCTCGTTGTCGTAACCGCTGGAGATGATGGCGCGCACGTCGGGGTCGAGCTCCCGCAGCTTCTTGAACGTCTCCTCGCCGCCCATGCCGCCGATGATGGTGAGGTCCATGATAACGGCGTCGTAGGGCCGGCCGATGTTCAGGTAGCGCTTGTAGAGCGTGATCGCCTCCTCGCCGTTCTTGGCGAGGTCGAACTTGTACTCGAGGCTCGTGAGCATGCCGGCGGTGAGCGTGCTGATCTTCTCGTCGTCGTCCATGAACAGCACGCGCCCGGTGCCGAAGCGCAGGGTGGGCGCGCGGCGGGCCTCGACCTCGGCGGGCTTCTCCGCCTGCGGCAGGAAGATGGTGAACGTCGTGCCGGTGCCGACGGTGGAGTCGACGCCGATCTGGCCGCCGTGCTTGCGCACGACGTCGAGCACGGTCGCGAGGCCGAGGCCGGTGCCGTGCTTCTTGGTGGTGAAGAACGCGTCGAAGATCTTCTGCAGGTTCTCCGGGGGGATGCCGACGCCGTCGTCCTGCACCTCGAACTGCACGTAGTTGCCGGCGGGGAGCGGCGGCACCTGGCCCTCGGCGAGCGCGGAGTTGCCGGCGCGGAGCCACACGTGCCCGGCGCGCCCCTCGGGCATGGCCTGAACGGCGTTGACGCAGAGGTTCTGGAAGACCTGGAGGATCTGGGCGCGGTCGGCGAGGATGTTGCCCGTGCCGGGCACGACCTCGAAGGTGACCTCGGTGCTGGCTCCGGCGGTGGCGACCTTGACGGCGTCCTTGAGCACGGTCTGCGGGGCGACGACCGTCTTCACGGCGTTGCCGCCCTTCGCAAACGTCAACAGCTGCTTGGTCAGGCCCTTGGCCGCGAGGCAGGCGTTCTCGCTGTCCGCCAGGGTGGAATAGTCGCGGTTGTCCTTGGCCAGCGAGATGCCGCCGAGGATGGTGGTGAGGAGATTGTTGAAGTCGTGCGCGATCCCGCCCGCCAGCACGCCAAGCGACTCGAAGCGGTTGGCCTTGACCAGCTCCTCGGGGGTGAGGGTCATCTCCTGCGGGTTGCGGAAGGCGACGACGGCGCCGGTGGCGCGCCCGGCGGCGTCCAGCACGGGCCGGCCGCTGAAGGCCACGGGTTGCGGCTCCACGCCCTCGCCGCGGGCGAGGGAGAACTCGTCGGTCAGGGGCAGCGGCTCCCCGAGGTCGAGCAGCCGGCTGAGCGGAAACTCGGCCGGCTGGCCGCCGGTGCGACGCACGAGCGGAAAGAGCTCGATCAGCGGCCGGCCGGGCAGGGCCTCCGCCGTCTCGCCGAGCAGGCGGGCCGCCTTGTCGTTGGCAAAGGTGACGCGGCCCGAGGCGTCGACGAGCACCAGGCCCTCCTGGAGCTCGGCCAGCGCCGTGGTGAGCAGGGCAGGGGGGAGGACGGCGCCGCCCGTCACCGGCAGCTCGGCCGGCAGGGCGCAATGGAAGCCGAGGACGCGCTGCAGCTCGCGCTTGCGCGAGAGCTGGCGGAAGACGCCGCCGAGCACCCAGCGGTACTGGCCGTCCTTGTGCTTCAGCCGGCAGAGATCCAGGAAGGAGATCTCGCCGGGGCGCCGGGTGAGAAAGTACTCCTTCACGCCGGCGGCCGCGTCGTCGGGATGCAGAATGGAGGCGAGGGTGTCCGCGCCGTCAATCAGCTCGTCGGGCGTGTAGCCGAGCAGGCGCTTCCAGGCGGGCGAGAACCAAAACCGGCCGGCGGCGAAGTTGAGGTCGAATGCGCCGAGCGGCCCGTGATGGGTGAGCTCCTCGAAGCGGTCCTCGCTCTCCACCGCGGCCTCCTCGAATTCCTTGCGCTCGGTGATGTCGAGGTGGACGCCGGCGACGCGCTCGAGGTCGCCCTCGGACCCGAACACCTGGAGGCCGGTGCCGTGGATCCACACGAAGTGGCCCTTCTTGTGGCGGAGGCGGTACTCGACCGAAAAGCTGCGCACGCCGCTGAAGAACTTGGTGCCGGCGCGGTCCGGGGCGGCGGAGGAGTCCTCGGCGTGGAGCAGGTTGCGCCAGGTCTCGAAGGTAGGGGCCAGCTCGTGATCGGTGTAGCCGAGCTGCCGGGCCCAGGCGGGCGAGTAGTAGAAGGTGCCGGCCTTGAAATTGAGGTCGAAGATCCCGACCGGGCTGCGCTCGGCCAGCAGCGCCAGCGGGTCGGGCGCGGCGCCGCCGGCCGGCGCCTCGGGCTGGACGTGGGCGATGCAGGCCGGGTGGCCGGCGAAGGTCGTGCGCTCGAGCCGCACCGCGACCTCGACCCGCGGGCCATCCTTCGGCTGCGCGGTCAGCTTCAGGGGCGCCGTCGCCGCGGCCGACAGCAGCACATCCCATTGCGCCTCCAGCCAGCGGGAATCCCGCGACGTGACTTCGAACACGAACAGGGTGGAGAAGTGGTCGCCGACCATCTCCGAGCCGCCGGCCTTCCAGAGTGTGCGGGCCGCGGCGTCGGCGAGCAGAATTTTCCCGCTTTCGTCCAGCACCAGCAGCGCCGGGCCGTTGCCACGGGCATTCGTACCGGTGGCCGCGCTCGTTTGAGTCTGCGGCGTATTGCTCACGAAAGCCGACACCGGGTGCGCTGAAGCTGGGTGCCTCAACTCCCCCGGGGGGTGAGAACGGTGTCCAATCGCGCCGGCTTGTTAAGTGAAAAGTGGCCGGAAGCGGCGCCGAAGGGCCTCTCCAGCCGAGACTTTAATGAATTTTTACGGACCGCGGCGGAACGGATGGCCGGCCGGGCAGTCGGCCTTCGACCCGGAGGACCGTGGGCGGCCGCCTCAGGCGGGCCGGGAAACAGCGCCCGCGGCGCCACCCACCAACCAGCGGCGGACCCGTCCGGCCAGGAAGTCGATGAAGGCCGGGTGGTCGTTCAGGCAGGGGATGTGCTCGAAGGACTCGCCGCCGGCGGCGAGGAACGTGGCGCGGCCGGCGACCCGGATCTCCTCCAGGGTCTCCAGACAGTCGGCGGTAAACGCCGGCGTCATGACGAGCAGGCGCTTCTTGCCCGCGGCGGGCAGGCGCTTGAGCTCGAAATCGGTGTACGGCTCAAGCCACGGCTCGCCCGCCAGGCGCGACTGGAAGGAGATGGAATAACGGTCGGGGTCAACGCCGGCGCGGCGCGCCAGCGCCTCGGTGGTGCGGGTGACCTGCGCCCGGTAACAGGTGGCGTGGGCGGGGCTGCACACGTGGCAGCAGTCCGGCACCAGGGTGCAGTGCGCCCGCGACGAATCGGCCTTGCGGAGGTGCCGCACCGGCAGGCCGTGGTAGCTGAACAGCAGGTGGTCGAACGGCCGCGCCAGATACGGCTGGAGCGTGGCGTGAAGCGCGGCGAGGTAGTCCTCGTCCTCGAAAAACGGCGGCAGCACGTCGAGCCGCAGGCGGGGGGCGAGGCGGGCCGCCTCCGCGCGGACCTTCACCGCCACGGTTTCCCAGCTCGACATTGCATAGTGCGGGTATTGCGGGAGCACCAGCACCTCCGTGGCGCCGCTGGCGGCCAGCTGGGCCACGACGCCCGCGACCGCCGGCCGCCCGTAGCGCATCGCCAGGGCCACCGGCACCTCGGGACCAAGGGCGGCGGCCAGCTTCTGCTGCACCAGGCGGCTGGTGACGACCAGCGGCGAACCCTCCGCCGTCCAGATGCTGGCGTAGGCGTGGGCCGACTTGGCGGGGCGGAACCGCAGGATGATCCCGTGCAGCAGCAGCCAGCGCAGCGGCGCGGGCAGGTCGAGCACGCGCTCGTCGCCGAGGAACTCCGCCAGATAGCGGCGCACGTCGGCGACGGAGGCGGAATCGGGCGAGCCGAGGTTGACGAGCAGGACGGCGCGGGAGGCCATGGGTGCGAGCAATTGGTCGGGAGATTCGCCCCCGATGTCAAACGCAGCCGGCGGGGGTTTTGGCCTTGCCGGTGGCGGAGAGCGATCGCATCAATGGTGGGTTGGCCTCCGCCAATCCGCCTTGACCATGAGTTCGACCCGCCGCCCCGTGCTCCTCGTCGTCCGCGACGGCTGGGGCAAGAATCCGCACCCGGAGCAGGACCCGTTCAACGCCGTGCACCTCGCGCGCAAGCCATGCGACGACTGGCTGCACGCGACCTATCCGGTGACGCTGGTGAAAGCCTGCGGCCTCGACGTGGGCGTGCCCGACGGCGTCATGGGCAACAGCGAGGTCGGCCACCAGAACATCGGCGCCGGCCGCATCGTCGACCAGGAGATCGTGCGCATCAGCAAGGCGCTCGCCGACGGCGAGATCGCCGGCAACGCGGTCTGGCGCGCCGCCCTGGACCGCGTGAAGCAGCGCGGGACGAAGCTGCATTTCATGGGCTTGGCCTCGGACGCGGGCGTGCACAGCCTGCTCGAGCACCTCTACGGGCTGGTGGCGCTCGCCCAGGCCGCGGGGGTGACGCAAAACGTCTTCGTGCACGCGTTCATGGATGGCCGCGACACGCCGCCGGCCAGCGGGCTCGGTTTCATCCGCCAGCTCGAAGCGAAGCTGGCCGCACTCGGCGTGGGCCGCGTCGCGAGCGTCTGCGGCCGCTTCTACGCCATGGATCGCGACAACCGCTGGGAGCGCGTGAGCCGGGCCTACGCCATGCTCACGGGCCAGAAGGCCGACGCCTCCGCGGCCAGCGCGGCCGCCGCGATGCAGCAGTACTATGACAAGCCAACCAACGACTCGCAGAAGGGCGACGAGTTCGTGGTGCCGACATGGGTGACGGGCGCGGACGGCAAGCCGGTGGCGCCGATCGGCGACGGCGACAGCGTGGTGTTCTTCAACTTCCGCGGCGACCGCCCCCGCGAGCTCTGCCGCGCCTTCTGCGAGGAGGGCTTCAAGGAATTCGACCGCGGGCGGAAGCTCGACCT
>DATJUU010000017.1:0-2132 GCA_035502155.1 Opitutaceae bacterium
CGAGAAGGAAATAGCTGAGCGAGCCCGCGCCATACGTCACGGCCTGGCTCCAACCGACCTGGTAGGCCGCGCCGGCGGCGCCGGTAAACGTCCACGCACTGAACTGGCCCATGAACACGCTGCCACCCACCAGCCACCACGTCCCCTGCCCGCCGGCCCGGAAGTAGTCGCTCGCGTTGCGGCTGAAGCGCCGGAAGACGAAGCCGACACACACCAGCATGACCAGGTAGCCGGCGACAACGGCGTAGACCGTCGGGCGATCGGCGAGCTGCAGGGCGGCGAAGACGGGGAGCATGGCGGGGCGGCGATTCAATCCAGCCAGCGGGCGCGGTTCTGATCGACAAAATCGTCGTCGACGAGCCAGGGATACGCCCGGCTCACCCGCGAGATTTCCCGGGCCTGGCCGGGCGAGAGTTTCTCGTTCGCATCCAGGCACGCCGTCGAGGCGAGCAGACCCTGGCGTCTCAGGACTTCGTGGATTCCCGGCATGCAGCCGGCGAAATTGTGCGCCGCGTCGAAAATGGCGGCGTTGGCATCGGTGAGCTCGGCGTTCCTCGTCCACCAAACAGCCGCCAGCCGGCCGCGGAGTCGGGCGCGCTTGATCTCGGCGAGCAGGGCGACGGCCCGCTCGGTCCAGACGCCCCACTGCCCGAGCAATCCGCCCGCGAGGTGGCGGGGCCTCGGACCGAATTCGAACGCCGTCAGGAGGTCGCCGATGATGTTGTCATCATTGCCGGTGTAGAGCGCGACGTCCGACCGGCCGGCTGCCGCCACCGCGCGCACCACGTCGATGGTGCGGTAGCGATTGAACGGTGCCAGTTTGATCGCCACGAGTTCGGGGATTTCGACGAACCGGCGCCAGAAATCAAACGACAAGACCCGCCCGCCGGCCGCCTCCTGCAGATAAAACCCGAAGAGGGGGATTTCGCGCGCCACCCGCCGACAGCCCGCCAGAATCGCCGGCTCCGGATCCTTTGCCCATGCTCCGAGGCTGAGGAGACCGGCATGATACCCGCAGCGGCGGGCGATGCGGGCCTCCCGCACGGCCTGGGAAGTGCGGCCGCAGATCCCCGCGACCAGCGCCAGCGGCGCGCGCGGCCGCCGGTGCAGCCAATGCTCGGCCGTCTCGGCGACGAGGCGCAGCACCGGCTCAAACAGGTCGACCGCTTGGTCGCGGATGGCGAACTGCGTCGAGTGCACCGCGACCGCCAGGCCGCCCGCGCCGGCGTCCAGATAATACCGCACCAGACCCCGCTGCCGCTTCTCGTCCCAACGGCGCGAACGCGAAAGCGCCAGCGGCATCGCCGGGATCACGTGGCCCTCCGCGAGATGGTGCCGAAGATGAAGGTCGAGGGACATGGGCAAGCGAGCCGACCGGCTCAATAGTTTCCATCGCGCCGCTCAAATCCCGTCGGCTTTCCCCAGACTTCGCCCCCGTGCTGCAGCCACGCCGCGACCCAGGTCAGCATCGTCTCGAGGCTCGTCGGCGGGTCGCCGAACCGGCTCCGCGCGCGGCGGGAGTTGCTCAACCACGCGGTCGGGGCCTCCGTTCCCCGGAACTGCACGGGGACGCCCAACAGTTCCCCCAAGCGCCGGGCGATCGCGCGGACCGACAGGATCTCCGGTCCGGTGATGTTCACCGGCACCGGCGGGGACCCGGCCAGCTCCAGGGATTGGATGACCTGCGCCAGGGCGTCGCGCTGCCAGATCACGTTGACATACCCCATGGCGAGGTCGACCGGCTCCCGCCGCCAGACCTTCTCCGCGATGTCGAGCAGCACCCCGTAGCGGAATTCGACCGCATAGTTCAGTCGGATCAGCGCCACCGGCGTGCCCCAGCGCGCGGAGACCTCCTGGAAGGCGCGCTCGCGCTGCAGGCACGATCGCGCATAGGCGCCGGGGGGCGCCGGGGGCGTCTCTTCCGTGGCTCCCCCGCTTTCCGGCGCGACAAACGGGTACACGCAGCCCGTGGAAAGGGCGATGATGCGCGACCGGCGGTAGCGCTCCGCGACGATCTGCGGCATCCGCTCATTGATCGCCGCCAGGAGCTCCGGCTGCGACGCCGTTCCGAACTTCACGCCCGCGAGGAAGAACACCGTCGGCGCCTCGGGCAGAGCCGACACCAAGGCGGC
>DATJUU010000018.1:0-7430 GCA_035502155.1 Opitutaceae bacterium
GCGCAACGAGGGCGTGAACATCGAGGAGATGGAGAACATGATCTTCGAGGGCGGCGAGACCGCTTCGTGCACGCTCCGCCTTGATGACCGGCCGTCGGCGACCCTGCTCGCCAAGACGCGCGCCAATCCGAACGTCATCCAAGCCTCGGTAACGGGCTAAGCCGCGTCGCCTGGAGCCAATCCGGCGTGGTAGCCGCGTCCGTGAGGACGCGGATGATCAATCGACATTCCGCACGCTCACCAGCCGTCGCCGATTCGGCGGTTCGGCAAGCTCACCGCGATCGTATCCCGGGCTATGGCTGGCAGGCGCGTGCGGCTACGGTGACGGATGGCCCGGCCCCAGGCCCCGCGCGGCGGCCAGTTCGCGTGCGACCGCGAGGGTGCGGGCGGTGACCGCCGCCACCTCGCCCTCGCCGTCGATCGCGTGGAGCAGACCCGCCTGCCGGTACCAGCCGATCAGCGGCTCGGTCTGGTCGTGATAGGTCTTCAGCCGCGCGCGGACCGTGGCGGGATTGTCGTCGTCGCGCTGGTAGAGCTCGCCCCCGCAGAGATCGCACACGCCGGGGCGCCGCGGCGGCTTGAACTGCCGGTGGTAGGGCGCCTGGCACTGGCGGCAGATCAGGCGGCCGGAGAGGCGGCCGACGATCGCCTCGTCCGTCACGTTGATGCAGAGCACGCCGGCGAGGCGCCGCTGCAGCTTCGCCAGCATCTCCGCCAGCGCCTCGGCCTGCGGCAGCGTGCGGGGGAAGCCGTCGAGGATGAAGCCCGGTTGCGTGTCGGACCGCGCGAGGCGTTCCTCGACCATCGCCTCGGTGACGTCGTCGGGCACCAGCTCGCCCCGGTCCATGTAGGTCTTGGCGAGCTGCCCGAGCGGCGTGGCCTGCCTCAGGTTTTCGCGGAAGAGGTCGCCCGTGGCGATGTGGGGGAGGCGGAGCTGCGCGCTGAGCTGCTCGGCCTGCGTCCCCTTGCCGGAGCCCGGTCCGCCCAGCAGCACGAGGTCGAGGCTCGGTCGCGCGAGGCGCGCGGGCACCGGTGCCACCGGCGGGGCGGCCAGCGCCGCCGCCGCCGCACGGTCGGCGAACCGGCCGGCGCCGCGCTCCACCTCCGCCAGCGCGGAAGCCAGCCGCGCCGCGACGTCGCCGATGGATCCGGTCGCGGTCAGGATGATCAGGCGCCCGGCGGCGGCGTAGTGCTCGATGACGGGGCCGGCGTGCCGGTGGAAGACCCGCAGCCGCGCGCGCACCAGCTCCGGCGTGTCGTCGGGCCGCTGGTAGAGCGGGCCGCCGCACCCGTCGCACACCCCGGGGCGCGCCGGGGGCTTCGCGTCGACGTGGTACGGAGCCTGGCACTGCCGGCAGATCCGCCGGCCGGACAGGCGCGCGACGATCTCGTCATCGGCGAGGCGCAGGTAGATCGCGGCGTCGAGCTTGCGGCCGAGCGGCGCCAGCAATCCTTCGAGGAACGCCGCCTGGTATGCCGTGCGCGGGAAGCCGTCGAACAGCATGCCCTGGCCCGCGCCGACCGCCCCGACCCACTCCTCTATCATCGCGTCCACCACCTCGTCGGGCACCAGCTCGCCCGCCTCCATGTATTTGCGGGCGAGCAGGCCGAGGGCGTTGCGCGCCGCGAGGTTCTGCCGCAGCAAATCGCCGGTGGACACGTGCCGCAGGCCGTGGCGGGCGATGAGGGCGGCGGCGTGGGTGCCCTTGCCCACGCCCGACGGACCGAGAAGCACGAGGTTCATGACGACCTCCGGTTGAGGGTGCTCAGCAGATGCGCGGCAGCTGCTCGCCGCTCAGGCGGTCGAGGATGCGATCGACGCCGATGACGCTGCGCAGCGTGACTTCGCCCGCCGGCCCCGCCCGGACCTCGCCGACGCGCGCGGGCGGCCCGCCCGGCGCGGTGCGGGCCAGGACGGCGAGCGCGGCCCCGGCCTGCGCCGCCGGCACGAACGCGACGAACCGCCCCTCGTTCGCGACATAGAACGGGTCCAGTCCGAGAATCTCGCACGCCCCGCGCACCGGCTCCGACACCGCCACGGCGTCCTCGGCCAGCGCCACCGCCAGCCCGGCCGCCTCGGCGATCTCGATCACCGCCGTGGCCAGGCCGCCGCGCGTGAGGTCGCGCAGGCAGTGCAGCTCGATGCCGGCGGCGAGCAGCGCCTCGACGGCCGGCCAGAGCGCGGCGCAGTCGCTCTCGATGGGCGACTCGAAGGCCAGCCCCTCGCGCTGCGCGAGGATCGCCATGCCGTGGCGCCCGATGTCGCCGCTGAGCAGCACCGCGTCGCCCGGCCGCACCGCCGCGGGGGCGATCGTGCGCCCGTGCCCGATCCAGCCGATCCCGGAGGTGTTGACGTACAGGCCGTCGCCCTTGCCGCGCTCGACGACCTTGGTGTCGCCGGTGACGATCTCCACGCCGAGGGCGCGCGCGGCGGCGGCCATCGACTGGACGACGCGCTCGAGGGTCGCCACCGGGAGCCCCTCCTCGAGCACGAAGCCGGCGCCCAGCCAGCGCGGCCGCGCCCCGCACATCGCGAGATCGTTGCAGGTGCCGTGGACGGCGAGCCGCCCGATGTCGCCGCCGGGAAAAAACAGGGGGCTGACCACGTGCGAGTCCGTGCTGAACGCGAGGCGCGCGCCGGGGGGCGCGGCCAGCACGGCCCCGTCGTGGCGGGCGTCGAGCGCCGGGTTGCGGAAGGCCGGCGCGAACACGCGGTCGATCAGGTCCTGTGTCATCCGCCCGCCGCCGCCATGGGCGATCTGGATCTCGGCGTGGCCGCTCAATGGCGCGGGACAGCTGTAGTTCGCGGGGTTGGGGGCGGGATCGGCCACGATCCGAGCCTGGCGGCCCGCCCCCGGGGTGACAAGCCGCCAGCCGGGTATCGCGCCCGGCGCCCGCGCGATTGACCGCCGGCCCACCAGTCCCGATGCTCGCCCCATGCTGAGTCTGGCCAAAACCACCGGCTATGCGGTCGAGGCGATGTCCCATCTCGACCCGCCGGGCGGGCAGCCGGCCCGCCTCCGGAGCGTGGCCCGGCGGGCGCATGTGCCCTACGCCTACCTGGCCAAGCGCATGCCCGAGCTGGTGGCGGCGGGCCTGGTCCGGAGCGTGCGCGGCAAGCGCGGCGGCGTGCTGCTCGCCCGCCAGCCGCGGGACATCACCGTGCTGGAGATCAGCGAGGCGGTGGAGGTGCGCCGCTGGCTCGGCCAGTGCCTGCTGGGGCTGGTGACCTGCAGCGACGAGCGCGCCTGCCCGGTGCACCATTTCTGGAAGGACGCCCGCGCCCAGATCGAGGCCACCCTCCGCCGCACGACCCTCGCGGACGTCATCGCCCACGAGCGCAAGCTGGCGGGTCTCCCGCCGCCAGCCTGAGCGTCGCGCTCAATGTGGGTGCCGGTGACTGAGGATGTGCGGACGCTCCAGTCCGTGCGCCAGCATCAGGGCTTCGTCGTTCAGGATCTCGGAGGTCGGACCCTGCGCCACGACGCCCCCGCGATCGAGCACGATCACCCGCGGGCAGATCTCGACCACGAGTTCCAGGTCGTGCGTCGCGATGACCTGCGTCACCGGCAGCGTCGCCAACAGGGCCTTGAGCTCGCGGCGCCCGCGCGGGTCGAGGTCGCTGGTCGGTTCATCGAGCGCCAGCAGTCGCGCTTCGCAGGCCAGGAGCCCGGCGAGACAAACTCGACGCTTCTCGCCCCGGCTCAGGTGATGAGGCAGCCGCTCCTCGAAGCCCGTCAAGCCGACCTGCGCCAGGGCGCGCGCCACCCGGTCGGACAGCTTCGCGCCACGCACTCCCAGCTGCTGCGGACCGAAGGCGACGTCCTCCCACACCGTTGGGCAGAACAATTGATCGTCGGGATCCTGGAAGAGCAGGCCGACCTGGGCGCGCAGGGCCGGCAGATGCGGCTCCGTGACGGGCGTTCCAAAGACGCTGACCGCGGGAGCCGGCGAAGGCGTCTCCGGCAGCAGCCCGTTGAGATGCAGCAACAGGGTGGACTTGCCGGCGCCGTTCGGACCGACCAGCCCCACCCGTTCGCCGGTTTCCACGATGAACGACACGTCGCGCAGCGCCTCCGACCGGTCGGGGTAGCGGTAGCCGAGGTGCCGGATCTCGAGCGCGTTCATGGTTTCCAGCCCCGGGCGCACATCGCCGCATAAACACGCTCGGCCCGCTCCGAGCTGCGGATGAACAACTGGGCGGCCGCGGTCGCCGAGCCCCGCCAGACGGCCCGCCGCCCCGCCGCAAACGTGCGGCTGCGCCGGGCCCGCAGCAACCGGCCCATCTCGTTGGCCAGCACGAACAGGTAGCGGTGCATCAGCGCCAGGGTGGTTACGAGCAGCGCCGGCACCCGCGTCCGCCGCAGCACGAGCAACACCTCCGTGAAACGGGTGGTGGCATTCAGCAGGATGACCCACGAGAGGCAGAGCGTGCTTTTGGCGAGCATGGCGGCAAACACCCGCAGGCCGTCCGCCTGCCACAGCGCCAGCACGGCGATTCCGAGCGCCACCGGCTCGGCCAGCAGCAGCTGGCGTCCCAGATGCCGCCACGGGACGGATGACAGCAGGGCGACCAGCAGCACGGCCGCCCCCATCCCGGCGTAGGCCGTCCACGCCGCGCGCGGCAGCAGCACGGTGGCGACCACGCCCATGACCACCGCGGCAAGTTTGACGGCGGCGGGAAGGCGGTGAACCAGGCTCGCCCGGTGCCGATACGGACTGAACCAGTCGTCACGCACAAGTCGAAGTCCCGTCGGCACCGCGCGGCGCGGCGGAGGCGATCCGCGGCGTCAGCGCCCGGGCCAGCAGATAGGCCAGGCCGAACACCACCAGGGTGCCGACCGCCCCCGCCATGGTCGTCGACGCCACCGCAGATTTGAATCCTGGAATCCGGTAGTCGGACAACGGTGCGGGCAGCATCGGCCCCGCCGCCCGATGTCCGAAGCCGAGTGTCGCCGCGACCCTTTCCAGTCCGTCGGGCCAGCCGCAGGCAAATGGGGCGACGAAGATCGCCAGCCCCAGCGCCACCAGCAGGCCGTACGCCGTGAGGGCCGCATAGCGGACTGGGGCCGGATGCTCCCGGCCATCCGCAAGCAGCTCGGGACGGGCCCGCGCGACGGCGGCGATCACGAGCGTCGTGATCACCGCCTCGCCGACCCCGATCAGCATGTGAATCCCGGCCATGGCGGGAAACGCCACGCTCCATGCCGCTGCGCCGGCCAGCGCCAGCTGCCCCGCGCAGACGATGGCCGCCGCGACCGTCGAGCACCACGCCGCGAAGGCAGTCGCCAGCAATCGCGAGCGCAGGCTGTCGCCCGCCGCCCGCCGCACCAGCGCGTAGATCGCGTAGCCGACGCCGGGCGCCACAATCGCCATGTTGAAGACATTGGCGCCCAACGTCGTCACGCCGCCATCCGCA
The DNA here is from genome assembly GCA_035502155.1 of Opitutaceae bacterium. Lineage (GTDB taxonomy): Bacteria > Verrucomicrobiota > Verrucomicrobiia > Opitutales > Opitutaceae > Fen-1467. Next base: position 5,420 of record DATJUU010000018.1, read on the forward strand.
AACATGAAACACTGCACCACCAGGACCGCCGTCATCGCCAACACGGCGGCGCTGGGACCAAGCAGCACAGCCACCAGCACCGCACCGATCAAATGGCCCGAAGTCCCGCCCGCCACCGGGAAATTCAGCATCTGGGCGGCAAAGACGAACGCTGCCGCCAGACCGACCAGGGGCACCCGGCGCGCGTCGGCGGAGCGGCGCACCGAGCGCAGCGCCACCGCCACCCCGGCGGCCGCCAAGCCGGCACTCACCACCGCCGTCCTTGCGTCAAGAAAGCCGTCCGGGATGTGCATATTCGGGCCTGCCCCAACGCGCCATGCTCGGCAAGCCGTGGAGCCAAGTCAACGTGGCGGCACGCGGCCCCGTGCTCAGCCCACCAGCGCGCGCACCCGCCGGCCGACCTCGGGCAGCGCCGCGGCCACCGGCGGCGACAGCTCGAGCGTCATCGGCTTCAGCTCGGTGACGGAGATCGTGATGACGTCGACCGCCGGCAGCGCGCCGAGCAGCGAGGCGGCCGCGACCAGGTCGCGCAGCCCGATGTCGTGGGCGCCGAGCGCCGGGGGATAGTCGGTGGCGAGCCGGGCGCGAAACTGGGTGACGGTACCCGGCGGGGCCCCGTCGCGGGTCGCGTCCAGGAGGATGACGCGGCCGGAGCCGCGCAGCAGCTCGAGCAGGTGCAGGCCGCCGGTGCCGCCGTCCACGAGCCGGACGTGGTCCGGCCAGGATTCCGTCTGAAGCGCCTGGAGCGCATGCACGCCCACGCCCTCGTCCCCGACCAGGAGGTTGCCCACGCCGAGGACGAGCACCTCGGGCGGGGGCGAAGCCACGGGATCACCGGACTGGAAGGGGGCGACCATGCGGGGTCAGGCGGAGCGGGACTGCGCGTCCCGGCGCGGCCGGGAGGCCAGCGGGAACCAGGAGCGGCCGTTGCCCTGCAGCTCCTCCGGGCGCACGAACTTCCAGCCCCCGACCATCGACGACATCACGCCGCGGCCCTCGACGTAGTCGTGGTAGAACACGAGGTAGACGTGGACGATGGTGAAGAGGATGAAGAACCACATGGCCATGTAGTGCCACTGGCGCAGGCTGTAGTCGCCGCCGAACAGCGGCACCGCCCAGCGGAACAGCTGCGGGAACCAGGCCTTGCTCATCGAGGCGTACATCGCGAAGCCGCTCACGACCTGGAAGAGGAAGACGAGGAACATCGCGAAGTAGGTGAAGTACGCGAGGGCGTTGTGGCCGACCGCCTTGATCGGCTTGTGCGTCGCCTGCAGAACGTCGACCCGCAGAACGGCGCCAACCTGCTTGAACTGGGTCCACCGCAGCGGCAGGAAATTCCGCCAGTCCGCGTACTGGTTGCCGACAAAGCCCCAGTAGATGCGGAAGGCGAAGTTGAAGAAGAAGACGTAGGCGGTGGCGAAGTGGATGAAGCGATTGACGCCAAACCAGTAGCTGAACGACGCCTCGCTCGCGCTCACGATCGCCGGCGGATGCGCGATGAGCAGGCCGGTGATCGTGAGGACCAGGATGCAGAGCGCGTTCAGCCAGTGGTAGAAGCGCACCGGCAGCTCCCAGACGTAGACGCGTTTGAAACCGGGCGCCGCCGGGGAGAGGGGGACGGCCGGAGTTGCCGGAGGGGTCATGGCGGTTCCTCCTTTCAGAGCACGGGCGAGGTGGAGGCCGAGCCGAGCCGGCCGCCGCGGTCATCGTAGAGGTGGACGGCGCAGGCGAGGCAGGGGTCGAACGAGTGGACGGTGCGCAGGATCTCGAGCGGCTGCGCGGGATCGTGCACCGGGGTGCCGACCAGCGCCGCCTCGTAGGGCGAGCGCTGGCCCTGGGCGTCGCGCGGCGAGGCGTTCCAGGTGCTGGGCACGACCAGCTGGTAGTTGGCGATCTTCCGGTCCTGGATCACGATCCAGTGCGCGAGGGCGCCGCGCGGCGCCTCGGAGGCGCCGACGCCGCGGGCCTGCGCGGGCCAGACGGCCGGCTCCCATTTTTCCTTGGTGAAGGT
>DATJUU010000019.1:0-18287 GCA_035502155.1 Opitutaceae bacterium
TAGATCTTCTGGTTCAGCACATCGACGGTATCGACGATGCCGGTGACGACGGCGTCGACCGGCAGCGACTTCATGCCGGCGGCCTGGCGGGCGGAGCTGCCCTGGCAGAAGAGCACGACCTCGTCCTTGCCGGCGCCGAGCGTGTCGACGGCGACGATGGTGTTCTGTCCCGGGCGGAACTGCGCGGGGTTGGCTTCGTCGACGAGCAGGGGCCGCAGAAGCAGGAGTTTGCGGCCCTTCATCGCCTCGTCTTTTTTCGTGGCGACGACCTGGCCGATGACGCGTGCGAGGAACATAAGGAGAAGCGCGCGGCAGACCCGGCGGCGGGCGTCCGAGCCCGGTCCGGAACCGACGGCGCGCGGCAGGGGTTATTTCTTCGGGGCGGCCGGTTTCGGGAGCACGACCTGGACTTCATCGTGCGGGCGCGGAATCACCTGCACGCTGACGACTTCGCCGACGGCGCGCGCGGCCTGGGCGCCGGCGTCCGTGGCGGCCTTGACGGCGGCCACGTCGCCGATGACGACGGCGGTGACGAGCGCGTTGCCGACCTGTTTGACGGGACCGACGAGCGTGACGTTGGCCGACTTCAGCATGGCGTCGGTGCCGGTGACGAGGGCGGTGAGGCCCCGGGTTTCGAGGAGTCCGATGGCTTTGGACATAGATGGCGGAGGGTTAAGGGTTGGGGGAGGAAGGTTTCAGGTTGCCAAGTTCCAAGTTGCAGGTTGACGGACAAATCAGTTGCGGGCGGCGAGGCAGCGCAGGGTTTCGCGGGCGACGACGAGTTCCTCGTTCGCCGGGATGACGAGCACCCGGACCCGGGAACCGGGCGCGGAGATCTCGCCCTCGGCTCCCCGCAGCGCCTCGTTGCGCGCCGGGTCGAGCGCGATGCCGAGCGCCCCGAGGTCGCGCAGGATGGCGGCGCGGATGTCGGGACTGTTCTCGCCGATGCCGGCGGTGAACACGACGGCCTCGCAGCCGCCGAGCTCGAGGAGGAACGCGCCCAGCCAGTGGCGGGCGGAGTGGACGAAGACCTCGAGCGCGAGCCGGGCGCGGGCGTTGCCCGCGGCCGCGGCCGCGCGGATGTCGCGCAGGTCGTTGCCGACGCCGGAGAGGCCGAGCAGGCCCCCCTCCTTCGTCATCTGGCGCTCCACCTCGGCCAGCGGCAGGTTGAAGGTCTTGAGCACGAAGGGCACCGCGGCCGAGTCGAGGTCGCCGACGCGGTTGTTCTGGGGCAGGCCGGACTGCGGGCTCAGGCCCATGCTGGTGCCGACGGCCACGCCGTCGCGAATCCCGGTGATCGAACTGCTGCCGCCGAGGTGGCAGGAGACGACGCGCAGCGGCGGGCCGCCCACAGGCGTCGGGCCGGCCTGGTAGAGCTGGCGGACGCGCTCGGCCACGTCCCCCCGGCCCAGGAGCTCGGCCGAGCGCTCGGCGACGAACTTGTGGCTCGCGCCGTGAAACCCGTAGCGCCGCACGCCCGCCTGGTGCCAGGCGTCGGGCACCGCGTAGCGCGTGGCGGCCTCGGGCATCCACTGGTAGAAGGCGGTCTCGAACAGCGCGACCAGCGGCACGCCGGGCAGTTTTTCGTGGAACCGCCGGATGCCCTCCGCGTAGGGCGGGTTGTGGGCGGGCGCGATCTCACGGAAACCCTCGAGCGCCGCGATCACGCGGTCGTCCGCCGGCACGCAGCCGGTGAGGTTGCGACCGAGCACGGTCTTGAACCCGACGCCGTGGAGGTCGGCGGCCGAGCGCACGTGTCCCGCGGCCTTCAGCTCCGCCAGGCAGTCGTCGATCGCGCGGCCGTAGTCGGTCACGCGCTCGGAGCCGCCCTTGGCCAGGAGCACCGCCCCCGCCGCCTCGAAGCGGAAGAGGCGGAACTTGAAGGAGGTCGAGCCGAGGTTGGCGACGAGGATGTTCATGGAGCGCGGCGGACCGGCGAAGCGCGCGGGCGGTTCGCCAGCCGGCGGGCGGGCCCGGCGCGTCACGCGCCGGTGATCCAGCGGCCGAGCTGGGCGAGGTCCTCGTGCGGGCGCGGGATCACTTGCACGCTGACGACCTCGCCGACGGTGGCGGCGGCCGCGGCGCCGGCGTCGATCGCGGCCTTCACCGCGGCGACGTCGCCCTTGAAGAACGCGGCCACGTAGCCGCTGCCGACGGCCTCGTAGCCGGTCATGGTGACGTTGGCGGCCTTGAGCGCGGAGTCCGCGGCCTCGAGCAGCGCGCAGAGTCCCTTCGTTTCAATCATGCCGAGAGCATCTGATGTCATGAGGGGGAGCAGTTGGAGTTGCGGTGGGCGCCGGGTCACAGGCCAACCTGCTTGAGCAGGTCGGGATGCGGGCGCGGGATGACGTGCGAGCAGACGAGCTCGCCGACGCGTTTGGCGGCCTCGCCGCCGGCCTCGACCGCGGCCTTGACGCTGCCGACGTCGCCTTTGACGACGATGGTGACAAAGCCGCCGCCGATCTGGATCTGGCGGACGAGCGTGACGCTCGCCGCCTTGACCATGGCGTCGCTGGCTTCGACGGAGCCGACGTAGCCACGGGTTTCGACCATGCCGATGGAATCACTCATATGGGTGGGTGGGTGAGGGTTGAGGTTGGGTTCAAAGGGGGCGGGAAAATCACTTCAGGAGTTCGACCGGGGTGTCGGGCTGGAGGACGCAGGCGTTGCCCTCGTCGGTGTCGATGTGGACCTCGAGGCGGAAGTCGGGATGCACGCGCACCAGCAGCCGGTCGAAGGTCGTGGCGCAGGCGCCGCCGATGCGGAGGCGCATGAAATCGCCCGCCTTCACGGCGTGGAACGCGGCGTCCTCGGGGCTCATGTGCACGTGCGGCGCCGCGCGGATCACTCCCTCCTTCATCTCCAGAAATCCGTTCGGTCCCATGAGCATGCAGCCGGGAGTGCCGGCGATGTTGCCGGACAAGCGCACCGGCACCTCGAACCCGAGGGCGATCGCATCGGTGAGCGCCAATTCGACCTGGTTGAGATCGCGGCACGGACCGAGGATGCGCAGGTTGGAGATGACCCGGCTGCGCGGGCCGATGAGCGTGACGGTCTCCTGCGCCGCATACTGGCCTTTCTGGTAAAGCCATTTCATCGGCGTCAGCGTCCGGCCCTGGCCAAACAATGCTTCCACGGCCGCCGGCGTGAGGTGGCAGTGGCGGGCGCTCACGTTCACCACGAGCGGATTCGGCGCCAGCGCCTGGCGTGGCGGTTTCCGGCCCAGCTGCTGGTAAAGCGCGCGACGCACCAAGTGCTCGACCTCAGCGCGATGGGGCAAGGCGGGTGCAGACGACATGAGAGGATATGGGAGGAATCCTCCAAAAAGATGGGATTAATTGGATGATGAGTCAAAGAAAAAGTTGCATTATCTTCCATTTTCTTCCAATCTGCGCCAAGAAGATGCAATCCGAAGAGCGCCGGCTGAAGATAGAAGCCTATCTCCAAGAGGCTGAATTTGCGTCTTTGGAGGAGCTTGCCCAGCACGTCGGCCGTTCAGTCTCGACGGTACGGCGCGACCTCGCCGGGCTTGAGCTTGCCGGCAAGGCCCGCCGCACCCACGGAGGCGCGCGCACGCTCCAGCCGAAGACGGACGAGTTCGTCTTCAACGTGCGCGACACGCGCGAAGTCGAGGAGAAGGAGGCGATCGGCGCCGCCTGTGCGTCCCTGATCGGATCCGGCCAGAATGTCATCGTCGACAGCGGCACGACGTGCTTTCACGTCGCCCGGCACCTGCGCGATGACGTGGCGCAGGTCATCACCAACTCCCTCCCGATCGCGAACCTGTTCTCCGGGCTCAGCCGCCAGGAGGTGCTGGTTTCCGGCGGCATCATCTATCCCCGCCTCGGCGTCCTGGTGGGGCCGCACGCCGTCGAAACCTTCTCCCGGGTGCACGCGGATGTCGCCGTGCTCGGGGGGAGCGGCATCAGCGAGGAGGGCGTCTACAACTCCCACGCCCTGTTGGTGGACATCCAGCGGGCCATGATGGCGGGTGCCGCCAGGGTCATCTTCTGCCTCGACCACACCAAATTTGAGCGCCGGTCCACGTTTTTCCTCACCGACTTCAGCCAGATCGACACGGTCGTCACCGACGGGCGCGCGCCCGAGGCGCTGGTCGCCACCCTGAGGACCAAGGGCGTCGAAGTGGTGGTGGCCCCGGTGGCCGCGGCCGTGGCTTCCTAGTCCCGAGCGGCGTCATCGTCCTGCGACGGAAGCTTTCGCCGGATTGCCTACTTCTTCACAGGTCCTGTTTACACGGCCGTAACGCGGAAAATCGCTGATCTTGTGGAAATAACGGCGCCGCGGCCCTGGGTTTGCATCGCCCGTCCCCGTCGGTTTTTTTCGCTGCATCGAGCTTTCGGCACGCAGCGAGCGAGCGAGCCTTCCGCCAAACGGCTGGAAGAAGGCGCCCGCGAATCGGGCGCCATTGCATTTTGCCCGCAAACCAAATCTGTCCAGTCATCTGATCGGCCGCTACTTACCGGTTCCTTCCTGCCGCGACAGAGAATATCGTTGGTCGGTGTTTTGCCCCCGTCTCGCGCTGGCGACGAGGCGCCGATCGGCCGCACGGCCCGCGTCCTCCATGTCGTGCGGCAGCCTGCGACAACTCCGACGACGATGAGCGGTGAAAATCCGTCAAGACGCTCGGACTTGGCGACCCAGCCGCGGGAGGCGCAAGGGCTGGCCCTTGCTGACAAGTTATTCACAGGGTTTTTCAGAGGCGTTTTCAGAATGAAAAGCGCCTTTTCGTGCCCGGAGTGTTCACCGAGCTGACTGCCGGTGCCGCCGCCTCGGCCCGCGGCCGCGGCGCGCTCTCCCTACAGCAGGATGTTGTCGATCAGCCGCACCTCGTCGACCCAGGCGGCAATCGCCATCATCGCCTTGCCCGGGAGCACCTCGCGGACGGCCTCCATGGTGCAGCGATCCACCACCGAGGCGTAGATCACCCGCACGCGGCGCCGGGTCGCCATGAGATGGGTCGCCTCCGCCACCAGCCGGTCGACGTTGCGCACCCCGCTTTCGACCATGGCCTTGGCGCGCATCAACGCCTGGGAAATGACCACCGCGTCCTGTCGCTGGCTCGTGGTCAGATGGCGGTTGCGCGAGCTCATCGCCAGGCCGTCGGGTTCGCGGACGATCGGCGCCGTGACGATGTCGATGCAGAAATGCAGGTCGTTGACCATCTTCTTGATCACCGCCACCTGCTGGGCGTCCTTCTGGCCGAACACCGCCAGGTCGGGCCGGACGATGTTGAACAGCTTCGCCACGATCGTCGTCACCCCCCGGAAATGCGTCGGCCGCGACTGGCCGCACAAGGGCTTCGAGATCAACTCCTCGGCCACGTAGGTGGAGTAGCCCTTCGGGTAGATTTCCTCCACGCTCGGCGCGAACACCAGGTCCGCGCCGGCCTTCTCGCAGAGCTCGAGGTCGCGCGGCAGCTCGCGCGGGTAGGCGGCATAGTCCTCGCTGGGCCCGAACTGGGTCGGATTGACAAAGATCGACACGACCACGGTGTCGGCGCGCTCCTTGGCCAGCCGGATGAGGCTGAGGTGCCCCTCGTGCAGCGCACCCATCGTCGGCACGAGCCCGATCAGCCGGTCCTTCGACCGCAGCTCCTCCGCGGTGGTCTGCATTTCGAAGACGGAGTGGATCACTTGCATGGCGGAAAGGGGGCCGGGCCGCGGCGCCCGGCCGTCCGAAAAGACCGGGCTTGAACTATCCGGTCGGCGCCAACTTTAATCAAGTCCTTTGCTCCGCGCACCGCGCTCCGCCGTCCTCACTCCGTCCCTCCCTTTCACCTTCGCCCCTTCTCCCGGATGATCCGCATCAACGAACACTACACCAAGCTCAAGGCGTCGTACCTCTTTGCCGAGATCGCGCGCCGCATGGCCGACCACCAGCGCGCCCATCCGGGCCAGCCGCTGATCCGCCTCGGCATCGGCGACGTCACCGAGCCCCTCCCGCCGGTGTGCGTGGCCGCGCTGCACGCCGCCGCCGACGAGATGGCCCGGCGCGAGACCTTCAAGGGCTACGGCCCCGACCAGGGCTACCCGTTCCTGCGCGAGGCGATTGCGGAGCACGACTACCGCGCGCGGGGTTGCGCGATCGAGGCCGACGAGATCTTCGTCTCCGACGGCGCCAAGTGCGACTGCGGCAACATCCAGGAGCTCTTCGCCGCCGACGCGCGCGTCGCCATCCCCGACCCCGTCTACCCGGTCTACCTCGACACCAACGTCATGGCCGGGCGCACCGGGCACCTGCGCGACGGCCGCTACGAGGGCATCGTCTATCTCGACTCGACGCCCGCCAACGGCTACGTCCCCGCCCCCCCGGCGCAGGCGGCCGACCTCGTCTACCTTTGCTTTCCCAACAATCCCACCGGCGCCGTCGCCACCCGCGACCAGCTCGCGGCCTGGGTCGAGTACGCCCGGCGCCACCGCGCCGTGCTGCTCTTCGACTCCGCCTACGAGACGTTCATCCGCGACCCGCAGCTCCCCCACTCCATCTACGAAATCCCCGGCGCGCGCGAGGTGGCCATCGAGCTGCGCAGCTTCTCCAAGACCGCGGGCTTCACCGGCACGCGCTGCGCCTACACGGTCGTGCCCAAGACCCTCGTGGCCTACGACGCCGCCGGCGCCGCCCACCCGCTCCACGGGCTCTGGTACCGGCGCCAGTCGACCAAGTTCAACGGCGTCTCCTACCCGGTGCAGCGCGCCGCCGCCGCCATCTTCTCCCCCGAGGGCCGGAAGCAGACGCGCGCCCTCGCCGACTTCTACCTCGGGAACGCCAAAATCATCCGCGACGCCCTGACCAGGCTCGGCGTGCCCTGCGTCGGCGGCGACAACGCCCCGTACATCTGGGCCCACGTCGGCCGCGACTCCTGGCAGTTCTTCGACCTGCTCCTCACGAAGGCCGGCGTGGTCGTGACGCCTGGCGCCGGCTTCGGCAAGTGCGGCGAGGGCCACGTGCGCATCAGCGCCTTCAACAGCCGCGAGAACGTCACTGCCGCCGTCGAGCGCATCGCCGCCGCGTTGAAGTGAGGTCCGGCCGCGTCGCTGCGCGCCGGCCGCCGCTCACCGCTTTTCCCATTCGCGCACCCCGCCGGGCACGATCCGGAACAGCGGATGCGCGCCGGGCCGCGTGATGGGGCGCACGCGCCGGTAAACGTCCGGCGCCCGCCGGCGGAGTTTCGCGCGCAGGTGCAGCCATTCGTGGAGCAGCTGCCCGCGCGTCTCCACGATCCGGCCGCACAGCCGGCGGCGCCCGATCTTTGACGCGTCGAACCGGTAGCCGCGCCGCCGCGCCTCGGCGGCGAGTCCGGCCAGGAACGCGGCGATGGCCGCCCCCGGCCGCGGGTGCGCCTGAAACCGGGCCAGCTGGGGATGATGCCGGTAGCCGCGCGTGCGGCCCCGCAGGACCTTCTGCGCCAGCAGCGCCTCCCGCCACGCCGCGACCAGCCCCTTCGCGTCGAGGTAGCGCGGATGCAGCGTCCAGAGTCGCATGACCAGACGAGTCGGCGGGTCTGGACGGCAACTCCCGGTCAGCGCGCGGGTGACAGCGCGGCGGCCAGCGTGTCGCAGAGCTGGCTCACGCCCTGGCTGAGCGCCGCGACCAGCAACGCCGGCGATTTGCCGTCCCAGGAAAGATGCTGGCCGGTGAACGCGCCCGCTTTTCGCGGCAGGCTGGAATTCGGCGCCGGATCCAGCACCCAGTCGGCGGAGAAAAGGACGTGCCCGTCCTCGCTGCCTTCGCAGGCGGTCACGCGGATTTTCAGATCGTAGTCCCACCGGCCGGTCGTGTCGTAACGCGACCGCACCGTCAGCCCCGGGACCGCGCCCAGACCCAGCCGCAGGGTGCGTTCCAGACCCTGGTCCAGCGGCTCGGCCCAGCGCGCCGCGTCCAGATAGTGGATCTCATTGCCACCGCGGCGCACCGCCAGCGGCTTGTCGCCGAGGTAGGCGGGCACGTCCACCGCCATCAGGCGGACGACCGGCAGATTTTCGGCGGTCGTCGCGCCGGCCGGCCCCGCCTCCTGCCCCAGGACGAAATAGCGCGTCAGGTCCGGCTGCGCCTGGGGCAGCGGGATCGAGCAGCCCGTCAGGGAAAACGAGAGGCAGCAGGCCAGAAGCCAGCTTGCCGCGCCGAGGCGCTTGGGCGGCGGCGGGAGACCGGCTGCCCGCAACGCGATACCGGATTGCGAATGCCGGATTCCGGAAAGAACAGATCTTCGCGTCCCGTGGTTGGTCCTCATGCCTTGGTTCTCCATGCGCGGCGGTGAAAGCTCACGGGGGCGGCTGGCGCCCGGTGATGAGCGCGTTCGGGTTGCGCTCGAGGAAATCGGCCAGGCGCTGCACCGCGGCCGCCGCCTCGCGCAGCTGCTCCAGCGTCCGGCTCGTTTCCTCGCCCAGCCCGCTCTGCGCGGCCAGGAAATGCTGCGCGCTCGCCGCCGCCGCGTTGAAGGCCGCCAGGGCCTGGCGCGCGTCCTCCAGCGTCTTCGCCAGCTTGTCGCTGGACGGCTGCACCTGCTGGTCGAGCTTCGCGATCAGCGCGCGCAAATCGTCAGTGGCGGCGTTGAGGTTGGCCAGGGTCTTTTTGATTTCCGGGTCGGCATTGGTCGCCACGGCCGCCAGGGCGTCGGCCGTCCTGGCCCAGTGCTCGCTCAACCGCGCGGCATCCACCGCCTGCAGCTTGGCGTTGGCCGTGGTCAGCAGGGTGTTGAGGTTGCGCGACAGGCCGGCAAAATCCACGCGCTTCAGCCCGGCGAGGATTTCCGACAGGCTGGCCTGGTATTCGGAGATCGCGGAGGGCACGGCCGGTATCACGACGCGCCGGGCGTCGGCGATCGGCACCACCGCCGGGTATTGGACCGGGTCGTAAAAGTTGAGCTCGACGAACAGCAGGCCGGTGGCGAGCCCGATCACGTCGAGGCGCGCCCGCATCCCGCGGTGCACCATCGCCTCGAGCTCCGCCCGGTTGGAGACATCGATCGCCTTCCCCTCGCTGTCGATGATCACGTTGCGGTTGAGCTCGCAAACCACCTCCGCCAGCGAGCGGTTGGTCGCCGCGTCGTAGCGCACGTTGAGCCCCGCCACCCGGCCGACGCGCACCCCGAGCAGCTTGACCGGCGAACCGAGGTCGAGGCCGTGGATCGACTCGTCGAAATAGACGACGAAGCGCTGCGGCTGGGAGAAGAAGTTGACGCCGCCGAACGAAAGCAGCGCCACCAGCCCGAGCAGGACCGCGCCGAGCACGAACAGACCGATGATCGCGGGGCTGATCTTGGTTTTCACGGCGAGGGATTCCGGGCGGACCCGGCGCGCGCTGGGGACACGCGCCGGCGGGACGATGTTGCGCCTAATGTGGCCATTTTGTCGATTCTGTCCAAGCCTGCCCGGGCTCGCGGGTCAGGAACTCCCGCACGCGCGGATCCGGGCTGCCGGCCGCCAGCTCCCGCGGCCGGCCCTCGGCGATCACGCCGCGCGCCTCGCGGTCGAGCAGGATGACGCGGTCGGCCAGGGCGTAGATGCTGGCCAGCTCATGGGACACGATGACCATGGTGGTGCCGAGGGTCGCGCGGATCTGCAGGATGAGCTCGTCGAGCTGGCGGGAGGTCACCGGGTCGAGGCCGGCGGACGGCTCGTCGAAGAACACGATGCGGGGGTCCAGGGCGAGGGCCCGGGCGAGGCCGGCGCGCTTGCGCATGCCGCCGCTCAGCTCGGCGGGGAAATAGTCCTCGAATCCGGCCAGGCCGACCTGGGCGAGCTTGAGGGCGACGATCTCCTGCCGTTCGCGGCGGTTCAACGGGGCGTACTGTTCCAGCGGCAGGGCGACGTTCTCCGCCACGGTCATCGAGCTCCACAGCGCGGCGCTCTGGTAGAGCACGCCGAAGGTCTTGAGCAGGCGGCGGCGCTCCGCGCGGCCGGCGGCGGTGAAGTTCTCCCCGAAATAGCGCACGGCCCCCTTGGCCGGCACCGCCAGGCCGACGAGGTGGCGCAGCAGCGTCGTCTTGCCGCAGCCGCTGCCGCCGATGACGAAGAACAGCTCGCCCACCGGCACCGTGAAATTGATGTCGCGCAGCACGGTCGTGCCGCCGTAGCGGCACTCGAGGCCCTCGACCGCGACCGCGGGGGCGCCATTGACCAGGGATCCGTTCATAGGCCGAGGACGTGGAAGAGCACGGCGAAGACCGCGTCAGCCACGATGATCAGGAGGATGCCGGTGACCACGGCCGAGGTGGCCGCCCGCCCCACCCCGGCGGCGCTGCGCTCGCACTGCAGGCCGCGGAGGCAGCCCGCCACCGCGACGAGCACGCCGAAGGTCACGCTCTTGATGACGCCGGTGCTGATGTCCGACAGGTCGATGATCGACTGCATCTCGACCCAGTAGGCGCTGGCCGGGATGTCCAGCACGCGCGAGGCCACCACCATCCCGCCCAGGATGCCGAGGCCGTTGGCGTACATCGCCAGCAGCGGCATCATCAGGGTCAGGGCGAGGAGCCGCGGCAGCACGAGGAAGTCGACCGCCGGGATGCCCAGCGTCTCCAGGGCATCGATCTCCTCGCCGGTCTTCATGTTGCCGAGCTGGGCGGCGAAGGCGGCGCCGGTGCGCCCCGCCACCACGATGCCCGTCATCACCGCCCCCATCTCGCGAAACATGCTCAGGCCCACGATGTCGGCGACCCAGATGTCCCCGCCGAACTGGCGGAGGATGATTGCCCCCGTGTAGGCCAGGGTCAGGCCGACGAGGAAGCTCGTCAGGCCCACGATCGGCACGGCCATGGCACCGCACTGCTGCATCTCCGCCAGGCAGTCGCCCCAACGGAAGCGCCGCGGCCGCAGCAGCACCCCGGCGGCGCTGAGCGTGCACTCGCCGACGAAGCCGGCGAATTCGCGCGTCTGCCGCCAGACCCCGGTCGCCGCCAGTCCGATCGTGGTCAGGATGCTCCCGGGAGGCGCGGCCGGCACGTGCGCCTGGCGCCCGGCCGCCAGCTGCGCCGCCAGCCGCCGCACCGGCTCGGGCAGCGCGTCGGTCTCGCACGGGATCCCGGCCTCGCGGCACCAACGCTCGACCTCGTGGACGAAGCGCACCAGCGAACTGTCCCACCGGTCCAGCTGGCCCGGCTGCAGGACCACGACCCGCGGCCGCGCTTCGCCCCGCACCCGGGCCCACGCCGGCTGCGGCTGGGTGAGATGCCAGGCGCCGCCCAGCGTCACCGCCAGCCGGTCGCCCTCGAGTACGGCTTCAGCGTGCGCGGGGTTGGGCACCGCCCTCATGGTCCGCAATCTCAACCCTTCGTTCCGGCATCACCAGAACTATTTGCGGCCCAGCGCCGGCCCGGCCGTTACGCCCGGGGGCTTGCTTCTTTTCCCTGTTACCATGTCCTGTGGGGGCTCGTCTCGGCATCATGCGCTACCGGACCGCCCTGTTCGATCTCGACGGCACGCTGCTGGACCACCTCACGGCGATCCATCGCAGCTACGCGCACACCCTGCCGCTCCTGGGATTGCCGGTGCCGACCCGCGACGAGGTGAAGCGGGCGATCGGCGGCGGGCTGGAGAACGCCATGCGCCGCTTCGTGCGCGAGGGCGACCTGCCCCGCGCCCTGACGATCTACAGCGAATACTGGGACCGGACCATGCTCCAAGGTGTCGAGCTCATGCCCGGGGCCGACGCCCTGCTGCGCGCCCTCCACGCCCGCGGCTGCACCCTGGCGGTGTTCACCAACAAGTACGGCTCCTCGTCGCGCCTGGTGTGCGACGCCCTCGGGATCGCCCCGCTGTTCCAGGGCATCTTCGGCGCGAAGGACACGCCGTGGCTCAAGCCCGACCCCCGCTACGTCGACCACGTGCTCGCCGCCATCGGGGGCGAGGCGGCGACCGCCTGCATGGTGGGTGACTCGCCCTTCGACATCGACGCGGGCCGGAAGAGCGGCCTCGACTGCTTTGTGGTGACGACCGGCACGCACTCCGCCGAGGAACTCCGCGCGGCCGGTGCCGCGCACATCTACCCCGACCTCCTGGCGCTCGGCCGCGACGCCTTCGGCCTGGATCTGCCCGCCGCACCGGCGGCCAGAAAATAGCGCCGGATAGGGTTGCCCCGTGGTGGGGCGGCCGGCCGCGTCAGTCGTCCTCGTCTTCCACCGTCCCAGACCCCTCGCACTCCGGGCAGGCGACCGTCCCCGTCCCGTGACACTTCGGGCACTTGCGCTCGCTCCGGACGGGGCTGGCGATCAATTCCAGCTGCTCCTCCGCCGCCGTCCCGCGGCCCTCGCAGCGGGCGCAGTTGACCAGGCCCTTGCCGTTACAGCGGGCGCAGATCCGCATGGCAACATCCTCCGGATTTCGTGCACCCGGGATGCTAACAGGCTTTCCGGCCGCCTGTCAGACCATTTCGTCGGCCCGGGCGCGCGGTCGCGGCGCCGGGCTCAGGGCGCGCCCCCAGCCAGCTCGGCCAGGATTTCCGCCGCCCGGGCGCATTGGTCGCGGGTGACGTCGAGGTGGGTGACGACGCGCAGCCTGCGCGGACCGAAGGCGAAGAGCAGCACGCCGCGCTCCCGGGCGCGGTTCACCACGGTGGCGGCGTCGGGCGCGCCGGCGGCAAGTTCGAACACCAAGATGTTCGTCTGCACCGTGGCCGGATCGAGGATGATGCGCCGCGACGTCGCAAGGGTCTGCGCGATCAGCCGCGCATTGGCGTGGTCCTCGGCGAGGCGCGCCACGTGGTGATCCAGCGCGTAGAGGCCGGCGGCGGCGAAGATGCCCACCTGGCGCATCGCCCCGCCGAACATCCGGCGATACCGGACGGCCCGCTGGATGATCTCGCGCGATCCGGCGAGCACCGACCCCCCGGGGGCGCCGAGGCCCTTCGAAAGGGCGACCGACACGAGGTCGAACGGCGCGGCCAGCTCGGCCGGCGGCCGGCCGGTGGCGACGGAGGTGTTCCACAGCCGCGCCCCGTCGAGGTAGGAGGCGACGTCGTGCTGCCGCGCCGCCGCGCCCACCCGCACGGCCTCGGCCTGCGGGAAGACCACGCCGCCGGCGCGGTTGTGGGTATTCTCGATCTCGACCAGCGTCGTGGGCGGATAGGTGACGTGCCCGCGGGGTTTGCGCGCGGCGAGAAACTCCTCCGCCGTGAACCCGCCGCCGGTGCCGATCTCGGTGAACTGCACGCCGGAATTGGCCGCGGAAGCGCCAGTCTCGTGCCACACCGCGTGGCTCTCGCGGCTGACGATGACGTCGTCGCCCGGCCGCGTCAGGACGCGGAGGGCGGTCTGGTTGGCCATCGTGCCGGTCGGCATCCAGAGCGCGGCCTCCTTGCCGAGCAGGACGGCGATCCGGTCCTGGAGCTGGTTGATGGTCGGATCCTCGCCAAACTGGTCGTCGCCGACCGGGGCGGCGGCGATGGCCGCGCGCATGGCCGGGGTGGGTCGGGTGACGGTGTCGGAACGCAGATCGACGGGCGGGGCGGGTTGGGTCATGAAAGCCTCCGGGCTGCCCCCACGCTGCCACCGCCGCGCCGGGAGGCAACCCCGGGGCGCGTGTTCGGCTTTTCTTTTGGCCCGCCATCGCCCACGGTGTCCGCCTGTGGCCCCGCCTCCCGCCAGCCCGCCCGACGCCCTCGCCGGGGTCCTCGAGCGCATCATTTTCCTCAACGAGGAGAACCACTACACCATCGCCGAGTTCCGCCGGGAGGACACCGACGAAAAGGTGACGATCGTCGGCCCTCTGCCCGGCGTCCAGTGCGGCGAGACCCTGCACCTGCGCGGCGCCTGGACGAAGCACCGGGAGCACGGGGACCAGTTCCGGGTCGAGGCGTTCACCTCCGAGCTGCCCTCCTCGGTCTACGGCATCCGCAAGTACCTCGGCAGCGGTCTCGTGCCCGGCATCGGCAAGGTCTACGCCAACAAGATCGTCGACAAGTTCGGCACCGACACCTTCCGCGTGCTGAGCGAGGAGTCGGCCCGGCTGCGCCGCGTGCCGGGCATCGGCCCGAAGCGCGCCGCCGCGATCAAGCGGGCGTGGGAGGACCAGCGCGCCCTGCGCGAGATCCACATCTTCCTGCAGACCTATGGCGTCTCCACCTCGCAGTGCGTCAAGCTCGTCAACCGTTACGGCGGGCAGGCCAAACAGATCCTGACCTCCGAGCCGTACCGGGTGGCGCGCGAGATCGAGGGCATCGGCTTCAGGACCGCCGACCGGATCGCGATCAACCTCGGCTTCGCCAACGACGCCCCGCCCCGGCTCGACGCCGGCCTGCTCTACGCGCTCGAGACGCTCGAGGAGGAGGGGCACACGGCGTTCCCCGAGGCCGACCTGCGCGACTACGCCGCCGACCTGCTCCAGACTTCGCGCGAGCTGGTCGCCGCCCGGATCGACGCGCTGGTGGCCGCGCGCCAGCTGGCGCGGCACCCGCCCGTGGGCGTCGGCCATCCGCTGCCGGGCACCGCGCGGCTGCAGCTGCCGGCCAACGACCGCGCCGAGCAGAAGATCGCCGGCGCCGTCGCGCGGCTGACCCGCACCCCCTCCGGCCTGCCCCCGATCAAGATCGACGCCGCGCTCGCCTGGGCGCAGGAGCGGGCCGGCTTCCAGTTCCACGAGCGGCAGACCGCCGCCCTGCGTCATGCGCTCGCCTCGAAGTTGAGCATCCTTACCGGCGGCCCCGGCACCGGGAAGACCACGATCCTGCACGCGCTCGTCGCCATCCTGAAGGCCAAGAAGGTGCGGGTGCACCTCGCGGCGCCCACCGGCCGGGCGGCGCAGCGGCTGACCGAGACCACCGGCGGCTTCGCCTCCACCATCCACCGGCTGCTGAAATTCGACGCCGCCAAGGGCGGCTTCACCGTCAATGAGTCCGCGCCGCTGGCCACCGACTTCCTGATCGTCGACGAGGCGTCGATGCTCGACACCCGCCTCGCCGCCGCGCTGTTCGCCGCCGTGCCCTCGCGGGCCCACCTCGTGCTCGTCGGCGACGTCGACCAGCTGCCGTCGGTCGGCGCCGGCAACGTGCTCAAGGACCTGATCGCCGTCGGCGTCTCGGACCTCTCCCGCGCCGAGCCGGCGATCGCCGACATCCCCGTCACGCGGCTGACCGTCATCTACCGGCAGGAGGGGCAGAGCCTGATCGTCACCACCGCCCACGCCATCAACGGCGGCGATCCCAAGCCGCCGCCGATCGCCCCGGATCTCGCCGCCCTGCAGGCGTGGAGCGACCTCAACTTCCTCGCCGCGCACTCCGCGGAGGACTGTCTCCAGAAGGTCCTGGCGCTCTGCACCGACTACCTCCCGCGCCACCATCGCTGGCTGCATCCGGTCAATGACGTGCAGGTGCTCGCGCCGATGCACAAGGGGGTGGCGGGGGTGGCCAACCTCAACCGCGAGCTGCAGAACGCCCTGAATCCCGCGGTCGCCCGCGGCCCCCGGGCGCACGCGCCGCGCGCGTCGCTGCGCACGCCCGCCGGCGAGCTCCGCTCCGGCGACAAGCTGATCCAGCTGCGCAACAACTACGACCAGGGTCTTTTCAACGGCGACATCGGCACGGTCGTGGCGGTCGACCCGGACGCCGGCACCCTCACGGCCGAATTCGACGGGGAGAAGCACGTGCTCGAGCGCGGGGATCTCGGCGACCTGGCGCCGGCCTACGCGATCAGCATCCACAAGAGCCAGGGCAGCGAATATCCCGCGGTGATCATCGTGCTGCTCAAGGCCCACTTCATGATGCTGCAGCGCAACCTGCTCTACACGGCGCTCACCCGCGGGAAGAAGAAGGTCTTCCTGGTGGGCGAACCCGCGGCCTACGCCATGGCGGTGCGCAACGCCGAGTCGAAGGCGCGCTGCACCCACCTGCGCGAGAAGATCCTCGCGGCGGCGGCGTGAACCGGGGCGCCTTGCCACGGAGACTCTCCGGTGCACCTTTCCTGCCGGTCGATGATCCGCCCCGCCCACCTCCTGCGCCTCGCCGGTCTCCTCGCCGCCGCGCTCCTCGCCGGTGCCCGGCTCGCCGCCGGCGAGGTGATGGTCTTCGCCGCCGCTAGCCTGTCGGACGCCCTGCGCGAACTCGCCGCGATCGAGCAGAAGGCCACCGGCGACACCGTGCGGCTCAATCTCGGGGCATCGAGCACGCTCGCCCGCCAGATCGAGGCGGGCGCCCCGGCGGACCTCTTCTTCTCCGCCGACGAGGCGAAGATGGATGAACTGGCCCAGGCGGGGCTGATCGATCCGGCCACGCGCCGCAGCCTGCTCTCGAACACGCTGGTGATCGTGGTCGCCGCCGACAGCCGGCTGGAATTTCGCTCCGCGGCGGACCTGATCCGTCCCACCGTCCGCCGGATCGCGATCGCGGAGCCGGCGAGCGTGCCGGCCGGCATCTACGCGCGGGAATATCTGCGCCAGGCCGCCCTCTGGGAGCCGCTCGCCGGCAAATTCGTGCCCACCGAGAATGTGCGCGCGGCCTTGGCCGTGGTGGAGAGCGGAGACGTCGACGCCGGCATCGTTTACCGCACCGACGCCCTCATCTCCCGGAAAGTGCGGATCGCGTGGGAGATTCCGCCCGCCGACGGACCGCGCATCTCCTACCCGCTCGCGGTGGTGAAGGGCGGCGGCAACCCCGCCGGCGCCCGCCGCTTCCTCGCGCTGCTGCTCTCGCCGGCGGGCCGGGCCGTGTTCGCGAAATACGGCTTTCGCGCCGCGCCCTGAGGCGGCATGCTTGCCCCCCGTGTCCCCTGAAGTCTGGCAGGTCGCCTGGTTCACCACCTGGGTTGCCGCCGCCGGCACCGCGCTCATCCTCGCGCCCGGCGTCGCCCTCGGCTGGCTGCTGGCCCGGCGGGACTGGCGCGGGAAGCTGCTCGTGGAAACCCTCGTCGCGCTGCCGCTGGTGATGCCGCCGGTGGCCACCGGCCTCATCCTGCTCAAGCTGCTTGGCCGGCGCGGGATCCTCGGCCACGCCTTTGAACGCCTCTTCGGCACGGAGGTTGTGTTCACCTGGCGCGCGGTCGTCGTCGCGACGGCGGTCATGTCGTTCCCGCTCCTGGTGCGCACGGCGCGCCTCGCGCTCGAGGGGGTGAATCCGCGCTACGAGCAGGTGGCCCGCACCCTCGGCGCCGGCCCGTGGCGGACGTTCTGGACCATCACCCTGCCGCTGGCCGCGCGCGGGCTGGTCGCCGGCGCGGTGCTGGCCTTCGCCCGGGCCCTCGGCGAATTCGGGGCCACGATCATGGTGGCCGGGTTCATCCCCGGGCGCACCGCGACCCTGTCCACCTCCATCTACCACCTCGTCCAGCTCAGCCGCGATGACGAGGCCTGGGGCCTGCTGGCGATCTCGGTCGGGCTGGCCTTCGGCGCGCTCTGGCTGAGCGAATGGCTCCTGCGCCGCCGTCCCCCCGCATGAACCTGGAGATCACCGGACTCCGCCTGCCGCTGACGGCGTTTGCCCTCGAGGTCGACGCGCGCCTCGGGGCCCGCGTCACCGGCGTCTTCGGCGCGTCCGGCGCCGGCAAGACTTCGCTGCTCGAGGTGGTCGCGGGCCTGCGCCGCCCGGCCGCCGGGCGGATCGTGCTCGACGGCGACCTGCTGCTCGACGCGGGCCGGCGCTTCGCGCTCGCGCCGGAACGGCGGCGGATCGGCTACGTGCCGCAGGACGTCGCCCTGTTTCCCCACCTCAACGTCCGGCAGAATCTCTGCTACCGCCACGCCGCCGGGCCGCCGGGGCACCGCCCCGAGATCTCCTACGCCCACGTGGTCGAGGTGCTCAACCTCGGCGACCTCGCCGGGCGCCGCGTGGGTTCGCTCTCGGGCGGCGAGCGGCAGCGCGTGGCCTTCGGCCGTGCGGTGCTGGCCTCGCCCCGCCTGCTGCTGCTGGACGAGCCGCTCGACGGCCTCGACACCGAGCTGAAGCAGCGCGTCATCCCCTATCTCGTCACCATCCGGGACGAGTTCGGGATTCCCATGCTGTACGTCAGCCACAACGCGGACGAGATCGTCGCCTTGTGCGACGACGTCCTGCTGCTCGACCGGGGCTGCTGCACGCGCCGCGGACCGCCCGCCGCCCTGTTCACCGCGAGCCCCGCGCCCCACTACGTGTTGAAACCCGGGTGAAGCCCGCGCGGCGTGGCTCGCGGCATTTCGCCCTGTGTTGACGGCGGGGGTGGACGGCTCTTTAACGATTTGGGCGCCGGCGGCGATGATCCGGCCGCCCGACGCCATGACCCCGAAGGACCCCGCCGAGCCGCCGCCCGCAGCGCGCCACCCGCTCCCGCTGCCCCGCTGGATCCTGCTGGTCAACGTCGTCGCCAC
>DATJUU010000020.1:0-7794 GCA_035502155.1 Opitutaceae bacterium
TTCCGCGTGGTGCGCGCCAAACGGACGATCTGGCTGCTGGAACGGGCCTCCATCAGCCGCGTCGGACCCGACGAGTGGGCGGTCGTGGGCATCCTGATCGACGTGTCGGCCCTCAAGGAGGCCGAGGCGGCGCGGCAGCGGAGCGAGGCGCAGTTGCGGCAGATCCTCAGCCGGGCCGACTGCATGCTCTGGCGCGCCCGCGTCACGGAGGCGGCCGGGCGGATGCACTGGCAGTTCAGCGCCCCGGCCTCGGGCCTGCAGAGCCGGATCTTCGGCGCCGGGGACACCACCGAACGCGAGGGGGTGAACGGCGATGTGGCGAACGACATCTACGGAGGCATGCAACGGCCGGAACGGGCCGAGACGGAGGCGCGGTGCGTCGCGGCCCTGCACCACGGCGCCCCGGGCTACGAGCAGGAGTTCCGGCTGGTCAAGGGCGGCCAGACCCTCTGGCTGAACGAGCGCGTCGCGATCAGGCCGGTCGGGCCGGGCGAGTGGGAGCTCAGCGGCATCACGGTCGATGTGACGGCGCGGCGCGAGGCGGAGCGCGCCCACCAGGAGAGCGAGGAACAGCTGCACCAGCTGCTGGACCGGGCCGACTGCCTGTTGTGGCGGGCGCGGGTGGTGGAGAACGAGCCGGGGCGTCTGGACTGGCCCCTGCTGTACATCCCGCGGTCCCGCCTCTACGAGGAGCTGTTTGGCCGGGAACCGGACGAGCATCCCAACCTGATGTGGAGCGAGCTCAACGTGCCGGAACTGGCTGAAATGAACGTGCGCAGCACGCAGGCCATCCGCGGCGGCGCCCCGGGCTACCAGCAGGAATTCCGCGCGCAGCGGGAGGGGCGGTGGCACTGGCTGCACGAACAAACCTCGATCAACCGCGTCGGCCCGCAGGAGTGGAACCTGGTCGGGGTGATCACCGACATCACCGCCCGCCGCGAGGCGGAGCTCGCGCTCTCGGCGGAGAAGGAGCGCCTGGCCGTCACGCTGCGCGCGATGACGGAGGGGGTCATCACCACCGACACCCGCGGCACCGTTCAGTATCTCAACCGCGCCGCGGGGACGCTGACCGGCTGGGACGAGGCCGCCGCCGTGGGCCGGCCCCTGGCCGAGGTCTGCCGGCTGCACGAGGGGTCGACGTCCGACCTGGCCACCGTGCCGTTCGCGCAGGTGGTGGAGGGGAACAGCGTGCTCAACCTGCCCCCGCAGGCCCACCTCCGGGGCCGCGACGGCGTGGACCGCCGCGTCGAGGGCTGCTGCATCCCGATCCACGCCGCCGACAGCGTCCTGATCGGCACGGTGCTGGTCGTGCGCGACGTGACCGAGCGCGAGCGGCTCGAGCAGGAGCTGGCGCGCGCCTCGAAGCTGGAGTCGGTGGGCATCCTCGCCGGCGGCATCGCCCACGATTTCAACAACATCCTCACGGTGATCATGGGCAACGTCACCCTCGCCCTGCTCGACGCCTCGGAGCTGGCCAAGGTCGAGTACTACCTGCGGGAAACGGAGCGCGCGGCGCTCCGGGCGCGCGACCTCACCCAGCAGCTGCTGACCTTCGCCAAGGGCGGCGACCCCATCCGCGCCGCGGTGCGGCTGCCGGAGATCATCCGCGAGGTCGCCGAGTTCGCCCTCCACGGCTCGCGGGTCAGGTGCGAGTACGAATTCGCGCCCGACCTCTGGCCGGCCGACGCGGACAAGGGGCAGATCGGCCAGGTGATCCAGAACCTGGTCATCAACTCGGTCCAGGCCATGCCCGAGGGCGGCATCGTCCGCATCCGCGCCGCCAACGTGGCGCCCGCCAGCGCGTCGCAAGCGCCGTTTGCGACCGGCGATTTCGTGCAGATCACCGTCGCCGACACCGGCACGGGCATCAAGGCGGAGCACCTGGGGAAGATCTTCGACCCGTATTTCACCACCAAGCAGCAGGGCAGCGGCCTGGGCCTCGCCACCGTCTACTCGATCGTCCGGAAGCACCAGGGGCACATCGAGGTGGAGTCCGAGCTCGGGCGCGGGACCCGCTTCCACCTCTGGCTGCCGGCGCTGCGGGCGCAGCAGCTGGAATTCACCGAAAGCCGGGCGGCCGCCGCCGCGCCGATGCAGGGACGCGTGCTGCTGATGGACGACGAGGAGACGATCCGCGAGATGGCCCGCTTTCTGTTGGGCCGGCTCGGCTTCGAGGTCGAGGTCGCCGGCGACGGCCGGGACGCGGTGCGGGAGTATCAGCGGGCGCGGGAAGCCGGCCGGCCGTACGATCTCGTGATCATGGACCTCACGGTGCCGGGCGGCATGGGCGGGCAGGAGGCGCTGGCCGAGTTGCGCCGGATCGACCCCGCGGTGAAGGCCATCGTTTCCAGCGGCTACTCGAGCGACCCGGTGCTGGCCAACTTCCGCCAGTACGGCTTCCGCGGCGTGGTGGCCAAGCCCTACCAGCTGGACGACCTGACGCGGGTGCTGCGCGAGGTGCTCGCCGCCCCGGCCGAACCCTGAGGAACCGCGGCGGCCCGGTCAGCGCACGCGCACCTCGCGCCCGGTGGCCGCCGAGCGGTAGATGGCGTCGAGGATCTTCTGGACGGCGAGCGACTCCGCCGGCCGGACGAGGGGCTGCTCGCGGCCGAGGAGCACGTTGAGAAAATGGACCATGCGGTCGGGGCTCACGCGCGGGCGCCGGAGCGCCGGCGTCTCGATGACGTAGTCGCAGCGGCCGGGCCGGAACAGCCGCAGGGGATTGGTCGTGGCCCCGGCCTCGGTGCCGAACAGCTGCGTGCCGTTGACGTCGCGCACCGGCAGGTGGGCGGCCCAGGCGGACTCCAGCAGGATGGTGCGGCCGCTTTTCAGCCGGATCAGGGCGATGGAGAAATCCTCGACGTCGAAGGGCAGGCGCGGGTCGATCTCGCTGTGGCCCCAGGCGCCGTTGGCGCGGCCGTGGGGGCCGAACTTGGCGTAGGTCTGGCCGGAGACGCTCACGGCCTCGAATTCGCCCATCAGGTAGAGCGTCTGGTCGAGGACGTGCACCCCGATGTCGTAGGTGCAGCCGCCGCCGGCGAACCGGCGCTGCGTGAACCAGGAGCCGATGCGCGGGATGCCGCTGCGGCGCACCCAGACGGCCCGGGCGTGGTAGACCTCGCCGAGCCGGCCGGCCTCGACCAGCCGGCGGAGGGTCTGGACCTCGGGCGTGAAGCGCTGGTTCTGGCCGACCATGAGCAGCCGGCGGCGGCGCCTGGCCGCGGCCACGAGCCGCGTCGCGTCGCCGGCGGAGGTGGCCATCGGCTTGTCGAGCATGACGTGCTTGCCGGCCCGCAGCGCGGCGAGCGCGACGGGCGCATGCAGGTGGTTGGGCAGCGCGACGGAGACGATGTCGATGTCGGGGCGCGCCAGCAGCACGCGGTAATCCCGTGCGACGTCGGGAATGCCGAAAGCCGCGGCGACCTCGCGCCCGCGTTCGGGGCTGGTCTCCGCCAGGGCGACGACGCGCGCCGCCGGGTGTTTCTGGTAGCTCTTGATGTGCTCGCGGCCGATGGCGCCGCCGCCCAGCACGGCGATCCGGAAAATTTTCTGACGCATCTTGGGGGAATGATTTATTAAACCCCGCGGCCCCCGGCCGCGATCCAAAACGCGGGTCCCGAACGCAACCCGGCTAGCGCAGATAGCGGGCCGCTTCGTCCACCCAGCCGGAGCCAATGACCTCGTGCCAGCCGTCGGTCGTGCGATGGACCGCGAAGGAGACTTCATGCAGGCTGCCGCTCGCCGTCTGCAGCGTC
The DNA here is from genome assembly GCA_035502155.1 of Opitutaceae bacterium. GTDB lineage: Bacteria > Verrucomicrobiota > Verrucomicrobiia > Opitutales > Opitutaceae > Fen-1467. Next base: position 3,756 of record DATJUU010000020.1, read on the forward strand.
GCTTTCCACCCCCCCTCATCGGCGGCATGGGAGCCGGATTCGGCCGTCATGAGCTGGTAGCCGGTGGCCCGGCCGTACATCGAAGTCAGGTAGATGGCCATGATCCTCTCCGGGCTGCCGAATTGCGCGCGGGCCGCCTCGCTCAATTGGGCAAAGAGCGCCTGGGCCTTGCTGCGCGCGTCGTCGGTGAACTCGATCTGGCGGGCCATGGCGTCGGGATCCGCCTGCGCCACCGCCCAGAAGAAACTCTGGGCGGCGTCGGTCGGGGTCGCGGCGCCGGCATTGGTCAGCTGGTCGACGGGCGTCATCCCGGGTGCGAGCGGCTTGGCGGGACCGAGCGCGCTGTTCATGCGGGTGAGCTGCGCCAATCGCTGCTGTTGCGCCGTGAGGTTTGCCCGCAGCCCTCCGAGTTCATGCTCGAGCTGGCGCTGTTCGTCCCGCCGGGCGGCGAGGTCGTCGGGAGGCGCCAGCGCGGCGGCGAGGCTTTCATGATCGCGACGGAGCCGGTCGAGAGCCGTGTGCTCCCGCTGCTCCCGGGCGATGTCCTCCCGCCACCGGGCCTGCGTTCGCGATTGCTGGCGCAGGACGAACACGCCGGCGGCGAGCAGGGCGAGGAGCAGGGCGAGCGCGGGTTTCTGCATGGCCGCCTTAGCGGATGGGGGCCGGACTCGGGTTGACCGAGAACACCACGGGCACCGACAGGCGGGTGTTGACGGGCTGGCCCGCCTTCCGGCCGGGGGTGAATTGCCACTGCCGCACCGCCGTTACCGCGACATCCGAAAACGCGGGATCGGTGGTGCCGATTACGGTGGCGTCGACCACCTGGCCATCGGAGCCGACAATGAAACCGACGTTGACCTCACCGGGAACGCCATCGAAGCGCATCGCCAGGGGATACTTCGGCGGCACCTGGTGCTGCACCTGGGGAATGACGTCCAGCTGGTTGAGGTTGTACACGCTGGCGCCGTCTGCCGGCTTCAGGCCGGACGGTTTGGCCACCGGCACCAGGTGCGCCCGGAAGGCCGCCTCCGCGTCGCGCACCTGCGCCTGGAGTGCCGCCGCGGCAGTGCGCAGACGGGCCACCTCGGCGCGGTCGGCCTGCAATTGCGCCAGTTCATCGGCGGCCCCCTGCTGTTGCTGCTGCAGGCGCCGGTTCCCGGCGCGCAAGGCGGACAGCGCCTGATTCTGGGTTTCGAGATCCGCCGCCTCGGATTGAAGGCGGCCAATGGCCCGTTGCTGCTGCACCATGACCACGCCGGCGGCGATGACTGCGGCCGCCGTGACGCCGGTCACGAGTTTTGAGGCACTCATAAAGGACCAGAACGCCAGCGAGCCTCCGCCCGCGGCGGCGCCGGCGACCGCCGCGCCGCTGACGGACGCGGCCAACCCCGCAGGCGCGGCGCCGACCGCGTTCTCGCCCAGCAGCAGCGCCAGCGCCGCGGCGGTTGAGGCCACGCCCTGCCGGGCCAGCCGGGCGCGCAGTTTCTCCAGCGCCCGGTCGACGCGCATCCGGGCGGCGTTTTCGCTCAGGCCGAAGCGCACTCCGATCTCGCCGAACGGGCGGCCGCGGAAAAAACGCAGCAGGACCGCCTCACGGTCACGGGTGCCCAGTTCCAGCATCGCGTCGTCCAGCGCGGGGCGCAGGCGGGTCCAATCAGTCTCGGGCCCGGGGGAGGAGAGCAGGTCGTTCATGGCTTGGGCCGTTTGTTCGCGGATTCGCCGCCGCCGTTCGGCGCGGACGGCCTTGGACGCAAGATAGTGGGTGGTGGTGTAGAGCCAGCCGGTCAGCACCGGATGGCGGGCGAGGGCGGCGGCGCGGCGCGCCAGCGCGATGAAGACCTGCTGGCTCACGTCCCGGGCCAGATGGGCGTCGCCGCCGACCCGCCGCAGGGCCGCGGAATAGACCAGGTCGAGATGCCGCCGCACCACCTCGGCGAACGCGTCTTGGGATCCGCTTTCGGCAAAGCGCTGCAGCAGGCTGGAGTCGTCCGTCATGGCCCTTGCTGGATAATACCCGCCGGATGCCGGAGCGCACAAGGATTCGGTGGGCGGCGTGCCGTTCCGGGGGCAACGGGCAGGCAAGGGGGGCCGGACGTCGTCAGGGTCGATGATCCGCCTTCACCTGGCCGGAGGCGGTGAACGTGAAGACAACGTCCAGCGATTCCGGCAGCGCCTCGGTGCGGAGATACTTTCGCGGACCGGCGGCTTCGCGCTGATAATAGACCAGGTGGGGCGGGGTGATGGTCCATCGCATCACCGCGTCCCTGACGGCCGCAACGAAGTCGTCGCTGAAACGGCCGCAGTCCGGAAGTCCGCGCCAGCTCGGGGCCACGTCAGTCGGATTCCCGGTTTCATCGAACGAAATCGTCACCCAGATGCGGCGCGTCCCGGCGCCGGCCGCGAGCGCGCGGGGCGGGTAAACCGGCAGGACGCAGTCCCTGGAGGAGTAGTGTCCCGGAATCTGGTCGACCTCGAGGTCGGTGGGCGAGGGATCTTGGTCCACCCCGGGCGGCGGCGCGGTCCGCAGCGGCTCCAGGACGTCGAACGAGCTCCGGCCCTGCACGGCCACGGCGGCGTGGCGGCAGCCCGTGGGCGCGAGGATCGCGAAGGCAATCAGCGCGCAGGCGGGGAGCGGCGGGAGCGTGAACACACGGGCCATGGTTCGCTAAACCGGAGTACCCGCCGGGCGCCGGACCGCACAGGAAATCCGGGCCGCGGCGGATTTTGGAGTTTGGCAGGCTGGGATTTGGCCTTTGGCTTGGTCCCATGCTGCCCCTGTGGGACGACACCCTCCGCCGCCGCGCGCCCGTCGCCACCGCCACGCTGCTGGCGGTGAACGCCGCGGTGTTCTTCCACGAGGCGCAGCTGGCGATGGCGGGGCGGCTGACGCCGTTCGTCTGGGCGCACGCGCTGGTGCCGGCGCGGCTGCTGGCGCACTGGACGGACGGCGCGCAGTGGCTGACCGTGCTCACCCACATGTTCCTGCACGGCAGCTTGACGCACATCCTCGGCAACGGCTGGTTCCTCTGGGTTTTCGGGCGCAGCGTCGAGGACCGGATCGGCACGGGGCGCTTCCTGCTGCTCTATTTCACCGCCGGCGTGGCGGCGGCCGCCCTTCAGGTGCTGTTCACTCCGGACGCGGCGGGGCCGATGCTGGGCGCCAGCGGGGCGATCTCGGGCGTGCTCGGGGCGTACCTGGTCCTGCTGCCGGCGGCGTGGATCACGACCCTGGTGCCGTGGATCGTGCCGATCGTGCCGGTGCCGGCGGTCGTCTTCCTGGTGCTCTGGTTCGTGCTGCAGGCCTTCAGCGGCTTCGGCACGCTGTTCCAGAACCAGCCCGGCGGGGGCGTGGCCTGGTGGGCGCACGCCGGCGGGTTCCTGGCGGGCGCGAGCCTGACCCTGCAGGCGCGCGGCGCGCGCCGGCGGCGGTGACGGGCGTCGGCCGCCAGCGGCGGTGCTTGGTTGAACAACCAAGTCGCGAAGGCGCCAAGGCAAACGACGCGGATGAGGGGTCCCGGCCCACCCGGAGATTCGTGAGAATTCGTGTGCATTCGTGGGAGACCCATGCCCGGGCCGTCGTCGTGCCGGGGGAACAATGGCCGGCGCGGATTGCCGGCCGGGCGCTCAGTGGCCGCCGCCGTCGAGGTCGCCCGGCTTGAGCAGCGGCGCGAAGAGCGCCTTGTTGGCCGCCTTCATGTAGGCCTCCTTCGCCTCGACCACGCCCTCCTTCACCTTCGCCATCAGGCTCAGGTCCATCGTGATCATGCCGTCGGGCCCGCCGCTCTCGATGATCGCGCGGATGTTGCTGATCTGGCCGCTGCGGATCGTGTTCGGCAGCGCCTCGTGCGGGAGCAGGATCTCGTGCACGGCGCAGCGCCCCTTGGGCACGCGCTTGCACAGCAGCTGGGCCACGACGCCCGCGAGGCAGCCGGCGAGCATCACCCGCACCTGGTTCTGCTGCTCCGCCGGAAAGGCGTTGATGATGCGGTCGATCGTCTTGGGCGCGTTGTTGGTGTGCAGCGTGCCGAAGACGAGCATG
>DATJUU010000021.1:0-17461 GCA_035502155.1 Opitutaceae bacterium
GTAGATCGGGTGGAGGTCCACCGGAATGCCGCGACCGTTGTCCTCCACCGAACAGGAACCGTCGAGGTGGACGGTCACCCCGATCTGCGAGGCGAAACCGGCCAGCGCCTCGTCAATGGAGTTGTCGACGACCTCGAAGACACAGTGGTGCAGGCCCCGCTCCATCGTGTCGCCGATGTACATGTCGGGGCGTTTGCGGACGCCCTCGAGGCCTTCGAGCTTTTGGATTTTTGAGGCGTCGTATTCGGCGGCGCCGGCCTTGATTCGGCTCAGATTTCGCTGGTCGTCTTCGTCGGGCATGCAGGAGGGTTTCGGAGGTGAAATTTGCGCAAAAAACTGTCTCGGAAAACCGCTGTTCGGACAACGTTTTTCTTGTCCCGTGGCGGGTATTTTTAATTTTGGGTTGCAAGCCAAAGATAGCTGTCTAAGTTGCTGGTTCCGTGAAACTTTCAGTCAAGGTCGATTATGCCTGTCGCGTGCTTGCGCAACTGGCGAAGCACTATGGAGAAGGGCGGTTGGCGCACATCGAGGAACTGGCCAAAATCGAGGCGGTTCCGGCCAACTATCTGGTGCAGATTTTGAGCGAATTGCGGAACGGCGGCCTGATCGCCAGCCGGCGGGGCAAGCAGGGCGGCTACGTGCTCTCCCGCGCGCCCGAAAAGATCACGCTTTACGACATCGTCCGGCTGATCGAGGGCGACCTGCTGGAGCTGGGCGGGAACGCCGACGGCCAGTCCGGCCGGCGGGTTCAGCAGGTCTGGCGGGACGTGCGCGCGGCGCTGGAGGCCAAGAGCCGCAGCTACACGCTCGACATGCTGGTGACCAAGGGCCCGGGCGAGATGTACTACATCTGAGCCGGCGGCCCGCGGGCGCGGCATCTTTCATTTGACCGAGCCGGCGGCGGCGGCACAGTGGGCGCACATGCGGACACCCACGGTCGAAAAGCTGCTCGCCCTCCAGGATTGCGACCAGCAACGGCTGTCCTTGGAGGCGCAATTGCGGGCCGTGCCGCGGGACGTCGCGGCGGTGGAACAGCTGATCGCCGGCGAAAAGGCGGCCATCGAGCAGGCCCGCGGCGAGTTGCAGGAGTTCGAGGTCCGGCGCAAGGGCCTCGAGACCGACATCGCCGCCGCCGGCGAGCGGCTCGGCCGCTACAAGAGCCAGCAGCTGCTGGTGCGGAAGAACGACGAATACCAGGCGCTGGGGGTTGAGATCGCGCACACCCAGGCGCAGATCGACGCGCTGGAGGAGGAGGAGCTGAAGGTGATGTACGCCATCGACGACGCGCGGCGGCGGTTCGCGGCGGCCGAGGCGGAGCTCAAGCAAAACATCGCCGGCCACGAAACCCGCCTCCGGCAGCTCCGCGAGCGCGAGATCCAACTGCAATCCGAACTCCAGGCCGCGCAGGCGGCGGTCGCCGCCGCCCGCGCGCCGATCGATGCCGCGGCGCTGCGGACCTACGACCGGCTGGCGGACCAGCCCGGCCTGCCGGTGGTCGTGCCGCTCCACGACGGCTTGTGCGGCGGCTGCCACCTGAGGATTTCCTTCAACGTCGACAGTGAGACGCGCAAGCACGACAAGCTCGTGACCTGCGACCAGTGCACGCGCATCCTCTATTGGGAGGCCTAGCGGCCCCGCCGGCGCGGAACGGGGAAAAGCAGGCTTGCGGTCGGGGCGGGGGGACGAGAGACTGATCCTTCCGCCGCCGCCAGGCGGCGGCAGACCTTGGTCTTGGGGCCAGGTTGTCGCTCCGTTCCTTGAAACAGATCCCACGGCGCGGGTAAACCCGCGCCCGGCCCGCCGGGCCGCCCGGGCTCACACCCGGTCCGCACCGGCGGCTCGGAGAGGAAAGTCCGGACACCAGCGGGCAGGATTCCCGGCGAGATAGGCGCGCGCGCCGGTTCGGTTGGCCGCAAGGCCGCCGGCCGGAGACGCCGCGGCTCAAGCCGGGGCACGGCGGGTCAAGCCGCCGTGACGGACAGTGCCACAGAGAAAATACCGCCCTGAGCCGGCCGCGCGAGCGGCCGGTCGAGGGGCAAGGGTGAAAAGGTGGGGTAAGAGCCCACCGCGCCGGCAGCAATGCCGGCGGCACGGAAAACCCAATCTGGTGCAAGACAGAATAGGGGACTGGACGGCCCGTCCAACAGTCCCGGGTATGTCGCACCCGCCGGCGCGCCTCGGCGCGGCGGTGGGCGGGTCCCGCGAGGGGCCCGAGAGAAATGACAGCCGCCCCGGCTCGCGCCGGGGAACAGAATCCGGCTTACGGCCCCAAGACCAAGATCTGCCGCCGCACGGCGCCGCCCCAAAACCGCTTGACTTGCCGGGGAGCGCTGGGATTTTCGACCCCTTCGTTCGCCGCTCGAACCACTTTTCATTCCCCTCATGGCCAACACCAAATCCGCCATCAAGAACGCCCGCAAGGCCCGCCGGCGCATGCTGCGCAACAAGGCTGTCATGACCCGCCTCAAGACGCTGCGGGCGAAGCTGCAGGCCGCCGAAAAATCCGGCGACGCGGCCGCGGCCAAGAGTGTGGCCATCGCCTATGTGTCGGCGGTCGACCGCGCCGCCCGCCACGGGGTCGTCCATGCCAACGCCGCCGCGCACGTGAAGGCCCACACCGCCAAACTGGTTTTCGCGAAGTAATCGCCGCCCGCTCCCGCGTGCCCCGCCCGCCGGCCTGTCGCCGCGGGCTTTTTTGTGCCCGGATGCCGGCGGCGCCGCGCCTGCGGGATTGAAGCCGCGCCGGCGATGTGCCCAAGCTCTCCGTTGGCATGCCGCCCGCCCCGCCCGCCTGCACGTTCCGCCTTTACCGCCGCGCCGAGGCGGCGTGGACCGGGGTGGTCCGCCCGTGGCTGGAGGCCGCGCCGGGCCGGCTCACCCGGCGGCAGGTCTTGGTACCCACGCGCGGCCAGTCGCACGCGCTCAAGCAGCGCTGTCTGGTGGAAGGCGTGCCGCTGTTGGGGGTCGAGTTCCTCACGCCGGGATTGGCGCGGCAGAAATGGCTCGCCACGTCCGGCGCGGCCCGTCCCGTGATGCGCGACGAACTGCTGGTCTTGGGACTGCGGATCCTGGTCGAGTCCCGCCTGGCCGCGCTGGCGCCGGATGATCCCGCCGCCGGCTTCTGGAAGAGCCTGCTCAGCGACCTCGAGCGTGCGCTGCGGGAGTTCGACGCCCTGCTGCGGGCGGGCTTTGGTCCGGAGCATTTCCCGCTGCCGCAGCTCCGCGAGGTGTTTGGCGCATTGACCGCCTGGGTCGGGGAGCGGGGTTATGCGCTGGGGCCGCACCAGAGTCTGGCCGCAGGCCTCACCCCGGTGGAGCCGGAGGCGGCCCGGTTCGCGGAGGCGACCTTGATCTACGGTTTCCCGGCGGAGAGCTGGGAGGATTTCTTCGATCTGGCGGCGTTCTCGCGCCGCGGCGGCGATCTGACCGTTGTGCTGCCCGAACCCGCCCTGCGCGGCGGGCGGGCGCCCGACGAAGGCTGGATCGAAATGTGGGAGGCGCTGCTCGGCGTCGAGGCGGCGACCCTGGATGCGCCCGAGCCTCCGTCCGGCGCCGAGGTGGCGGCCCTGTGGACCGGCGAGGGCGGCGGGGCCGGCCGCGCCCGTGTGCTGGTGGGCCAAACCCGGGGTGACGAGATGGCCCTGCTGGCCGGCGCGCTGGCGGACCTCCTGGCCGCCGGCGCGGACAACATCGCCGTCATTTTTCCGCGGGCGGATGCGGCGGCCCTGCGGCTCACCCGCCTGCTGGCCGCGCGCGGCCTGCCGTTCGCGGACCTGCTCGCTCCCGTCGGGCCGCCGACCGTGGACGAGCGCCTGCAGCGCGCGCTGCTGGCGTTTCATGCGCAAGGGGCCCGGCTGGAGGATCTCCTCGCGCTGTGGCCGCTGCTGCGATCCCTCAACCTGGCGCGGATTCCGCCCGGAGCGGCGCGGGGCGTGTGCGAGCGGCTCTTCGACGAACTGCAGACCCACTCCCTGGCGGCCGGCCAGGCGCGGCTGGCGGCGGGGACGGAAACCGCGTGGCGCGAAGTGCGGCGGGTGGCCGATTTGCTGCTTCCGGAATGGCCGGCGGAGCTGACGCTTACCGAGGCCGGGCGGCGCGTCGCCGAGCTCTGCGCCCGCTTCAACCTGGCGCCCGCCGCCGGCTGGACCGCGGTGACGGCGCTGGCCGCCCGGGAAACGGCGCCGCAGCCCGCCCGCGCGATTCTGGCCGCATTCGCGGCGCTGGTGCCGGCGCAGGGTCCGGTGGCCGACGCGCCCGGGCGCGGCGTTTTTGCGCCGATCACCCTGACCACCCGGCGGCGCGCCGCGGGCGTGGCGTGGTCGCATGTCGTCCTGGCCGAGAGCAACGCGGGCTGCTGGCCCGAGCGCGCGGAGTCCAGCTGCTGGCTGCCGGATGAACACCGCCAGGCGCTCGACGCCATCAAGCGGTTTTCCCTCGGCGTGTTCACCGGGGACGACCGGCGCCTGCTGGCGCGCCAGGCGTACGCGGCCATCGCGGGCGACACCCGCGGACAAGTCATCTTCACCGCGGCGCTGTTCGAGGAGGAGGAGCCGGAGCTGCGGCTCGCGCCCAACGCCTGGCTGGAACGCGTCCTCCTCGCCCAGGCCGCGCCGGGGGGCCAGCGGGCCGACCTGGAACAGATTTTCGCCGGCGTGGCGCGGACGGCTCCGCAGGCGTCGGCCGACGAGGCCGATCCGGCAACCGCCGAGTGGAGCGCGATCTGGAGCGGACGGCGCGACCCGGCCGTGCCGTTTGGCGACCATTTTCTGTCCGGTCCGCCCGACGTCACGCGGCCCGCGCATCTGGCGGCGCGGCAGATCGAACGCGGGGTGGAGGATCCGGCGGCGCTGTGGTTCGAGGCGATTCTCGGGGTGCGCCAGGTGAGTTGGCGCCCGTTGGCGCGCGAGCGCAGGAAATCACTCGGCCAGATGGCGCACCGGCTGCTGGCGCAGGCGCTGTCCGGCCCGCCGGCGGACGATGGCTTCACGCGCAAGCCCGCCCGGGACGAGGCCCGCGACCGGCTCGCCGAACGGCTCGCCGCCTGGCGGGCCCACTGGCCGCGCGACCGCTACTGGGATTCGTTTCACGCCGAGCTGGCGGAGATCGCGCGCCGGCTGTTGGAAAAAACGTATGCGCTGGAGACAGGTCCTTTTGTCGCGGTCGAGGCGCCCCTGCCGGCCGGTGCGAGCGTTCCGCTCGGCGGCCACGAACTTCTCGCGGTGCATGGCCGGATGGACCTGGCGTTCCTGGACCGCCCGGCCTGGAGCGGCGCGCAGGTGGACATTGTCGATTTCAAGACCGGCGCGGTGGGCGCGCTCTCCGCCGCCCGCATGGCGCGCGGCGAATCGCTGCAGCTGGGCGTCTACTTGGCGGCGGCCGCATCGCTCGGTGCGGCGGGGGGCCGGGTATGGATGCTCAAGCCGGAAGGCGGGCCGGCGGAGTCGCTCGAAATGGGCGAGCTGCCCGCGGCGTTGCAGGCACTGGAGCAAATCGGTCGGCACGTGGCGACTGGCCGCTACGGGGCGCTGACGCCGGACCGCACCGACTTCACGCGCGGCTTCGAATGGCCGCTGGCGTGCACACCGGTGCCGCACTCCGTCCTCGCCCGGAAATTTGCCCTGACCTTCGGCGCCCCCGCCGGGGAGCCGGCGGAGGAGTCCCCCGATGCCTGAGCCGCTGCAAGACCAGCCGGCCCGCGACCGTTTCCGCGACGAGTGGGACCGGAATTTCGCCGTCAGCGCCAACGCCGGCTCGGGCAAAACCACGGCCATCTCGGAGCGGCTGGCGGCCATCGCGCTGGCCCCCGGCGCGGAGGAGCGGCTGCGCAAGACGGCGGTGGTGACGTTCACCAACAAGGCGGCGGCGCAGATCGCCCAGCGGGCGCGCGCGGTGCTGCTCCGCCGCCTGGCGGAGCGCCCCGCCGGCGGCGACCTCGCCGCCCTCGACCACTTGGAGCGGGCCTTCTTCGGCACGATCCATAGCTTCTGCCTGCTGCTGGCGCAGCGGCACGGCCAGACGCTCGGCATCCATCTCAACCCCGCGGTGATCACCGACGAGGACGAGGCGTGGTGGGAGGAGTTTTTGGAGCAGGACGCGATGCAATTCAGCGCCCTGACCGCCGCGCAGGTGGAGGCGTTTCTGCGCCACACGCCGCTGGATTCGATCTTCGATCTCGCTTGCAAACTCGACGGCGGGTCGGCCCGGCGGTTCGTGCAGCGCATCCCCGCGCCGGCGCCGCCGCCCCCGGACGCCGCGGCGCTGGAGGAGATCCGCGCGGCGACCACCCGCCGGGGCAAGGGTGCCGAGGCGCTGCGCCGCAACCAAGAGACGGCCGTGGAGTGGCGGCGGCGCTTCGAGGCGGAACGGACCTACCTGCCGCTGCCCAAACCCGAAGGCAGGGCGGCGGGGATCGACGGGCTGTTTGCGCGCTTTCTCGCCCCGCTCAAGGACTGGCTCGCCGCCGCCGGCGCGGTCATGGCGGCGGAGCTCGCGCTGCGCTACCGCGCCTGGCGGTTCGACCGCGGCGTGCAAACCTACGCCGACCAGGTCGAGGCGGCGCTGGCGGTGCTGAGGAACGAGGCGACGCTGGAACGCATCCGCGCGGAGCAGTGGCGGGTCATCCTCGACGAGGCGCAGGACACCGACGCGGAGCAGTTCGCGGTGCTGGTGGAGGTCACCCGGCCGCCCGGGGCGCGTCTCGGCACCTGGCCCGACGGCGGCGGATCCGGCCCGCGGCCCGGACATTTCTGTTTCGTCGGCGACGGCCAGCAGGCGATCTATGGCGACCGGGCGGATGTGCGGAATTTCCAGCGGCAGCTCGAGGCGCTGGGGCGGGAGGCCGGCGGCGAGCGGCTGACGTTCGACGTGACCTTCCGCACGCCGCATCGCGTGATCGCGCTGCTCAACGGCACGCTACCGGCGGCCTTCAGCGCCGCGCGGGAGCACAATTGCGGTCTGCCGCCCGCGGAAGGCGCGCCCGCGCCGTTGCTGCAGGTGCCCTATGAACCGCTGGCGCCGGGGCCGGAAAACGTTTCCGGCTTCCTCGGGTTGCTGCCGCTGGCGCCGGTGGGGAAGCTCGGGGTCAAGGAGCGGCTGGCCGCCGAGGTGCGGCAAGTGGCGGCGTTCCTGCAGGCCCACGGGCCCGCCGGCGTGGGGGCGCGGCAGTGGGGCGAGGTCTGCCTGCTCGCGCCCCGCAACGACTGGCTGGTGACGGCGCGCAAGGAACTGGAGGCGGCGGGCCTGAAGGTGGCCCTGCAGATGCGGCGGAACCGCAACGGCGACAACCCGGTTTACGCCTGGATCTGCGGGTTGCTCGCGGCGGTGTGCGACCCGGACAATGCCTTCGAATGGACCGGGGTGCTGCGCGAGGTGTTTGCGGTCAGCGATGCCGCGATCGCCGTCGCGCTGCGGACCGAGCACGAGTTTCACTGGGACGAACCGGAGCGCCACCCGGAACCGCTGCGCGGGGCGCTGACCGTGCTCCGGCCGCTGGTCGAGCGCGTGGATCTGCCCGGCGAACCGCTGGAGCGATTCGCCGACGACCTTGTTCGGGTCTGCGGACTGGCGGCAAAGGCCCGGCACCTCGACCCCGGCGGCGCCCTCACCGGCGAACTGGAACGGTTGCTGGCCCAGGCGGCCGAGCTGGGACTCAGGGGCGCCGGCCCGCGCGAGTGGTCGCAGCAACTGCTGGCCGCCGTCGACGAAGGCCGGCCCGCCGGCAAGCCGAGCGACGATGCGCTCAACCTGCTCACGTCCTACTCGGCCAAGGGGCTGGAGTGGCCGGTGGTCATTCCGCTCGGCCTCTGGCGGGCCATCGGCCGCCCGCCGGAGGAGGGGCTCCGGCTGGTGGCGGGACGCAGCGGAGAGGCGGAGGTGTTCTACGACCGCGCGAGCCTGCCCGACGAAACGCGGGCGGCGCGGGAGCGCGAGCGCCTGCGGGGGCTGGTCCGGCTGCTTTACGTCACGGTGACCCGGCCGCGCCGGGCGCTGGTGCTTCCCTGGGGCGCCGATTTCGCGCCTCTGGAACCGGAAAGCTTCGCCGGATTATGGGGTGCGGAACTGGCGTCGATCACGCCGCTGCAGGTGGCGGGGGAGGAATTGCGGAGGCTGCCTGTGGCGCCGCCGGCCGAGGGGCCGCCATCGATGGTGGGCGTGCCGGTCGCGCGGCGGGCGCCCGCGGTCCTGCCGGCGCGCGTGTTGCCGCACCAACTGGCCGGCGAACCCGATCTGGAGCGCACCCGGCGGCATGAATCCGCGCTCGACGAGCCGCAGGCGTCGGCGCTGGGGGACGATCCGATTGAGTACGGCCTCTGGTGGCACGAGACCATGGAATTCCTGCCCTGGAGCGGCACCGATGCGGAAGTGGAGGCCCATCTCGCCGCGGCCGTGGGGCGCGCGCGACTGGCGGGGATGGAGGCGCGGGCGGAGGCGGAACTCGCGATGCTCCGGGCCGGTGAATTATTCCGCCAGTTGCGGACGACCCGCGCCCGGCGGCTGGCGGAGCTTGCCGTCTTCGCACCCCTGCGCGCCGACGCCTGGATCGACGGCGTGATCGACCTGGTGGTGCACGACGAGGCCGCACGCGCGGTGCGCGTGATTGACTGGAAGACCAACCGTCCGCGGGCCGGCGAGGACAGCCGCGTGTTTCTGGAACGCCTCGGCGAGACCTATCGCCCGCAGCTTGCGGCTTACGGCGCCTGCGTGGCCGGATTCTTTCCGGGCTGCGCCGTCAGCCTCGAGCTGTATGCGAGCGTCACCGGTGCCACGTGCACGGTGCGCAAAACCTAAAATCTCCTTTACAGGGTGGGGGAAGGGCCGCACGGTGCGTGCGTCGCCAGAAATCATGGGTAATCTGAAGAAAAAACGCCGCTTGAAGATGAACAAGCACAAGCGCCGCAAGCGCTTGAAGGCGCATCGTCACCAGAAGCGCACTTGGCAGAGGTAGCCGTCGGCATCGGCGCGAGCCGCCCTTCGGGCCGGGTCGCATGCCGCAGGCAGACGCAGCCGGCGCGGCGGATTGTGATGGCATGGGCGCCGGTATCATGCGCGTCGATTCCGGCCGTGGGATGTCGCGAGTCTTGATCTCAGCGACGTGATGCGGCTGCCAAACGGGCGATTGGCCATGGTTGCCGGCCGCAATGAAGAAATGGTAAATGGCCGGCAGTCGCTGATTAAGGCGCTTCTTTGGTCTTGTCACGAGCGAGTCTGCTTGTAAAAACCAACCCTCTTATCGTAGCCTAGCTGAAGGTTGCGCTGCGCCTGCGACCCTCAGTTAGCCCAACTTCGGCTGCCTCGCATCAGTCCTGCTTTCCCCACCACCCGTCTCCACGTGTCCGCATGTTCTCGTTCTCCAAGAAAGCCCAAGGCTTCTACGTCGAAATCAACGAACAAGCGGCGTTGATGGCGCGCACCTCGGCGGTGGACGCGCCGATGGTGATTGAGGAGTTGAAGGAAGTGCCGATCGGCGACGCGGCCGCGGTGGAGCGGGCGGTCAAGGAGCTGGTGGGCAAGAAGTCGACCAGCGCCTATATGCATTCCCGCTGCGGCGTCTACCCGCCCCACCGGCTGGTGCGGCGCGTGACGCTGGATCTGAAACGGGTGAAGGAACCGGGGTATTTTCTGGAGATCTGCGCCCAGCAATTCCGGATGGAGTCCGACAAGAGCACGATCGTGGTGCTCAATTCCGGCGATGGCACCGATTACGAGGTGGGCCGGGTCACCACGCAGAAGGAGGTCGTTTTTGTCGGCGGCCAGAACGACGAACTGCTTGCCGCGCAGGAGCAATTGCTCGCCCTGGGCGTGTTCCCGGAGCGGCTGGAGCTGGGCACGTTTGCCGCCCTGGGCGGACTGGTGAACTACCACGCCTTCGCCCAGCTCAAGGCCCCGACGCTCGTGCTGGAGATGGACGCCGACAGCACCCAGTCGTTCATCGTCTCCGCCTCCGGCTTGGATGTCACCCGCTCGATCCCGCAGGGGCTCGAGGCGATGATCCCCGTGGTGCTCAAGGAGCTCAACCTCAAGGACGAGGAGTCGGCCCGAAAACTGTTTTTCTCAAACACCTTCGACTTTACGAACATGGGGGGGCTGCTGATCAAGAAGCTGCTCAAGGAGCTGCAGTCCCTGATCGGATTCTACGAGGTGCAGACCGGCCAGTCGATCGCCCAGGTGCTGTGCACGCGCCTGCCGGCGAAACTCGGCTGGCTGGGCGCCGCCGTGGCGAAGGAGCTCGGGGTGGGGGTGCTCGAGCTTGACCTGGCAAACTGGCTGAAGGCGCGCGAGATCACCCTCGCCCCGACGGTGACCCCGCAGAATCCCGACGCCCGGTGGTTGGGGTTGTTCAGCCTGATGACGTACTACGATGCCGCCGCCAGCGAAAAAAAGTGATCAGCCGCAGGCGCCGTTGGTCCCGGCCTGGCATCCGAACCTCCGCAACGTCGAGCGGCTGCCGGACACGAAGGTCGTCCGGACGCGTTTCTTCGTCAATTTCGCGGCCATCGCGGTCGGCGCCGCCCTGCTGCTGTATTTCAGCTACCAGGAGTACCGGATCAAGAACCTCCATCATCAGGTGGCGGAGTGGCAGGCGCAGATCGACACGAACAAGAAGGCCAGCGGCCAGGCACATGTGCTGTCGCGGAAGTTCGCCGACGAGGAGAAGAAGATCGACGAGCTGGCGCGGTTTATGGAGCCGCGGGTGGTGCTGTCCCAGTTTCTCCTGCATCTCGGGAGCTCGTTGCCGTCGGACTTGGCGGTGGACGCGGTGGAGACCCGCGAGACCGGCGTGGAGCTGCGCGGCATCGCGGCCGGCACGCCGGACGAGGCCAGCGGCCGCACGTCCGCGTACGTGGAGAAGCTCAAACAGGACAAGTATTTCAGCGGCGTGTTCGAGGACGTGGCGTTGAACCGGCTCGAGCGCGCGGCGGGCACCGACCGGCTCAGTTTCGACATCTTTCTGCGCTTCAAGGGGGCGGGCACGAAGAAATAGCCATGGCCATCACCTCCAAAGACCTGGTCACCGTGCTGAAAAAGCATCCCGTCGCCATCGGCTGCGGCCTGCTCAGCGTGATCCTGCTGGCCGCCTCCTATTGGCGCAGTTCGCAGGTGAGCGACCTGGCGGCGCAACTGAAACAAAAGGAGGAGGAGGGGCAGCGCATCCTCGACGACATCCGCAACGGGGCGAATCTGGCGGAGCAGTTCGACGCCCTGGCGGCCACGACCAAGGAGCTGGAGTCCCGGCTCGTGCGCAGCAGCGAACGCGCGCGCAACCAGCAGTATTTCTACCGGCTCGAGTCGGACACGGGCGTGAAGGAGCTCAATTTGCAGCCCATGGGGTCCGGCGGTGCACCGGCCAAGGGTCCCAAGCCCATCTACCTCGGTGTCGGCTACACGATCTCGGTGCAGGGCGACTTCCGGCAGGTGCTGGACTTCATGAGCCGGCTGGAATCCGGACAGCATTTCTACCGGCTTGTCAGCGGCACGGTGACGCGCGACGGCGTGCGCGGGCCCAATCCCGGACCGGGCACGATCACGGCGAGCCTCAATCTCGAATTCCTCGGCCAGCCATGAAGCGCTTCCTCCAGTTGTTCAGCCTGCTGCTCGTCGGGGCTTCGCTCGCGCGGGTCCTGGGCCAGGACGAGATCTCGAGCCCGGTGAAGCGGCAGACGACGCTGGATCTGGCCACGCGCCTCCTGACCACCGAGGAAAAGGGCACCGCCAGTCTCCCGGCGGATCTGGTCGACCCATTCAATCCGGCGGGTTTCGGGGCCCCGGTGGCGGGTCTGACCAAGACGGGCGAGGTCGTGCACGCCGTGGCCACGGACCGCGATATCCTGCTGAAAATCGCGGCCCAAATCACCCCCTCCGGGATGATGTTGTTCAACGGCCAGCCGCTGCTTCTCTTCCGTGAAAAAAAACTCAAAGTCGGTGATAGTCTGACAATTACTTTTGAAGGCACCGACTACGTGGTAGTGATTGCGGCGATCGACCAATCCTCTTTCAAGATTCGCCTCAACCGCGAAGAAATCACCAGGCCCATCAAACCAGGAAAAGCCCCATGAGAACACCCTCGCTTCGGTTCGCACTCATCCTGTTGGCCCCCGCCGGCCTCCTGTGGAGCCAGGCGAATCCTCCGGCCGCTCCGGCAGCCTCCACCCCGGCCGCAGCCGCCGGGGACGCCGTCACCATCAAGGGGACCGAGCCGACCGGCACCGGGGCCAGCCGCAGTCACGATACCCTGTCCGTCGATTTTCCGGATGAGGATATCCGCACCATCCTGCGCAATGTCGCCGACCTGTTCGAGCTGAACCTGGTCATCCCCGACACCCTGCAGGGCAAGACCTCGATCAAGCTCCGCAACGTGACCTGGCGGCAGATTTTCGAGGTGATCCTCTCGCCGGTGGGTTACACCTACATCGAGGACGGCAGCATCATCAAGATCGTGAGCCTCGAAAGCCTCGCCCAGGAGCCGGCGAGCACGGAGGTGTTCACGCTCAACTACGCCCGCGCGGCCGACATCCAGCCGGTCGTCTCCTCGCTCGTCGACAGCGCCGCCGGCGGCAAGATGGTGGTGGATACCCGGAGCAACTCCCTGATCATCACCGAGCGGCCTTCGAAGATGAACAAGATCCGGCCGATCATCCAGCAACTCGACAAGGCCACGGATCAGGTGATGATCGAGTCGAAGTTCGTCGAGGTCTCCAGCAGCGACATCAAGAACATTGGCGTCAACTGGGCCTCGCTCAGCGGCCTCCAAGTCGGGGTGGGCTCGGTCTCGCAGTCCTTCACCCGGGGCCGCACCCAGAACGCGAGTGACGGATTCGACAACAACAACGCCAACAATACGGCCACCACCTCTGGCACGAACAACAACACCACGACGTCGAACACCGGGGCCACGAACACAAGCACCACCCAGACGAACACGGGCAGCCAGCTGGCGACCAACGCGCAGACCGGACTTCCCCAGGTGGTGCAGGTGGCCTCGAATGGCACCACCACCAGCAGCACCACGCCCAGCACCCAGACCAATTCGACCCTCGCTTCGACCGACACGACGAACAACTCGGTGACCGGCGCGCTCAACCTGCTCAATTCGGTCACCAACGCGGCCGACACCAGCCGGGTGGCGAGCGCCGTGTTCTCCGCCTCGGATTTCAACATCGTGCTGAGCGCGCTGAAGACCCTCAACCAGGTGAAGATCGTGTCCAATCCGACCGTCGTGACGCTGAACAACAGCGAGGCGTTCATCAACGTGGGCGAGGAATACCCGATCCCGAGCTACACCTACAACCAGGAGCACGGGTCGTTTGAGGTCAGCGGCTTCACCTACAAGCCGATCGGCATCATCCTGCGGGTCACGCCGCAGGTGAATGCGCGGGGCTTCATCAAGCTCACCCTCGAGCCCGAGGTCAGCCAGCAGAACGGCACGACGACCTTCGGCGGCGCGGGCGGCGCCTCCATCCCGATCATCGCGACCCGCACCGCCAAGACGCAGGTGTCGATGAAGGACGGCTACACCATGGCCATCGGCGGCCTGATGCGCACCCAGACCACCGTGGGCGGCAACTCGGTACCCGTGCTCGGAAGCATCCCGCTCCTCGGCCGGCTCTTCCGATCCGACAACAAGGACAGCGAGGTCACGAACCTGATCATCTTCATCACCGCCAAGGCCATCAATGCCGAGGGTGCGCCCCCCCAGGAGATCATGAGTCCCTCCCAGCTGCGCGGCCTGCAGATGCGCCGCGACGAACTGCCCGGCTACCGGGAGAGCGCGGATCCCTTCCTGCCGGCGGCGAAGCCGGGCGACAAATCAGGCCAGATGTGACGCGGCGGCTTGGCTGGCCGCCAGCGCTTGGATTTCCGGGCGTGCCCCCCTGCGGGCACGCCTTTTCATTTGCACGGGCGGGTCGGGTGCGGAGCGGTTCCGGTGTTCGCGGCCGGGCGACTATTGGTTAGCCATTTCGGAAAAATCACCTAGCTTCCGGCGGCTATGACCGCTCGACCGCGCCCGCCCGCCGGACGCCCGGTGTCCGGCTCCGACGGCCTGTTTGACCGCCTGCGGCCCCACTTGGGGGCGCTCGATCGGTTCCTGCGCGCCCAGCTGCGCGGCTTTGAGCCCGAGATCCGCGATCCGGTTGAGTACTGCCTGGACGTCTCGGGTAAGCGCCTGCGGCCTTCGCTCGTTTTTGTCAGCGGCTGGCGCGGCGGCCGGGTGGCGCCGCCGTTGGTGCGCGCCGCGGCGATCGTGGAGCTGGTGCACCTGGCGACGCTGGTGCACGACGACATCATGGACGGCGCGGAGCTCCGCCGCAGCCGGCCGACGGCAGCGCGACGCTTCGGCAGTGACGCGGCGGTCCTGACGGGCGACGCCCTGCTGGCGCACGCGGTCGGCCTGGCGGCCGGATTTCCCACCACCGAGGTCTGCCAGGTGGTGGCGACCGCCACGCGGCGGGTCTGCGCCGGGGAGGTGGCGCAAACGCTGCGGCGCGGCGACACCACGATCACCCGGACCGACTACCGCCGCATCATCGACCTGAAGACCGCGGAACTGTTTCAACTCTCGTGCCGGCTGGGGAGCCGCCTGGCGGGATATGACGCCGCCTTTGTGCGGGCGGCCGCCGGCTTCGGCCGGCGCCTGGGCGTCGCCTACCAAATCTACGACGACCTGGCGGATTTCTATGGCGAGGAAAAACGGATTGGCAAGACGCTCGGCACCGACCTGCGCGGCGGGAAGCTGACCCTCCCGCTGCTGCTGCTGCTGCCCAAGCTGCCCCGGCGCGAACGGGCGGGTTTGCTGGCGGAAATCCGGGAGCGCCGCCGGCCGGCGGTCGCCCGGCGCCGGGCCCAGATGAGCGCCCTGGGCGTGTTTGCGGACGTGGTCGGACACATCCACGCCGAGCTGGCCGCCGCGACCGCGATCCTGCGGCCCTGGGCCCGGCTTGCGCCCGCCGGGCCCCTCGGGCAGCTCGCCGGGCTGTTGCGCGCGCAGGTCGACGGACTTCGGCGCGACGCCGATTTCTAGAATGCGATTGCGCCGCCGGACGGTTGTGATTTCCTAGTTGTCCGTGGGCCTAACCAAAGCAATCAGCAAGACGCTGGTCGCAACCCCCGAGCGTCAGCAGGAGGCGGACGCTGATTGGGAGGTGGTCCGCAAAGTGCAGGCGGGGGACGTGGCCGCGTTTGACCGGCTCATCCTGAAGTACCGCGAGCGGGTGTACTCGGTGATCTATAACCTGTGCGCCAACCGGGAGGATGCGGCCGACCTGACCCAGGGGACATTCATCAAGGCCTTCCAGTCCATCAACCGGTTCCAGGGACAATCGTCGTTCTTCACCTGGCTGTACCGGATCGGCGTCAACGCCACCCTGACGCATCTGCGCAAAAACCGGCTGCGTACCTTCTTCAGTTTTGATCACATTGTCGAGGAGGACAAAACGTCGGAAGTGATAGGGGCGCTGACAGATAAGTCGGGTGCGGACCGGGACTTGTTTGTAAAAGAGCTCCAGGAAAAATTGAACGAAGCATTACAGAAACTGTCTATCAAGCATCGGATGGTGGTAACCATGTTTGAGATCGACGGCCTCAGCCACAACGAGATCGCTGAGATCATGAACTGCTCGGTGGGAACGGTCCGTTCCCGGCTGCATTATGCCAAGCAGCTCCTGCAGGCCGAATTGCAGTCCTATCTCCGCTAGCGGCCATGCTCGGGCGTCAATCCAATCCGCCGACGAAAGTCACCTTGGAGGACCTGCTGCGCCTCAAGCGGGCGGAGCGGCCGCCGCCGGAATTCTGGACCCAGTTTGAGCGCGACCTGCGCCAAAAGCAGCTGGCGGCACTGGTTGTCCGCAAGTCGTGGTGGCTCGAGCTGTCGGCCGTCTATAGCCGGTTCGGCCGGATGCGCGTGCCAGTGGGCGCGGCGGCGGTTCTGGCGCTCTCGCTTTTCACTGTCCGCTATTATGGCGGTCTCGGTGCGCCGGCCGCGATGCCGGGCGATGCCGGGATGATCGACCATTCCCAGACCTTGGCCGCCGCGCAGCATCCGGAGACGAGCCGGCCCGCGCGTTTGGCGGTGGTGACGTCACGTGCTCCGGCATCCGAGCTGGCCGCAGCCCAGGAAGTGAACGCGGCCGCGTCGACGGCGGTCGCCCGCCGGGAGGCGCCGGCCGACGGCTCGAGTGTGATTCCGTGGCTCGGGGAGGTTGTGGACGATCGCCCCGCCTCCTCGGATTTCCAGGCGTCGGCCCGCTTCCTGGCGGCGCATCTGGCCGCGGTGGCCTCCCTCGATCCGGATCTGGATGGGACCACTTCCCGCCCGCTGGGTTTTGAAGACCGCGGCATGCCCTCCGCCGGTCCGCGGCGCACCGCCGAGGTGCTTCCGACGGCGGCGGCGGTCGCGGATTCGCGTCACGCCCGCCTGCTGGCGGCCTTGGGCGCGGCCGGCGTCTACAACCCGGAGCCGGCGGCCCCCGAACATGCGCGTCGCAGCGTGCTGCGCTATCTGGCGGAGGACGGCTGGGATCGCTCCATGGGCCGCCTTGAGGCCGAGGGCGACAAGTTGTCGATCAAGTTCTGAGTGGCGCGGCCGCCCGTCGGCCGTTTTTTTTCGCCCCGCGGCTTGCCCCGCGGGGCTTTGCTTTTCCCCGGGGTTCCGGTAGGCTGCGGCCCATCCGATACCATCATGAGACTCGAACGTGACTCCATGGGGGAGATGCAGGTCCCCGACGATGCGCTCTACGGCGCCTCGACCCAGCGCGCAGTGCTCAATTTTCCGATCAGCGGCCGGCCCATGCCCGCCGCGTTCATCCAGGGCCTGGGCCTGGTGAAGCTGGCGTGTGCCACCGCCAACGAGGAGCTCGGTTTGCTCACCGCCGAGAAGAGCCGCCTCATCCGGCAGGTCGCGCAGGAAGTGATCGACGGCCGCCTCCTCGCGCATTTTCCCGTCGACGTTTTTCAGACCGGCTCCGCCACCTCGTCGAACATGAACATCAACGAGGTGATCGCCAACCGCGCGAGCCAGCTTGCCGGCCAGCCCATCGGCTCGAAGAAACCGCTGCATCCCAATGACGACGTCAACCTCGGCCAGTCGTCCAACGACGTGATTCCCGCGACCCTGCACGTCAGTGTCGCCGTCGCGCTGCACGACCAGCTGGTGCCGGCGCTTATCGAGCTGGCCGCCGCCCTGGAGGCCAAGGCCGCCGCCTTCCAGGACATCGTGAAGATCGGGCGCACCCACCTCATGGACGCCACGCCGCTGACCCTCGGGCAGGAGTTCTCGGGCTACGCGGCCCAGGTGCGCAAGGGCGTCGAGCGCGCGCAGAAGGCGATCGCCGCGCTGGAGGAGCTGGCGATCGGCGGCACGGCCGTCGGCACCGGCATCAACTGCCATCCGGAGTTTCCGGGGCGGGTTTGCCGCGTGTTGAGCGAGCGCACGGGCATCCCCTTCCGGGAGGCGCGCAACCATTTTGAG
>DATJUU010000022.1:0-19166 GCA_035502155.1 Opitutaceae bacterium
GCCCGCACCGATTTCTGCCCAGTCGCGCAGCCGCAACGACCATAGCCTTGGTCGCATGCGCAGTCTTTCCGGTTAACGCCGCAGTCGCGGCCGATGAACCCGACATCGGCCCCGTGGTATTCACCGTCGCCGTGCCGCACGACAAGGTCTCCCGGATGCAGGCCCATGACGCCGTCGTGCGTGCCGCCCTCGGTCGCGAATGGACCGTGAAGGACGACCACGAGAAGAAGGTGGTCATCCACCTCCTCCATCGGAAGAACGAGGCCACGGTCACGTTCCTGATCACGGACGAGAGCATCGAGGCCCATTGCGTGGGTTATGCGGTGGACAAGGCGGGCAACCGCGAGAAGCCCGAGCAGCCCACCGGCTGGCTGAAGTACCTCGAGCGGGACATCACGAAGGCGGTCAACCAGGCCGCCTTCCTGCCGGGCAAATAGCGTGCCCACGGCCCGCCGCCGACAGCCGCGACTGCGCGAGCGCGGCGCTGCTCCCGCCGCCGAGCCCGGCGCCCCCGGGGTTCCCGTCCGGCCGGTCGCGACCGGCGCCTGTGCCGTGCGGTTCGGCGGACCGGCCGCCGGCATCGAGCTCGACCGCCAGCCGCCGGCCCTGCGCGTGGCGCTGGAGCCCCTGGGCGGCGACCCTCACGAGCAGCTGCTGGCGGCGGCGGCGGCCGGGGAGGAAAACGGCTGCTGCCTGTTTCGCGCCGGCGGCCTGACGGCGGGATTCGCCGTGGCCCGCCCCGACCTAGGCCTCGAGGAGGCGACCGGGGAGCTTTACCGCCGGCTGTTCGCGGCCGCCGCGGGACTGCATTTGTTCCGGATCTGGAATTACGTGCCGCACATCAACCGCGAGCAGGCGGGCCTGGAGAACTACCGCCGTTTCTGCCGGGCGCGCGCCGCCGCGTTTGAAGCCCGCTTCGGGCCGGGGTTCCAGCCGCTGCTTCCGGCCAGTTCGGCGGTCGGCGCCGCCGCCGGTCCGCTCGCGGTCGCCTTCCTCGCCGGCACCGCGCCGGGGCGGCATCTCGAGAATCCGCTGCAGGTGCCCGCCTTCCACTATCCGCCGGAGCACGGCCCGCGTCCGCCCAGCTTCTCGCGCGCCACGGTGGCCGAAACCGCCGCCGCCACCCACGTGTTCATCTCCGGCACCGCCGCGATCCGCGGGCACGCCACTGTCGCGCCGGGCGACCGCGAGGCCCAGCTGGACTGCACGCTGGAGAATCTCGCCGCGATCGGCGCCACGGCCGGCGTCGGGCCGGCGCTCGGCGCCGGTTCGGCCTGGCGGCGGCGGTTCAAGGTGTACCTGCGGCAGCGGGACGATTTCCCCGCGGTGAAGTCCCGCCTCGAGTCGAGCCTGCTCCGTCCGGGCGACCGGGTGGCGTATCTGCAGGCCGAGATCTGCCGGCCCGAGCTGGTGCTTGAGATCGAGGCCACGCTGGCCGGGCCGCGCCGGTGCACTTGACGCGCTTGGCCGGCGATCGCCATCGTGGGGCAATGGCACCGACCGCGGCCGCACCCAGCAAGGGCCTGCTCATCAAGGCGGCGATGCTGGTCGTGGCGGTGCTGGTCGTCGCCGGGTTGGCGCTGCGCGGGGTCGACTTCAATGCGTGGGCGCGGCAGGCGGCCGCGGCCACCGGCCGGATGGGGCCGTGGGCCTTCTTCGGCGCGGCGGCCGTGACGCCGGCGTTCGGGATGCCGCTGGCGCCGTTCGCCCTGCTGGCGGGTCCGGCATTCAGCGCGCGGCTGGGAATGGGCGGCGTGCTCGCCGCCTACGGCGCCGCGCTGGCCGTCAATCTGGCCCTGACATACTGGCTCGCGCGGTTCGCCGTGCGCCCCTGGGCCAACCGTCTCGTGGCTCATTTCGGATACCAGATCCCGCAATTCGACCCGAAGGAGCAGATGGAAATTGTGTTCCTGGTGCGGGTGACCATCGGCCCGCCGTTTTTCCTGCAAAGCTACCTGCTCGGACTCGGCAATGTGGCGTTCGGCACCTACCTATGGGTTTCCTGGCTGATCGCGATGACCTATGCCGCGGGCTGCGTGGTTTTTGGCGACGCGATGATCCATGGCCGGGCGGGCATGGCCTTTGGCGGCGTGAGCCTGCTCATCGCGGCGGTGACGGTCACCCACCTGGTCCGACGGCACCTGAACCCGCGGCGCGGCGGCCGAAGTGTCTGAAGGCGGCGGCCGGCCCTACTTCGCCCGCTCGCGGAGCCGGGCCTTGGCCGCCTCGAAATCAGCCTCCGAAAGGATGCCCTTCCGCCGGAGGTCAAGCAGCTGGTCCATCTCGACCGACTTCTCCGCCAGCCGCTGTTTGGCGGCCTCGTATTCCGTGTCCGAGAGCAGCTGCTTGTCGTGCAGGGCATCCAGCATCTGGCGGTCGTTCGGCGGCGGCGAAGCCCCCGGCGCGGCCGCGAACGCGGGGTCCGCGGGGTCAAGCGCCTGAAACACGATCGTCGCCGAGGAGATCCCGCCGTAGAGCACCGATGCCTTCTCCGCGGAGATCGACACCTCCTTCATCCGCCGGCCCAGACCGGCGCAGAATTTGGCCGCGTCCTCCCGGGCCAGCCGCTCGAGTTTATCCGTGTTGTACGAAAAGGTCCACCGCGCGCTGCGCGTGAGGCGGTACGTGTGGTCGCCCAGCGGCACGGGCGCGGGCTGGGGTGCCGCCGCCATCACGGGGCCCGCCGAGCCGAGCAACACAATGCCCAGGCCTAACGCAAAGGTGGTGCGACACTGGGGAAACGTCATGGCGCTCACCTTGATAGCAGGCCGGCGGCCGCGGTCAACGCCCGGGCCGTCACGGCCCGACGCGCCTTGCCAACCCGGCGCGAATCGATCAGATATGATGCAGCTTTCGCCTGCCGCGCGCGCCGGCACGGCCCCACGATGAACACCGCCCCCCAGACCCCGGTGCGTCCTCCTTTTGGACTGCCGATGCGCCCCAACGACCGGGCGGAGATGCGCGATGTCCTCGAGGACGCGATCCAGCGCGCGGGGCGCAAGCAGCTGCGCGTGCGGGTGCCGGGCGACGAGGGCCTGATGCAGCGCCTGCCCGGCCTCCACTTCCATTTCAAGCCCGAGGTGTTCCTGCAGATGCAGGGGCGCACCGAGTTCCGCTTCCCCAAGGAGACGCTCGACCTGCGGCCCGGCGACTTGTGCGTGGTGCCGGCCGGGGTGCCGCACGGCGAGACCATTTATTCCGACCCCGACCGCCCGTTCCGCAATCTGGTCGCCGGGTTCTACAGCAACACCCTGAGCCTCCACCTCGCCCACGAGGCGGCTCCGCACAAGCCGGACATCGAGGTGATCGAGTTCTTCGACCTGCCCAACGCCCCGGAGGTCGAGGGCCTTGCCCAGAGCGTCATCGCCGCCTTCCGCCGCCAGGCGCCGGCCCGCGATCACGTGTTGCGCGGACTGGTGACCGCCCTGCTCGGCATGTTCGAGAGCCTGGTCGCGACGACGACCGACCGGCTGAACACCGACGTGGGCAAGGTTTTCCAGGTGAAGTGGATCGTCCGCGAACAGTTCTCCAACACCAACCTGGGCGTGAAGGCGATCGCCGAGCGCCTCCAGTGCTCGCCCGATTATCTCTCGCACCTCTTCCACAGCGCCACCGGGGAGAAGCTCATCCACTACATCCACCGGATCCGCATCGAGGGCGCGCGGCTCGCGCTCGAGTCGACCCCGCTCCACATCTCGGAGATCGCCTTCGCCAGCGGCTTCGACGACGCCGGGTATTTCGCGCGCGTCTTCAAGAAGCACTGCGGCGAGTCGCCCGCCGACTACCGGGCACGGCTCGACGCAAGCCGGGGCGCGGGTGAGCAACGGCCGAAGACCATCTACTACGACCGGGTCGACTTCTCGCCCGGCCAGGCGGCGCCCGGCGACAGCGAAGACGACGGCGGCGACTGAGCCGGCGGCCGGCGCCGCGAATCACACCGGGGGACTGACCGCCGCCGGTGCCGCGGTCTCCGCCTCCGGGGTCGGGACCCGCAGCAGCGCCAGCGCCGCGACCAGCATGGACACGCCGCCGGCGACGACGGCCGGCATCGCCTGGCCGGCGAAGACGTGCTGGACGACCGCCCCGAGGGCGGTGGCGGCGACAATCTGCGGCAGCACGATGAAGAAGTTGAACACCCCCATGAAAAAGCCCATGCGGCTGGGGGGAATCGCGTTGGCAAGCAGGGCGTAGGGCATGGCCAGGATCGTGGCCCACCCGATCCCGATGCCGGTCATCGACACCAGCAGGCCGTTCGGAGCCGTCCACAGCGAAACCGCGAGCAGGCCGAGACCGGCGCAGACGAGGCCGAACGCATAGAGGGTCTTGGTCGGAACGCCGCGCCGGCCCAGCGCCACCAGGACGAACGCGTAGGCGAACGCCACGCCGTTGTAGACCGCAAAGCACACGCCGCCCCACTCCACGCCGCGCTGGTAGGCGGGCGTGCCGGGCACGCCGCCAAAGATCCGGTGGGCGATCGCCGGCGTGAAATAGATCCACAGGCAGAACAGCCCCAGCCAGGTGAAGAACTGCACGACCGCCAGCCGGCGCATCACCCGCGGCATGGTGAGGATGCCGGCGAAGATGCCCGGCGCCGGCGAACCGGCGGCGAGGGTCGTGCCGCCCGGCGCCGGCGGATGTTCGCCGGTCGTGATGATGGTGTAGAGCACGGCGCTCAGGAAGATCGCCGAGCCCACGTAAAACGCGAGGTGCACCGTGCGCGGAATGCCGCCCGCGGGATGCGCGTCCGGGGCGATGCCGGCGACGTTGGTGAGGAGCCAGGGCAGCGCCGAGGACGAGACCGCGCCGAGCCCGATCAGCAGGCTCTGCATGGAGAAGCCCAGCTGCCGCTGGTCGGGCGGGAGCAGATCGCCGACAAAGGCGCGGAACGGCTCCATGCTGATGTTCACCGAGGCGTCGAGCACCCAGAGCAGCCCGGCGGCCATCCACAGCGACGAGGAATTGGGCATCGCAATCAATGCGAGGCTGGCGAGGACCGCGCCGCCGAGGAAATACGGCCGCCGCCGGCCGAGCCAGCACCACGTCCGGTCGCTGTAGTAGCCGATGATCGGCTGCACGATCAACCCGGTGAGCGGGGCGGCGAGCCAGAGCATCGGGATGTCGCTCTCCTTGGCCCCGAGGTACTCGTAGATGGCGCTCATGTTCGCCATCTGCAGGCCCCAGCCGAACTGGATGCCGAGAAAGCCGAAACTCATGTTCCAGATCGCGGGCAGCGAGAGGCGGGGCGGCTGGCTCACGGATGGACGGGGGTCGGGGTGGCGGACGGGGAGGCGGCACCGGGGCGGCGGGCCGACGGCAGCTCGGCCGGGGGCGCGCTGTAATCGTGCTGCCGGGTGTCGCCGGTGCGGCCGTAAAGCACGTGCCAATGGTGCAGGGTGTCAAGGCGGGTGCGCTCCAGGCGCGCCAGCGCCTCGGCGGTGAACCGCCAGCGCCAGTTGCCCTCGGTCGAGCCCGGGCTGTTCATCCGCGCCGCCGACGGCAGGTCGAGCAGGTCCTGCATCGGCACCACCGCGAGCCGCGCCACCGAGGCGAACGCCGCGCGGATGACCGGCCACGCCGACTCCGCACCGTCGAGCTCGAAATAATCGGCGGCCTGGGCCAGCCGCGCGGGGTCGAGCCCCGCCAGCCAGCCGCGTGTGGTGTCGTTGTCGTGGGTGCCGGTGTAGGCCACGCAGTCGGGCGGGAAGAAATGCGGCAGGTTCGCGTTGTTGTCGTCGTGGCCGTAGGCGAACTGCAGGACCTTCATGCCCGGCAGGCCGACGGCACGGCGCAGGGCCGCGACTTCCGCGGTGATGTAGCCCAGATCCTCGGCGATCAGCCGCGCCTCCGGCAACGCGGCCTTCACCGCCGCAAAGAACGCCGGGCCCGGACCCGGGCGCCAGCGCCCCCGCCGCGCGTTTGGCGCGCCGGCCGGAACCTCCCAGTACGTGTCGAAGCCGCGGAAATGGTCCAGCCGCACGACCTCGCAGCGGTTGAACACCACCCGCAGCCGCTCGATCCACCAGGCGTAGCCGGACGCCGCCAGCCGGTCCCAGTCGTAGAGCGGATTGCCCCACAGCTGCCCGAAGGTGGAAAAATAGTCGGGCGGCACGCCGGCGACGACCTCGGGCCGCCCGTCCGGCGCCAGGCGGAAGATGTCGCGCCACCGCCAGGTGTCGGCGCTGTCGAGCGCGACGAAGATGGGCACGTCGCCGATGATGCCGAGGCCCTGCGCGGCGGCGTGGGCGTGCAGCGCCGCCCACTGGCGGGCAAAGACGAACTGGTGGAAGCGCTGGCGGTCGGCCTCGGCGGCGGCGGCCGCCGGCAGGCGGGCCGCGAGCCCCGGCCGCCAATCGCGCCACTCGGCCGGCCATTCCCACCACGGGCGCCCCGCAAACTGCTGCTTCAGCGCCATGAACGTCGCATAGGCCTCCAGCCAGTCCCCGGCGGTCGCGGTGAATTCCGCCAGCGCCCGCGCGCCGCCCCACGGCGCCCGCACCCCGAGCGCCTGGAAGCGCTCGCGGGCCCGGGCGAGCACCGGCCAGAACTCCCTATAAAGCCGGCCGTATTCCACGGCCTCCGCCGACAGCGCCCGCAGGGGCGCCAGCTCGGCGGCCGTCAGCAGCCCCTCCTGCTGCAACTCCTCCAGATCCAGGAAGTACGGGTTACCCGCGAAGCTGGAGAACGACTGGTAGGGCGAGTCGCCGTATCCCGTCGGTCCGAGCGGACAGATCTGCCAGTATTTGAACCCGGCCCGGGCGGCAAAATCGACGAACCCCCGCGCACCCGAGCCGAGGTTGCCGATGCCATACGCCCCCGGCAGCGACGAGATGTGCGCCAGGACGCCGGCGGTGCGCAGTTGAAGCCAGGTCGGGGTTTCCATGGCGGGAGTCAGCGGAAAGTCAGAGCGTGCACCTGCGAATCGTCGGCCAGGCGCACATGCAGCGCCCCGGTCTCGTCCGGCCACCAGCCGTCGCCGCCGGCGCCGGGGGCGAGCCGGGGCAGTGCCCGGCCGTCGAGCGCGACCGAGGTGGCGGCGGGGGCCGCATGGAGGGTGAATTCAAAATGGCGCGTTCCGGGCGCGTAACGGCCTTCCGGCGCGCCCAGGGTCAGGCGGGCGCCGCCGGACCCGGCGGCGTAGGTGACCGCGGTGCGACGGAAGGCGCCGTCGCGATAGGCCGGGCTGACTCCATCGTCCTCATAGAGCGAACCCGCGGCAGTGCCGTCGGCGCCGGGATACACGTCGAAAAGCAGCGGATCCCAGGGCTTCGCGCCGACAAAATCCATGGCTTCGGTGGAGGGCAGCACGGAGCCGCCGCGCACGTAGAGCGGCAGGTGATCCAGGTCCGCCTCCGCCCAGAGGAGACGGCCGCCGCTCAGGGGCTGACCCGACCAGTAGTCGTACCACGGCCCGGCCGGCAGGTAGACCTCGCGGCCGCGCACGCCCGGGCGCAGCACCGGGGCGGAGAGCAGCGCATCACCGGCCATGAATTCGTCGTCGAGATTGAACGTGTTCGGGTCGTCCTGGAAATTCAGCACCAGCGGCCGGAACAGCGGGACGCCCGTGCGGTGCGCCGCCTCCATCGTCGTGTAGAGATAGGGCAGCAGCCGGTAGCGGAGTTGGAGGTAGCGGCGGATGATGGCGGCGTACACCGGGCCGAAGCGCCACGGCTCGTGGTCGTAGTTGTCGATTGCCGCGTGGTTGCGGAGCAACGGCACGAGACAGGCCAGTTCGTAGCTGCGCACGAGCAGCTCCGGCGTGGCGCGGCCGATGAACCCCGGAATGTCCGCCCCGACGAAGGTTTCGCCGGACAGGCCGAGCGAGGCAAACATCGGGATGTTGAGCGCGAGGGCGTCCCACGTCGCGTTGTTGTCGCCCGTCCACATCGCGGCGTAGCGCTGCACGCCGGCATACCCGGCGCGCGTGAGGATGAACGGGCGGCGCTCCGGCTGCAGCCGCGTCAGCCCTTCATAGGTGGCGCGAACCTCGTTCAGCGCGAAAACGTTCCGGTTGGCGGCGTAGGGCGTGTGCGCGCCGAGATCGTCGAAGACCACGTCCGCCTGGCTGCGCCCGGTCTGGTCGGTGAAGTCCGACGGCTCGTTCATGTCGTCCCAGATGCCGGCCACGCCCGCCTCGAGCAGCGGGCGGTGCAGGTCGCCCCACCACCGCCGGGCGTCGGCACGGGTGTAGTCGGTGTAGACGGCCTTGCCGGGCCAGACTTCGCCGATCCAGAGCGAGCCGTCGCGCCGGCGCAGGAAATAGTCGCCGGCCTGGCCCTGGTCGAAGACGGAATAGTGCGCGCCCGCCGGGGCGTCCGGCGCCGCCGGCTGGTACTTCACGCCCGGGTCGATGATCGTGACGACCTTGACGCCCTGCGCGCGCAATCGGTCAAGCAGCCCGCGGGGGTCGGGGAACCGCTGCGGATTCCACGTGAAGTCGCGGTAGCCGTCCATGTAGTGGATGTCGAGGTAGAGCACGTCGAGCGGGAGGCGCTCGCGCCGGTAGCGCGCCACGATCTGCTCGACCATGGTGTCAGGATAATAGCTGTAGCGGCTCTGCTGGTTGCCGAGCACCCACAGCGGCGGCAGCGGCATCCGGCCGGTGAGCTCGGTGTACCGGCCGAGGATCTGCTTCAGGTCCGGACCGGCGAAGAAGTAGTAGTTCAGTTCGCCGCCGTCGGCCCGGTAGATTGCGGCCTCCTGGCCGAGGTGCCCGAAATCAAAGGTGGACCGCCAGGAGTTGTCGAAGAACAGGCCGTAGGCCGCGCCGTCCGCCAAGCCGAGATAAAACGGCACGCTCTGGTAGATCGGGTCGGTGCCGGCAACGTAACCGGGCGTGTCGGAATTCCACATCGTGAACGTGCCGCGCCGATGGTCGAGCGGGGCCGCCTTCTCCCCCAGCCCGTAGAAATGCTCGTCGAGCCCGAGGCGTTTCGCCGCCTCGAGGGCGCCCGTCGCCGGGTCGCGCGCCATCGGCCGCTCGTCGGCGTTGACCACGCGGTGGGTGGCCGCATCGCGGAACTCCACCAGCAGCGGTGACCGCCGCACGACCACCTCGAGCCCGGCGGTCGTGAGCATGACGGTATCGGCCGTCTCCGCCAGCTGCCACGGCACGCGGTCCCAGTCCGTGCGCTCCACCGCCCAGGAATGGTCGGGGGCGGCGGGCTGGCCGGCGAAACGGACGCGGACCCGCACGAGGTCGGGGGCGAGCACGGTGAGCTGCACCGTCGCCCCGTCGGTGCAGGACAGGGTGACGCCACGCTCGGCCGCGGCGACAGTCGCGACGGCCCCGATCGGCTGCAGCCCGGGGTCGGGCGGGGCGCCACAGGCGGGCCGGAATAGGAGGCCGGAGGCCAGCGCCACCGCCGGCACCAGCCGCCGCGAGGCGGAAGTTATCTGCGATGCGAACATGGCCGAAAAATTGCGGCCACCAGGATCAGGCTGATGGCCGCAATGACAGAGCAGGGAGGGGCTGACGCCCCGGGATCAGTACTTGTAGGACACGCCGGCCTCGAAATTCGCACCGTACTTCTGCCAGTTCGTCAACTGGCGCGAATCGCCGTTGTTGTAGGTGATCACGGGTGCATTATTCAGGTTTCTGCCGTCGAGGTAGAGGGTCAGGCCCTTGAGCGCACCATCCTTGAACGCATAGCTGACTTGGGCGTCGACGGTATGAAACGCCGTTTCCACCGAGTAACCGTCGTTGGGCGACCCGAGGCCGGCGAAATTCGGCGCGCCGAACTGCACGATGTACTCCCGGGCCTCCGATTGATAGTGCAGGTTGACCCGGGCCGAGAAGCCGTGGCTCTCGTAGTACAGGGTGGCATTGCCCGTCTTCTTCGACATATCGGGAAGCGGCGCACTGCCGTTACCCGGACCCCAGGGCTGGATCGTGCTGTCCACGACGAGGCCGTTCAGAATGACGCCGAATCCCTTGACGGTTCCGCCGCTCAGAACGTCGCTGGTGACCTGCACGGTGGCCTCAACGCCGCTGACGTTGCCACCCTGGCCGTTGACGTACTCCGACGTGATGCCTTGACGCAGCACCGGAGGCGTCGCGGAGGTGTAGGGATAACCGGAGAAGTCGGTCACCGTGTTCTGCTGGTAGACGTAGTTCTGGAGCTGCTTTTCGAACAGGGCCAGGGCGAAGTACCCGCCGCCGTGCGCGAAGTAATGCTCATAATCAAGATCGACCGAGTTGGCCAGCCAGGGGCGGAGGCCCGGATTGCCGCTGGTGCCGCTCCACGGGCTGACCGTGGTGGAGGAGGCGTTGGCCGCATTGTAGCCGTAATCGCGCGCCGCCCGCATTTCGTACATCAGCGGGCGCTGCTCCTGCCGGCCGACGAACAGCCGGATGTCGTCCTGCTTGGTGAGCTTGAAGATCAGGTTCATGCTGGGCAGGAACGACGCATAGGTGGCGCCGCCGCTCACCGGGTAAACGATGTTGCCGCCGTTGCCGGAAAAGCCGGTGGAGTGCTGGTCGGCAAACGAGGCTTGGGCGCCGATGTTGCCCTCGAACGGCACGCCGGCGTCACCCTTCAGGTTGAACTGGAAGTAGGGCCGGGTGACCTTCTCCCAGACCTTGAAGTTGTCGCCCTCCCAGCTGCCGGGATTGGGGTTGGGCATGAAGACGTAGGCACCACCATTGTAGGCGGCGTTCGGGTCGTAGGCGATCGGATGCAGGTTGCCGATGAAGGACAGGTCCGTTGTCCCCAGCAGCGGGGGCAGGGGCGCGCTGGGCTTGCCGTTCGCGTTGACCAGGTATCCGGTGGGGTTCTGGCCTGACTGCTTGAAGCGTTCGGAGTAACTCACGCCGACCTCGACGTTCTTGAAGATCGAGGCGTTCAGCTCGTGCGAAGTGGACACCTTGGCCGAATCCGCGACGTCCTTTTCCTTGAAGTACTTGAGGTAGCCTTCCATGCCGGTGACCGGGAAGACCCCCACGCCCCAGCCCTGCGGGTCGGTCAGGGTGAAGAGACTGGCGTTCGAGTAGTCCGTGCTCGAAACGACCATGGGCAGCTGGCCGGCGGTCTCGGTGACCTTGAACGTGTCCGCGTCGGTCGCCCCGGCGTTGAACCCAAGGCCGGCATACTCTTCCAGAACCTCCTCGCTGCGCTCCGCGGTGGAGGCGCCGCCGAGGAAGTGCACCGGCCAGGCGGATTTCTCACCTGCGTCGACCTGCCAGATGCCGGAGGCCAGGTGATCTGTCCACGCGGTGACCATGTTGCGGACCACCGGCTGAATGTTCTTCAGGGTGTAATTGCTGACCAAGCCGTTCGTTACCGTATAACCCGGCTGCAGCTGCGCGCTGCTCCAGATCGCCATCGGCACTTCCATGCCCCGCAGCAGCTGGTTCTCATTGTAATAGGAGAAATACAGGTCGAGCTTGCTGTGGATCCAGTCGGTCGGCTTGCTTTCAAGCACCGCCAGGGCGGAATCGCGCTTCAGCAGGTTGTTCTGGGCGTAAATCTTCATGCCGCCGAGCACGTAGTTTCCGTTGGCATCGGTGGGGTAGCCCCAGGCTTGGAACTGCTGGCCCTCGTAGGGATTCTCCGTGTGGGAGAAGCCGAGGAAGACGCCTTCCGTGCCCCCCGCGAACTGGCCGATGTAGGTGCCCGAGTAACTCTCTCCCTTGGTTTTGTTGCCGGGAGTGAGCTCGCCGAGCTTTGGCCAGTTGTAGTAGGCGCTCAAGGCGAAGCCGCTGTAGTCCACGGCGAGGGGCGACGTCGTCTCCAGGTCGATCGTTCCCGCCAATCCGCCGACCACGTCGGCCGAGCCGGACTTGATGACCTTTACCCCGCCGACGAGCTCGGCGGGATACTGGTCGTATTCCACCGCGCGGTTGTCATTCGTGTTGGCCTGTTCGACGCCGTCGAGCGTGCCGACACTCAAATTTGGATCAAAACCGCGGATCGTGATCTGCTGGTCGCGACCGTTGACGCGCTGGCTGGTCAGGCCGGGCAGGCGGGTCAGGGCGTCGGCGATGCTGATGTCGGGCAGCTTGCCGATGTCCTCGGGCACGATGACTTCGACGATGGCGGGCGAATTCTGCTTCTCCTGGGCCGCCATTTCGAGGCTGCCCGCATAGGAGCCCGCCACGACGAATGGGTTCATCTTGACCACCTGGTCCGGCGAGGCGGTGTTCGGCTTGACCGCCGGGGCGGTCTGATTGGAGGCCTGGTCCGGGCTGGCCGCCGGCGCCGTTTGGGCCGACGCCGCTAGAGGAAGGACAAGGCTCGACGCGATGATTCCCGACAGGCGCCACAAGGCGCCGCGGAAACGGTTGCTCTGAGGTGATGCTGTCATGGTGTTGGACTGATTCGTCGCTGTGCTGGTTGCGGCCGGCGCGTGACTTCACGCCGATCGGCCGAAACATCTGGGGTGAGCTATCGACGACGGCGCTGGATCACCGTCCTTTGTATGCGGAGAAGTTGGTTGCGCCCGACCGGCGCCGCCACCGGCGATTCGCGAAGAAAACCGCGATGGTCCGGAAAAAACTTTGATCGTGCGCCACTCCCTCTGAAGGCCGGGCGGCATTGTCTCCGACCCGCCCAAGTTTTGTCCCACCGGCCTAGGATAAATCCCACCGCCGTCTTTTGACCGGGGGCGGACAGAACAAAAAATACCGGTGACACCGACCCCGATGAAATCCCAGCGCCTGCTCGTGGCGGCCGTCGCCGCCGCGCTTTTCCTCGCCCCGCTGCGGGCCGCCCCGCCGGCCTGGTGGCGGGACGCGGTTTTCTACGAAATCTTCGTGCGTTCCTTCGCCGATGCCTCGGCCGGCCCGCTCGCCGGCGACGGCATCGGCGACCTGCAGGGGTTGATCGACCACCTCGACTACCTGAACGACGGCAATCCGCGCAGCGCCTCCGACCTTGGCATCACCGCCCTGTGGCTGATGCCGATCAATCCCTCGCCGAGCTACCACGGGTACGACGTCACCGATTATTTCGCGGTCAATCCGCAGTACGGCGACACGGCGCTCTTCAAGCGCCTCGTGGCGGAGGCGCACCGCCGCGGCATCCGGGTCATCATCGATTTCGTACCCAACCACGCCTCCGCCCGGCACCCGCTGTTCCTGCGCGCCGCGGCCGCCGCACCCGGAAGCCCGGACCGGCAGCTGTTCCGCTTCGCGCCCCTGCCGGAGGAACTGGAGGGGCCCTGGGGTTATCCCGTCTGGCATCGCACGCGGGACGGCTTCTACTACGGACTGTTCTCGGCGCAGATGCCCGACTGGAATTTCCGCGACCCGGCCGTCACCGCCCACCACCGGCGGTTCGCCGACTACTGGCTGCGGGAGATCGGCATCGACGGCTTCCGCCTCGATGCCGTGCGGTATCTCTTCGAAGACGGCGGGCAGCAGCAGGACCTGCCGGAGACCAAGGCGTGGCTGCGCGACTTCACCGCCTACTGTCATTCGATCAATCCCCAAAGCTTCGTGGTCGGCGAAGTCGCCGCGCCGACCGCGCTCACCTCCGACTATCTCAACCAGCACGCGCTCGACAGCGACTTCGAGTTCGACTTCGCGCGGGCCACGATCTGGGCGGTGCGCGACGGCCTGGCCGGCATCTACGCCCAGCAGCTGGACCGCATGCGGCACGCCTACGCCGCGCCGGACGACTGGTCGACATTCCTGAGCAACCACGACCAGGATCGCGTGGCGAGCCAGCTGGGCGGCGACGAACGCCAGCTGCGGTTCGCCGCGGAGCTGTTCCTCACCGCCCGCGGCGTGCCCTTCATCTATTACGGCGAGGAGATCGGCATGACCGGCACGAAGCCCGACCCGGAAATCCGCACGCCGATGCAGTGGACGGCGGCCCCCGGCGCCGGCTTCTCCCCGGCGCCGGCCTGGCATGCGGTGAACGCCGATTACCCGCGGATCAACGTCGCCACCGAGTCCGCCGCCGGCGATTCCCTGCTGGCCCTCTATCGCCGCCTGATCCGCCTCCGCGAGGACTCCCCCGCCCTGCGTCACGGCGAGCCCGTCCCGGTCTCGACCCCGGCGCCCAACGTCTATGTCGCCATGCGCCAAGCGGACGGCGAGGTCGTCCTCGTCCTGGCAAACTTCAATGCGGAACCCGTCGCGCAGCCCGGCGTGTCGGCGGGCGCCAGCGCGTTGCGCGCCGGCTGGCCGGTCACCGACGAATCCGGCTCCGTCCCGGTCGCCGCGCTGGCGCCGGCGGCCGACGGCTCCTTCCAGAACTGGGCGCCGGTGGCGGAACTGCCCGGCGAATCCGTGACGGTCATCCGCTGGCGCCAGCCGTGAGGCCCGCCGCCCGGCCGCTCACTCGGCGGAGACGAGGACGCGGTATTTCCAGGACGGCAGCGGGAACGACACCGGCACCTGCCACGTGATCGTCTCGCCGGTGAAGGCGTCACGCCAGCGGCCGTTGAGCACGGAGTCGACGGCGTCGACCGTCGCGTCCTTCGCGGTCAGGTTGCAGAACGAGATCACGCGGTGGGCGCCCGCCTCGCGCAGGATGGCGTAGACCGAGCCGTTGACGGTGGTGTCGATCCGCCGCATCGGCGCCCCGGTGGCCAGCGCCGGATCCGCGTGCCTCAGGTGGCACAGGGTGCGGTAGAAATCGGCGCGCGGGCTCGGCTGCCAGGGAATCGGATCGTGCTCGAAGAACTTCAGCCGGCGGTCCAGGCCGGCCTCCTGGCCGTTGTAGATCAGCGGAATCCCGTCGAGCATGAACGTCATGACCGCGAAAGCCTCCACCCCGCCGCCGAGCCGCTCGAGGTCGGTGCCGGCCCAGCTGTTCTCATCGTGATTCGTCGTGTAGCGGATGAGCGGCGCGCCCCGCGGAAACGCCACCTGCGTGCGGACCAGCTCGTCCTCGATCTTCGAAACCTCGGCGCCCCCGGCGGCCACGTCGGTGAAGACCTTCATCATCCCGAAGCTGTAGGCGGCGTCAAACGCGCGCAGCTGTTCCTGCGGCAGGTCGGCCTCGGCGAGGAGGAACAGGTCCGGCCGCACGGCGCGCAGGCGCGCCGAGATCTCGTCCCACACCGCCGTCGGCAGGCCCTTGGCGAAATCGCACCGGAAGCCGTCGATACCGAACCGCTGGATCCAGTGGATCATCGCCGCGGTCTCGTAGTCGCGCACGGCCGGGTTCTTGAAGTCGAACTGCACGACGTCCGTCCAGTCGGTGTCGACCGGCGGCACGCAGCGCCCCTGCGCGTCGTGGACGAAGAAGTCCGGGTGCTCCTTGACCAGCGGGTTGTCCCACGCGGCGTGGTTGGGCACCCAGTCGAGGACGATGCGGAAGCCCTGGGCATGCGCGGCGGTCACCAGCCGGGCGAAATCCGTCTCGGTGCCGAACTCGGGATTGACCCCGTAATAGTCGCGCACCGCGTACGGGCTGCCGAGCGTCCCCTTGCGGTTCTCGACGCCGATCGGGTAGATCGGCATCAGCCACAGGACGCCCACGCCGAGCTGGCGCAGGCGCGGCAGCTGCTCCTCGACGCCGGCGAAGTTGCCCGCGGCCGAGAACTGCCGGACGTTCACCTCGTAAATGGTCTCGTGGCGGATCCACTCGGGCGCCGCCAGCGCCGGTTGGTTGCCGCAGACCAGCAGCGGTTCGACGCCGCGCAGGGTCGCGACGAGACAGGCGCACAGGAGCAACGGGGAGACCAGCGGCAGGCGGGGCTTCATCAGGGCTCGGGTTGCGATGGATCGTGCGGCGCACCGCCGGCCGGGCCAACGGAGATCGGCGGACAATGCCTTGAAAACCATGAATAATCTTAAGCCGGCCGGCCGCGGGCGACAAGGCCGCCGCGCCCGGTTTGCGATTGAGCCGCCTGGCGCCAGCGGACAGACTCCTTCGGTGCCCCCGTCCCGCCCCGAAACCGGTCGCGCACCCGGTTTCACCCTGGTCGAAATCATGGTCACGGTCGTCATCATCGGCCTGCTGGCCGCGATCGCCGTGCCCACGGTCAAGCGGGTGCAGCGCCGCAGCCGCGACGCCCGCTTCATCAGCGATCTGCGCGCCTTTTCCCAGGCTTTCGAGACCTATGCCCTGAAAAGCGGCACCTGGCCGCCCGACGCCAACCGGAGCATCGTGCCCAACGGCATGTCCGGCGAGCTGCGCGACGCGGTCTGGATGAGCACGAACTCGCTGGGCGGAGCGTGGGATTGGGATTACAAGCAGAACGGCATCACGGCTGCGATTTCCACCGTCGCGGTGACGGTGGACGATCAGGAAATGACCCAGATCGACGCCATGTTTGACGACGGGAATCTGGCCACCGGCAATTTCGTGAAGTCCGCGGCCGGCCGGTACTCCTACATCCTGCAGAAATAGACCGGCGGCTTGCCCGTCAGCACGCGGAGCCAACTGGGGACGCGACGCCCTCGTCGCGTTCCTTCTCCAGCCGGCGACGGGGGCGTCGCCGCTCCAGGCGACACTTTGACGGTCCGGCTCATCGGCACCGTGCAAACCCGGCGCTACCGCGGCAGCTTGGTCATCGCGGAGTCAAGCAGATGGTAGGCGCGCTCCAGGTCGTCGAACGACCGGTGGACCCACGCGCTGCCCCAGAAGAAATTGCAGCTCGTCTCCGCCCGCAGGATGCAGTCGTAGGCGTCGACGATCAGCTTCCGCACCCCCGCCGGGTCGCCGACCGCCGCCTGGCCGGCCGCGAAAGCCGCCTGCACCTCGCGGTGGTAGCGGCTGGCGTTGCGGATCTCGTCCCAGCCCTTCTTCTGCAGGAGCGAGCCGGTCCACTGCATGAAATCCCCGCCCCAGTGGTGGCCGGTGTTCCACGCCCCCCGGTGCACCTCCACCTCCTCGGTGGGCGGGAAGCGGTCGAGGTACTCCGGAATGTGAATCGGCCGGTAGGCCAGGCGGTTCTCGCGCGCCTTTTGCAGCGTCGGGAGGAAGAAGTGACCCCAGAAGCCCGCCGCCAGGTCGGGGGAGCGGAACCAGCCGCCGTTGTCGCCGTCCGTCCAGGTCGTCACCAGTGCGGGGAAATCGCAGCCCTTGGTGCGCTGGACGATCTCGTTCTCGAACCAGCCGGGGTCCATGCCCGAGAGCTGCGCGTCCGACAGCTCGCGGTCGCGCGGAATGACGATGATCTCGGCGCCGCCGTGGCGCGCCCAGAACGGCCGGTAGCGCAGCTCCTCCCAGCGCATCGCCCGCTTCGGCTTGATGTAGTAGCAGTCGACCAGCACGTAGCGGAAGCCGTGGCGCGCCAGCAGCGGGATCATCTCCATGCAGAATCCCATCTCCGGCGGCCAGAAGCCCTGGAAGCGGTCGCGGCCGAGTAGGTGCCGGCCCAGCCCGAGCCACCAGCCCGTGTGCGCGTCCCAGTCGGCCTCCGGCGTGAGGGGATACACTGGGTGGTACAGCCCGCTGCCCACGATCTCGAACGGGCCGCGGCGGTAGCGTTCCAGCATCGCGCCGATGTCGACCGTGTCGGCGAAGGTCTCGCGCACGCCCGGGTCCTCGAGCTGCTTGAGCAGCGTGCCGGAAAAGCTGAAGTGCAGCCGGGCCACGTCGCCCCAGCCCTCGGCGACGCGGGTCGGCCGGTCGTACGTCCAGAGGATCTGGCGCGCCTCCCAGCGCTCCTTCTCCTGGCGGTGGAGCGCGATCAGGTTGCCCAGCGGCTGGTGAAAATGCAGGCCGAGCGCGTGATAGACCTCGTTCATGACGGTCGGGCGGGGCGCCAGGGGGGTGGCGGCCCCACCCTAGCCGTGCCGCACCCAGAGTCCACAATCAATCGGCCCGAGGCGGAGCCGGCGCTCGCCCGCGGCGAGCCGGCCGCGGTTCAGGCCCCGGGGATCGAGGCGCTCCCGGTCGGCCAGCTCCTGCCAGCCGTCCGCGCGCAGGCCGTCGACCGGGAGCTCGGTCCCGTCCGGCCGCGGGTTGACGGCAAACAGCATCTGGCGCGCGCCGCGGCTCTGGTCGGCGTTGAACAGCACCGCGGCGGCGGTCGTGCCCTCGCGGGCGAAGAGCCGCACGTAGCCCGGGCCCGGCCGGTCCCAGAGGCGCAGCAGCTCGCCCCAGGTCGAGCGCCGGAACGCGATCCATTGCCGCACGTAGGCGTGGGTGGCCGCGAAGCGCTCGAGGCGGCCGTAGGCGAGCGCGTTGACCTCCCCGTGGCGGTAGGTGTTGTGCAGGCCGTGCTTCGAGCGCAGGAAGTCCTGGCCGGCGGCGAGCATCGGGATGCCGATCGAGCTGAAGAGGATCGCGAGCGCGAGGTGCGTGCGGTGGACGTCGTTCGGGGTCGGGTTGCGCCCGTCGTGGCGCGCGTGCTCCGTGATCCGGTCCAGCCAGCACCGGTCATCGTGCGACTCGACGTAGTTCACGCTCTGCGCCGGCCACGCCGAGAGATGGTCGAGGCTGCCCTTCATGAAGTAACGCAGCCCCTCGGCGTCGCCCCCGCCGCGGACGTATTCGGGGAGGAAATCGCGGAAGCCGTCGTTCCAGAACGCGCAGCCGATCGAGCGCAGCCGCCACGCGATCGAGCCGCGGAAGCTCCAGGGCTCGGCAATGAGGATGATCCCCGGCTTCACCGCCTTGAGCGCCAGCTCGACTTCCCGCAGCACCTCCACCGTGAGCAGCTCGGCCAGGTCGAAGCGGAAGCCGTCGACGTCGAAGGTTTCCACCAGGTGCACGAGGCTCTCGATGATGAGCCGCTTCGCCATCGCCGCGCCGGCGCGCACGGTGTTGCCGCAGCCGCTCCAGTTCGCGAGCTCGCCGCCGTCGTTCGTCTGGAGGTAGTAGAACTTGTCGAGGAAGAGCAGCGCGGCCGGTTCGCCCACGTGGTTGTAGACGACGTCGAGGATCACCGCCAGGCCGCGGCCGTGGCACGTCGCAACGAGTTCGTGCAGCTCGGCGATCTGCGACGCCCGCGCCGGGTCCGCCCCGTAGTGTGCGGACGGCGAAAAGAAGTTCGTCGGCATGTAGCCCCAGTCGTAGGCGGCGCGCGTCGCCCCGTCCGACTGGGTCACCGGCTGCAGCTCGAGCGCGTTGGCCCCGAGCTCCGGCAGGTAGGAGCCCTCCCGGGCGATCCATTGCGTCAGGCCGCGGAAGCCGAGGCGCTCCTCCGGGGTGAGGTCGAGCGGGGCGTGCGCGACCAAATCGCGCACGTGGCCCTCGACCACGATCAGGTCGTGCCAGTACGGCGGCTTGAAGCCGCCCGCCGCCGGCCGGCGCGGCAGGGTC
>DATJUU010000023.1:0-5770 GCA_035502155.1 Opitutaceae bacterium
CCGGTGACGTTGATGCGGCGGACCTTGAGCTTGCCGATCGCCATGGTCTGCGTGGCGAGCACGTCGCGGATCTGCGTCGTGCCGATGCCGAAGGCGATCGCGCC
Organism: Opitutaceae bacterium; assembly: GCA_035502155.1. GTDB lineage: Bacteria > Verrucomicrobiota > Verrucomicrobiia > Opitutales > Opitutaceae > Fen-1467. The sequence goes on from DATJUU010000023.1 coordinate 105, forward strand.
GAACGCGCCGTGCGTGCTGGTGTGGGAATCGCCGCAGGCGATCGTCGTGCCCGGCTGGGTGATGCCCTGCTCGGGGCCGACGATGTGCACGATGCCCTGGCGGCCGGACGCCCGGTCGAAGAACGTGATCCCGAATTCCCGGCAGTTCTTGCGCAGCTCCTCCATCATGGCTTGTGCGAGTGGGTCGCGGTACGGCTCCTGGAACTGGTCCGTGGGCACGATGTGGTCGACGGTGGCGAACGTCCGGTGCGGCATCAGCACCTTCAGGCCGAGGTCGCGCAGCATGCCGAAGGCCTGCGGGCTCGTGACCTCGTGGATCAGGTGGGTGCCGATGAGCAGCTGGGTCTGGCCGTCGGTCAGCGTGCGCACGGCGTGCGCGTCCCAGACTTTTTGAAAGAGCGATTTGGGCATGGGACTCGGGTGTCGGTTTTGGGTTCTGGGTTCCGGGTTCAGGGTTCAAGCAGGCGCGCGTCATGCCGCCAACCCAAAACCCGCCACCCAAGACGCAGAATGGTTCGCGCAGCATACCAAAACCTTGCCATGTCAGGGAATTACTTGTTTTTTGCCCGGTGATGCCTCGGGAGTATCAATTCCCGTTCGAGCTCCGCCACCTCGTCTATTTCCGCGAGGTGGCGCGCCACCTCCATTTCCGTCGCGCCGCGGAGGCGCTGGCGGTCGCCCAGCCGGCGCTGAGCCGCCAGATCGCGCAGCTGGAGAAGGCGCTGGGGGCGCCGCTGTTCGTCCGGACGCGCCGCCGGGTGGAGCTGACGCCCGCCGGCCGGCTGCTGGCCGAGCGGGTCGAGCCGCTGCTGCGCTCGCTCTCCCGGGTGCCGGGCGAGATGCAGGCGGTGGCCGAGGGGCGCGTGGGCCACGTGCGCGTGGCCTTCACCGGCCTTGCGATGGCCACGGTGCTGCCGGGGATCCTGCGCGAATTTCACCGGCGCTTCCCGGGCATCCGGGTCGAACTGAGCGAATCGCCGACCTCGGCCCAGCTGGCCGCGCTCCAGGCCGACGAGCTGGGCTGCGGCTTCTTTCATCCGGAGGCGCCGACCCCGGGCCTGCACACGCGGGTGCTGCTGCGCGAGAAGAACGGCGTGCTCCTGCCCGCCGGCCATCCCCTGGCTGCGCGGGCGCACCTGCGGCTGCGCGACCTGGCCGCGACGCCGTTCGTCCTTTTTCCACGCGCCCACAACCCCGGATTCTATGATCGCGTCCTCGCCGCCTTCGCCCGCGCGGGCGTCAGCCCGCGGATCGCCGAGGAGGTGTGGCCGCGCGCCAACGGCACCGGCCTGGTGCGCGCCGGCCTCGGCGCGACCTTCATGTGCCCGTCGGAAGCCCGGCCGCTCCCGCCCGAGGTGATCTTCCGCACCCTGGAGGGTCCTGCGCCCGAAAGCCGCCTCGTCGTCGGCTGGAAGCAGCCCCCGCCACCCACCGCCGCCCTCGCCGCCTTTCTGTCCGTGGCCGCCCCGGCGTCCGGCGCGCAATGATTCGCCTCGGCCGCCGTTTTGCCCTTGGATTCGTCCCGGCTTCAACCCCCTCCGCCATGCACGCGTTGCCCTCCCGCCCCACCCTCCGTCTTGCCGCCCGCCTGGCGCTCGGCTTCGCGGCCGCCCTCTCCGCCACGTTCGCCGCCGCCGCGGATCCGGCTCCGACCACCCCCGCCGCCCCGGCCTGGCTGCCGGACGCGGTCGCCGGGCTGAATCAGGAATTGGCCGCCCGCTCCGGCGCCGGACAGGAGGCGCGCGCCCAGCGCGGGCTGCGCCAGGTCGCCGAATTCTGGCGCGCCGGCGACGGCGACCGCGCCGCGTTCATGGCCTTCGTCCGCGCGAACTTTGCCGGCGACACCGCCACGCTCGACACCCTGTTCGCCCGGTTCGAGGCCCTGTGCGAGCAGCTCGACGGCCACATGCACGAGATCAACCGCGCCTTCCGCCAGCAACTCGACCTCGACGCCGGCCCCGTGCTCCCCCTCGACGAGCTGTTCGGCGCCTACGACCCGGCGGCCCACGTGACGGACGACTTCTTCGCCAACAAGCTCGCCTTCGTCGTCCTGCTCAACTTCCCGCTCACCACCCTCGACGAGCGGGTGCGCGACGGCGACGGCTGGAGCCGGCGCGAGTGGGCCGAAGTCCGGCTGGCCGAGCGGTTCTCCAAGCGCGTGCCGGCCGAGGTCAACCTCGCCCTGGCCCAGGCTGACGCGACCACCGGCCAGTATATCGCCGACTACAACCTCTGGATGCACCATTTGGTCGACGCCGACGGCCGACGGCTCTTCCCGGCCGGCATGCGGCTTCTCAGCCACTGGAACCTGCGCGACGAAATCAAGGCCGACTACTCCGACCCGCGCGACGGCCCGGCCAAGCAGCGGCTGATCGCACGCGCGATGGAACGCATCGTCACCCAGACCATCCCCGCGGCCGTGGTGGACAATCCCGGCGTGGACTGGAATCCGGTCACCAACGAGGTGCGGCCGGCCGCCGTGCGCGACTTCGATCCCGCCGCCGTGAAATCCACCGCCGCGGACGCCGCGCCCGAGCCCGCGACGCGCTACGCGATGCTGCTGCGCCTCTTCGCGGCCCAGCGGCAGCTCGATGTCTATTCGCCGACGGCACCGACCGCTTTGGCCCGCCAGTTCGATGAGAACCTGCAGATTCCCGACGCCCGGGTCGGCGCGATGATCGAGCAGATCCTGACTTCGCCCCTCGTCCCACAGGTCGCGCGCCTCATCGAGTCGCGCCTCGGCCGGCCGCTGGAGCCCTTTGATCTCTGGTACAACGGCTTCCGCCCGGGCAGCCAGCTCACCGAGGCCGAGTTCGACGCCCGGGTGGCCGCGAAATACCCCACCGCCGCCGCCTACCAGCAGGACATCCCCAACCTGCTCCTCAAGCTCGGCTTCACTCCGGAGCGGGCGCGGTATCTCGCCGCGAACATTGTCGTGGATCCGGCGCGCGGCTCCGGCCACGCCATGGGCGCGGAGATGCGTACGGCGCAGGCCCACCTCCGCACGCGGGTGGAAAAAACCGGGATGAACTACAAGGGCTACAACATCGCCGTCCACGAGATGGGCCACAACGTGGAGCAGACCTTTTCGCTCAACCTGATCGACCACACGCTCCTGCACGGCGTGCCCAACAACGGCTTCACCGAGGCGCTGGCGTTCGTGTTCCAGGGCCACGACGTGGAACTGCTCGGCCTGCCGCCGCCCGATGCCCGCCAGGCGGCCGGGAAGACCCTCGACGATTTCTGGTCGGCCTACGAGATGGCCGGCGTGGCGCGCGTCGAGATCGAGGTCTGGCGCTGGATGTACGCCCATCCGCAGGCGACGCCGACGGAGCTGCGCGACGCCACGGTGGCGATCGCCCGCGCCACGTGGAACCGCTACTTCGCGCCGGTCTTCCACCGGCAGGACGTCGTGCTGCTCGGGATCTATTCGCACATGATCGAGATTCCGCTCTATCTGCCCAACTACTTCGTCGCCTCGCTGATCGCGGTGCAGGTCGAGGCGCAGATGAAGCGGGCCGGGGCCATCGGCCCGGAATTCGAGCGCATGGCGACCGAGGGCCGGGTGACGCCGGACCTCTGGATGACCCATGCCACCGGCCGGCCGGTGGGGCCGGAGGAACTGCTGTCCGAGACGGAACAGGCCCTGGCGACGCTCACCCAACCGTGACCGGAACGGCGCGGGCCGGCCGCCCGGCCGCTAGTGCTGGGCCTGCTGCACGCGGTTGGCCAGGGCCGTGAGCTCCGCGTCGAGCTGGGTGTTCGGCTCGACGCGCAGGGTGCGGCGCGCCTGGATCACCGCCTGCGCGGCTTCCGTCGTCTGGCCGTTCTGCAGCAGGTGGTCGACGAACGGAAACACGATCTGGTCGTAGAAATCGATGCCCGCGCCGCGCCCGTAGTTGGCCAGGAGGCTGTAGAAGGTGCGGATGCGGCCGTTCATGTCGTCGTTCGCCAGGCTGCGGCGCAGCATGTCCGCCGCCTGCTGGACGCTGAGGTCCGTGCGGTTGCCCTCGTATTTCCGCGCGGTGCTGCGCTCGACCTGGTCGGCGAGACTCGCCTCGCCCCGGGCACGCAGGCTCTGGATGTAGAGGGTGCGGAACTCGGACTCCACGTCGGGGTAGCGCGCGAAGGCACGGGCCGCCTCCTGCAGCACGCCCTCGATCCCGGGCGCCGCGGTCTGCGCCTGCTGCAGCGCGGACAGCAGGAGGTACCAGGCGTCGAGGTTGCGGGGTTCGACGTTCACCGCGCTCCGGGCGGCGCGCGCCGCGGCGGTGAAATGACCGGCCCGCAGATAGAGCTCCGCGAACTGGGAGTGCACCAGCGACTCCCGGTACAGCGGCAGGCGGCGGAAACCCTCGCTGAGAAACGCCAGCTCGTGGTCCGAGATGTTGGTCCACGTCTGCGGGTCGAAGGCCAGGCCGGCCACGAATTTCTGCTCCGCGTACCGGCCGCAATCCAGCTGCCAGCGCCGGTTGCCGTCAAGGAAGCCGAACCACGCGTGGCGGCCGTCCAACCCGGCGCCGCGGAACATCAGCGTCGGCACGCCCTTGGCCTTGCCGACCATGGAGGCGAAATACGCCTGGTCCACGCAGATGCCGCCCGCCTCGAGGATGTCCTGCAGGCGGTAGGTGCCCTGGGGCCACATCATCGCCCCGCCGGTGACGCGGTCGCGCCGGTAGCGGACGACGTCGTAGACCTTGGCGAGCTGGGACAGCGGGACCGAGATGTTCTTCTGGGCCCACGTCAGCTCGTCAAAATCGGCCCCGACATCGACGACGAACTTCAGGTCCGCCGCCGGGAGCTGCTGCAGGTGCTGGAGCGTGGCCCCGGTCCGGTCGGCGTTGACGAAAAACGCAAAGACGGTCACCGGCGGCAGCAGGCGCCGCGGCAGCGCCTGCGGGCTCACCTGGCGGTGGGGCCAGCCGGGCGGCGGCGGCACGTCGTAGACCACCGCGATCGCAATCGCGAGGCTGGCGTAGTTCCGGAATGTCGCCGGGTCCCTCAGCCAGATCCCGGCGAGGATCGACATCACCATCGACGGCTGGTCGAGGGGCGAGATCAGGGTGAAGAACTGGCTGGAGAATTCCGGCGAGGCCATCGCGTAGGCCTGCAGTTCGGGCGGCCACAGGGTCGCCAGCGGCTGCCGGCCCGCCGGGACGTCCAGGTTCATGCCCGACACGACGGCTCCGGCGCGGCGGACGTTGCCCACCCAGCCGGCCACGGCGTCGTGCTCCGACAGGCTGAACAGCTCCGCCCAGCGATACAGGTAATACCACGACTGGGCCGCGGCCTGGTTCTGTTCGTAGAGGCCGACGGCCGTCGCGCGCAGATCGGCGGCGACCGGCGCCCACCCGGCCTGCGCGGCTTCCGCCTGCAGGACGGCCACGCGCGCGGCGGTCGGAGCCCGGGCCAGTTCGTCCGCCGGGATGTCCGCCGCCGCGGCCGCCGTCGCCGCCATCAAAACGCCGCAGAGGAATGCCGGGATGCGCATCCCGGGAAACGAATACAAAAAGCCGGCGGCTGGCAACGCCGCCGGCGATCCCCCGGCTGCCGTGGCCGGCGGGTCAGGAGGAGACGCCCGTGGCCCCGGGCGCCGCCGCCTTCTGCTTGAACTCGAGCCGGTCGCCCTCGCGCACCACGGTGATCGGCTCGCCGTCCTTGACGTT
>DATJUU010000024.1:0-8004 GCA_035502155.1 Opitutaceae bacterium
TATTTCGAGGTCAAGCGCGGCCTCCCCGCGGGCACGCTGCTGCTCTTCCGGCTGGGCGATTTCTTCGAGATGTTCTACGAGGACGCCGAGGTCGGCTCCCGGCTGCTCAGCCTCACCCTGACGAAGCGCCAGGACGCGCCGATGTGCGGCATCCCCCACCACGCGGTCGACACCTACGTGAACCGCCTGCTCGCCGCCGGCCGCCGCGTCGCGCTCTGCGACCAGCAGGAGCCCGCGCGCCCGGGCCGGCTGGTCAAGCGCTCGCTCATCCGCATCCTCAGCCCCGGCACCACCCTCGCCGCCAGCCAGCTCGACGCCGGCCGCAACCATTACCTCGCCGCCGTCGCGCTCGACCGCGAGTTCCTGCGCGCCGCCTGGCTCGAGCTCTCCACCGGCGAGTTCCGGATCGCCACCGACACCCACATCGAGAACCTCCTCCCGGTGCTCGCCGCCCTCGACCCGCGCGAGGTGCTTGTGATGGAGGGTGCGCCGGCGGCCTGGCGCGCCGCGCCCCACGAACAGACCGCGGTCCACGCCCTCCACGCCTTCTGCGCCGCCCGCGCCAGCGTCGAGCTGCCCGGCTACCACTTCGACACCGCGACCGGCGCGCGCACGGTGATGGATGCCCTCGGCGTGCTCAACCTCGAGGGCTTCGGCATCGACCACGGCCACCGCGGGCTCGGCCCGGCCGGCGCCATCCTCCACTACGCGACGGAGAACCTCTGCGCCAAGCCGGCGAACCTCCGCACCCTGCAGGAATACCGCAGCGCGCACGCCCTGCTGATCGACCCCTCGACGCTGCGCAACCTCGAGATCTTCCAGTCGATCCGCGGCGGGCGCGAGGGCTCGCTGCTTGGCGCCATCGGCCGCACCGCCACCGCCGCCGGCGCCCGCCTGCTCGAGCGCTGGCTCGCCGCCCCGCCGCTCGACCTGCCGGCCATCCGCCAGCGGCAGGCCATCGTGGGCGAACTCCTCGCCCACCCCGTGCGCCTCGCCGAGCTGCACGACCTGCTCCGCGACGTGCGCGACCTCCCCCGCATCCTCGGCCGCCTGCAGAACCGCCTGCGCACCCCGCGCGAGCTCGGCGGCGTGCGCGACACCCTCGGGCAGCTGCCCGCGATCATCGAGGGCGTCACCGCGATTGTGGCCGCGCCGGCGGCCGAGCTGAACGGGGGGCCGCGCCCGGCGCTGGCGGACCTGCTCCCGCGGCTGGCCGACCTGCCCGAGCTGCGCGCCCTCCTCGACCGGGCGCTGGCCGACGAGCTGCCCGCCGACCTGCAGGAGGCCGGCTACATCCGGGGCGGCTACGACGCCGAGGTCGACCGCCTGCGCGGCCTCACCCGCGACAGCAAGACCTGGCTTTCCGACCTCGAGCACCGCGAGCAGGAGCGCACCGGCATCAAGAGCCTCAAGGTCCGCTACAACTCGGTCTTCGGCTACTACCTCGAGGTCACCAAGGCCAACCTCCACCTCGTGCCGGACAACTTCATCCGGCGGCAGACGACCGTCGGCGGCGAGCGCTACGTGACCGAGGAGCTGAAGCAGAAGGAGAAGGAGATCCTCCACGCCGAGGAGAAGGCCGTCGCCCGCGAGCTGGAGCTGTTCAACGAGCTCGTCGCCGCGGTGGTGGCCGAGGCGGCCCGGCTGCAGCAGACGGCCGAGGCGCTGGCGGAGCTGGACGTGCTCGCCGGCTGGGCGGAACTCGCGCGCGAGTGGGACTACTGCCGGCCGGAGCTGGATGAGAGCGAGGCGCTCGAGATCGTCGAGGGCCGGCACCCGGTGGTGGAGCAGATGCTCAAGCGGCCCGATGCCTCGCCCGCGCTGGGCGGCCAGGCGTTCGTGCCCAACGACACCGCCATGACCTGCGGCGAGGCGCAGATCCTCCTCGTCACCGGGCCGAACATGGCCGGCAAGTCGACCTACATCCGCCAGGTGGCGCTGATCACGCTGCTGGCGCAGATCGGCTGCTGGGTGCCGGCGAAGAAATGCCGCCTCGGGCTGGTCGACCGCATCTTCACCCGCGTCGGCGCGAGCGACGACCTGGCGCGCGGCAACTCGACCTTCATGGTCGAGATGAACGAGACCGCCAACATCCTGAACCACTACACCGTCCGCAGCCTGATCATCCTCGACGAAATCGGCCGCGGCACCTCGACCTACGACGGCCTGAGCATCGCCTGGGCGGTGGTCGAGCACCTGCACCGCAACCCGCAGCGCGGGCCGCGCACGCTGTTTGCCACGCACTACCAGGAGCTCACCGAGCTGGAGAAACACCTGCCGCGCCTGCGCAACTACTCGGTGGCGGTCAAGGAGTGGAACGACGAGATCGTGTTCGTGCGCCGCGTCGTGCCGGGCGCGGCCGACCGCAGCTACGGGATCCAGGTGGCGCGGCTGGCGGGCCTGCCGCTGGGCGTGATCGACCGCGCCAAGGTCATCCTCCAAAAGCTCGAGGCCGAGGACACCGAGGTCGGCCCGACCGAGCAGGCGGAGCCGAAGCGCAAGCTCAAGGTCAAGCCCGGCGGCGCAGGGCAGCTGGACCTGCTATAGCGCCGAGCTCCGCCGTTCGCCCGGCGTGGCATGGGACCGCCCGGCGCGCCGCGAGTTGGATCGGCGGGCGTAAGGCCCGCCCCACCACGGCGAATCCGCGATCCGGGCCCGATTTTGGGCTGAGTGCACCGCCGGTCCCCGCCGTTCCCCACTCGTCACGCATTGCGTGACAAATCTTGGCCTCCCCGCTCAGAGGCGTTTGTCACGTATTACGTGACAAACGCAAGGGCGCACGGCACCAATTCCGCGGAATGGTGGCGGGCCGCATGGTTCTTGGAGAACCGAAAAGGCGGTCAGCTTGTCGGAGCGTTGCGCCGCAGGGCCCAGATCTGTTTCGCCACGCGGATGATGTTCGCCAGCGTGTCGGGCGTCACGGCCTGCTTGGGGTCGTCGCCGATGCCCTTGCTCGGCTGGACGTGCGCCTCGATGCAGAGGCCGTCCGCCCCATAGGCCATGGCGGCCAGCGCGCAGGACTGCACGTAAGCCGCCTTCCCGACCGAGTGCGACGGATCGATCACCACCGGCGCCCACGTCTTCTCCTTCAGCAGCGGCACGATCGACTCGTCAGGGTGGTTGCGGTAGCCGTCCAAGGCCGGGGCGGTGCCGCGCGGGCAGAGAATGACATTCGGGTTGCCGAAATTGGCGATGTACTCGGCGGCGGAGATGAATTCGTGGATCGGCCCCATGTGCAGGCTGCGCTTGAGCAGCACGACGGTCGACCGCCCGGCGACGGCCGCGCCGATCTGGCGGAGCAGCGAGTAGTTCAGGGCGTTGCGCGCGCCGACCTGCAGCATCGGCACGCCGGCGGCGAGCGCCAGCTTCAGCTGGTCCTCGTCCATCACCTCGGTGTCGACCGCCAGGCCGGTGCGGCGCGAGGCCTCCATCAGGATGTCCAGCGACTTGTCGTCGCCCTGGAAGGCGTACGGGTTGGTGCGCGGCTTCCAAACGCCGCCGCGGAACACGTGGGCGCCGGCCTCCTTCACCGCCTGCGCGGTCTCGTAGGCGAAGTTGGGATTCTTCGGGTCGATCGTGCACAGGCCGGCGATCACGAGCAGCTCGCGCCCGACGGTGACCCCGCCGACGCGGATCTGGTGCGTCGCCAGGTCCGAGCGGATGTCCAGCAATTTGAAGGGTGACTGGATCCGGTCGATGCGGTCGATGTAGTCCAGGCCCTCCAGCCGGCTCATCATCAGGTCGTCGCGCTCGTCGCCGACGATCGCATAGATGGTCCGGATGGCGCCGACGATCGGCTGGATGCGGCAGCCGAACTCCCTGACGATGGCGGTCACCTCGGCGAGCTGGGCGGCCGAGAGTTTGTTGGCTTTGGGCAGGATCATGGCGGGTTGGGGTCTATAACGCAGAAAAGCCGCCCGATCGAGGCGGCTTTTGGCGAAATTCACTGGGGGAAGTGAGGTTTGGCGTCAGCCGCTCGGGTGCTTCGGGGGATAATAGCCCCAGAAGCCAAAGCTGAAAAACCCGGCGGCGAAACGATTCATGCGGCGATTTCAGTGCCGGGCGGCGCCCGATTTGTCAATGCCGCGCTCAGGTGCGTTCCCAGTCCCGGATTTTTCTGGCTTTTGGGCCCCGAATGGGATTACTGCGGACGTCTGTCCAGCTTATGGGTTCGTCATATGCCGCGTGGTCCGGGGCGGACCGTGGATCGCGTCCCGCCATTGAGTATGCCTCCGAGGCGCTGCAGGTGGCGCGCCGCCTCGAGGATCTGACCGGCCGGGAGCCCAAGGGCTCCCCCTATGATTTTGCGCGGCTGTTCACCGCCGAGGGTCGGCTCGCCCGCCAGCGGGCCCGGTTCCGTTTCGAACAGCTCAAACGGCTCGATCCGGCGCTAATCCGGCTCCTCTGCCCCGGCGAGCGGGTGCACTTCCTGACCACCGGCGCCCTGCTCACGGTCGCTGAGCATTTCTTCACGGAATGGGCCGCCTACTATCTCGAGCTCAGCATCATCGTCTTCACCACACAGCGCCTGCTGTTTTTCCGGATCGACCTCCGGCGGCGCCTGGTCCCCCTCGCCTCCCAGCTGCCCCATGCGGCCATTGCGGCGGCGCGCTCAACGTGGGACGGTTACTGCCAGCTGCGGCTGCACAACGGCCAGCGGCTGAACTTCGCGTACGTGCCGCGGCTCGACCGCCGGCTTGTGCGGGAACGGGCGGCGGAGATCGTCGCCGCGCCCCCCGCGGGTCCGGGTCCGGGGCCGGCGGGCCTGGAGCAATTGTGCCCGCACTGCCTGGCGCTGGTGCCGGACCCGGCCCGCGTCTGCCCGGAGTGCGGCGTCGCGTTCCGGTCGCCGCGGACGGCGGCCCTGCTCTCCGGCCTCCTGCCGGGCGCCGGCCACTCCTATCTCGGGCAGCGCGGCTTCGCCTGGTTTGCGATGGGCGCCGCCGGGCTGCTCTGGCTGGGCCTGGTCATCGGGCCGCTGCTGCGCCCGCTGGTGACGCACGCCGCGCCCGCCGGCCTCACCCACTGGCTGCTCGCCGGCGGCGCGCTCGCGGCGGTCCACGCCCTCGACGCGGCGTTGACGCTGCATCACGCCCGCAAGGGCCACTACCTCGCCCACCCGGACGCCTGAGCTGGATTCGCCGACCGCTTCGCCATGACCAGCCTCATGACCGCCCGCTCCTGCGAGGAATTGCTGGCCGGGCCCAGCGAACCCGCGCCCTACGAATACGCCCTGCTCTTCCACGCGGACGGCTGGCTGGGCCGGCGCCGCGCGAAGGCGCGCCTCAAGTTTCTCCGGGCGCTCGACGGCCGGCTCCGGCGCCTGCTGCATCCCGGCGAGCGCGTGTACTTTCTCACCGCCGGCACCACCACCACCGTGGCCGAACAGTTCTTCGCCGGCTGGCTGGCCTCCTACTACAACCGGCGCGCGCTCGTCTTCACCACCGAACGCGTGCTGCTGTTGCAGATCGACCAGCGGCAGCGCCCCGGGGTCCTGATGTCGCAGCTCGCCTACACCGCCATCGCCGATCTGAAGTCGACGTGGGACCGGTTTTGCCAGCTGCGCCTGCGCAACGGGCAGAAGCTCAACTTTGCCGGCGTCCCCGCGGCCGACCGGAAATACCTGCGCACCCTGCTTGCCGACGCCCTGCGGGTCAGTGTCCCGCCGATCATCGGCGCGCCGCAGCCGGGCATCGAGCACCTGTGCCCGCATTGCCTCCAGGTGGTCGCCGGCCTTCCCGCCGCCTGCCCGCACTGCCACGGCGGCTTCAAATCGGCGCGCAAGGCCGGGTGGCTATCCGCACTCTTCCCGGGTCTGGGCGACCTCTACCTCGGACATCACGGCCGCGGCGTGCTGCAGTTGCTGGTCGGCGGCATGGCTTGGCTCGGCCTGGTCGTCAGTCCATTGTTGTCACAGGCGAATCCCAACAGCGTGCCCCTCCCCGTCGAATACTGGCTCCAGGCCGCCATTGAGCTCGCGTTCCTCCACGGTATCGACGCCGCCATCGCCTACACTTTCGCCAGCAAGGGACTGCACCCCGCCAGGGCGGCCAAAGTTCCCGGCTTTTAGCCCAGCGCGCGGTCGAACTCGGCCGGGAGCGGCGCGGTGGCCTCGAAGGAAAACCCCCGCCCGGCGAGTTCGTAGCTGAAGCGCGTCTCGAGCGAATGGAGGAACAGCCGCTTGCTGCCGGTGCGGCGGGCGAACTCCCGGTTGGCGCGGAAGTCCCCGTAGGTCTGGTCGCCGACGATCGGCAGGCCGTGGTGGGCGCACTGCACGCGGAGCTGGTGGCTGCGGCCCGTGCGCGGCTCCAGCTGCACCAGCGCCCGGGGCGGCTCGCCCGCGCCGCGGCGCACCGCGACGCAGCGCGCCTCCGCCGGAATGACGCCTCCCACGCCGGTCCGGATCGCCCCGCCGCGCTTGTCGACGGCCAGCCGGTCGCGCCAGACCTGTGGCTCCGCCGGCGGCCGCCCGAAGACCAGCGCCTGGTAGACCTTGCGCACCTGCTTGCGCGCGAACTGGGCCTTGATGGCCGCCGCCACCGCGCCGTCCGCCGCCGCGAGGATCACGCCCGAGGTGGCCGAATCGAGGCGATTGAGCAGCCAGAGGCGCCGCTCGGCCCCGCCCGGCTCGCGCCAGGCATAGCATTCCGCCGCCGGATCGTAGGCGCAGGTCAGCAAGGCGCGCGGGTCGCCGCGCGGCGAGTTGGGATGCGACAGCACGTTGACCGGCTTGGCGAGGGCCGCGACGCCGTTGGCGTCCCGCGCGAGCAGGCGCACGTCCCGGCCGAGGGGCAGGCGCGCCCAGAAGTCGGCCGCCGGCCCGGTCACCAGTAGTAGAAGGAGAAGGTGATCACCTGGTCATCGCCGAGCACCGCGACCATCTCCTTCGTCCATGGGCGGTAGGGCACGTTGTCGCGGATGGCGCTGAGCGCGGCGTTGGTGCCGTATTCGCCCGCGTCGCCGTCCACCTTCAGGATCTCCGCGATCTGCCCCTGGGAGTTGAGCCGGAAGGCGATCGTCACGTGACTGGAGGGCTTCGGGTACGTCGAGCCCTGGGTCAGGATGCGCTCCCACTGGATCTGGACAATGTCGACCAGTTCCTGCAGGTAGTCGCCGAACTGCGAGAAATGGGCGTCGACGCCGATCTGGCCCGCGTTGTTCACGCCCACCGGGCGCTCCTGGAGGATGCCGGGCCGCACTTGGGCGAGGCGCGGGCGCGGCAGCGGGCGCGGGCGCACGACCGTCGCGGCCTTGGCGCCGACGCCGGTCGTTTCATTCGAGTTGTGGTCGCCCTCGACGTACTTCTCGGCGCCGGTCGACGGCTCGGGGAGCTTGACCGCGTCGGTGCCGAAGGCGTCGGGGTTGTCGCCGGACGTCTTGATGTAGCCGGGCAGCGGCACCTGCTCCTTCGGATGCGTCTCCGTCTTCGCCGTGGTGGCCGGCTGCTCCTTCGTCGGCGCCGGCGGCGTCGGCGGCACCACCTCGGGCTTCTGCAACTGGCCGGTCACGACCTGGGAATCGTTCTGAAAGTCCTTCTTCCCCTCCGTCTTCGGCATGTGGAGGGTGCTGTCCTTGTCGGGCACGAGCTGCGCCGCCTGCTGGTTCTGGGCGCCGAAGTTGGTGGTGTTGTCCGGGACGTTGTTGTTGGCGTTCGGGTTGGTCTCGACGAAATGCATCGGCGGCGGCGGAGTCGGCGGGGCCGTCTCCGGCGGCGGCGGCATCATCTGAATGTCGAACTGCTGCACATTGCTGGTCGGCGTGAGGAGGCGGCCCGGGGTGTACTCGGTCTTCAGGATCTCCGGCGCGAGCAGGAAGAGCAGCAGGTGCACCAGCACCGTCCAGATCAGCCCCACCTGGATCGAGCGCGTGTCCGGGTCCTCCGACAGCCCGGGTATCCAATAACGCTTCTTTTGGGCCTTCGGCCTCTTTTCGTCCAGCAGGGTGGGCATGTCAGGGTGACGCTTCGGAGTCTCTGCAATGACCGCAGCTAGTCAAAATTTGTTT
>DATJUU010000025.1:0-6621 GCA_035502155.1 Opitutaceae bacterium
GCAACCTTGAACGACGGATCTTGCGTGGCGGCGGCATCTCCGCGGCCGGGAGGAACGGAGCCCGGCAACACACCCGGCGCCCGGTAATTCTGATAGAGGATCTCGAGTGAGAATCGGGTAACATTAGCGAGGGGCATGACATCTTTTTTCCGGTCCCGCCATGGTGGCGGCCGCAAAGGGGCGAAATATAGCCCCATTTCCGGAAAAATCCAAAATTCACCCATTTTCCCGCGCGCCGATCTCGCCGAGGCCGTCGCCGCCCCGCACCTGCTCGAGGCCATCCAGTACCGCAGCCTTGACCGCAATCTGTTCTACTGAGCTCCCGGCGTCGGGGGCGCGTCATGCGCCGGGGGCTCGCCGCCCGGGGTGCCCAGCGCGGCGGCGATCGCCACCTTCAGCTCGGCGAGGGTGAACGGCTTCACCAGCAGCCGGTCCGCCCCGAGGCTTTGCGCCGTCGCCACCGATTCGGTGCCGGACACCAGCCCGCCGCCATAGGTCGCGATGATCCTCAGCTCCGGGCGCAGCCGCCGCAGCGTCGCGATCACGTCGGCCCCGCCCATCACCGGCATCAGCACATCGGTGATCACCAGGTCGTGCGGCTCGCGCTCGAACAGGCTGACGCCCGCCCTGCCGTCGGCCGCGGTGCTCACTTCGTAGCCCGAGGCGCGCAGCAGGGCGCCAATGGTGGAGCGGATCTGTTCCTCGTCGTCGATCAGCAGGATGCGCGTCATCGTGAATCTCGGGTTCGTCCGCCTGCCGCCGGCAGACCGGCCCGCCCGCCAACATGGGCGGTTTTCGCGTTTTCGCCACGTTGAAGGCCTGTTCGCGCCCGGCCCCGGAGGCGGCCGCACGCGAAGGAAGCCGACCCAAAAACCGCGCGGGGTCGTCCCCCGCGGCGGATGCCTCCCCCGGCAAAGCCACGGTCCGCACTGCACTGGCGGTGCGGACCGCATCGACACCGGGCGCAGCCTTCGGCGGCGCGCCCGGGGACGGACATCGCAGGCCTAACGCTTCGGCTTCGGCGTCAGCTTGACGATTTCGGCCTGCGCCGCATCGAGCTTCGCCTGCAGGTCGGCGATCTTCGCCTTGGCGTCCTTCAGCTGCCCGTCGGCCTGGGCGGCGGCGACCTTGCCGTCGTCCACCTGTTTCTGGAGCTTGGCGCCCCAGGCCTTGGCGTCGTTCAGCTTCGCCGCGAGCTTGGCCGCCGCGGCCGCCGTGTCGGCCAGCTGGGTCTTCACCTGGGCGCAGGCGACCTGCGCCTCGGCGGACTCGCCCTCAAGCTTGGCGGCTTCGGCCTTGGCGGCGGCGAGCTGCCCCTGCAGCTTGACCGCGCCGGCCTTGGACTCGTCCAGCTGGGCCTGGAGCTTGGCGGCGCCGGCCTTGCTGTCAGTCAGCTGCGCCTGCACGGCGGCGGTCTCGCCCTGAGACTGGGCCAGGGCCGCCTGGCTTTGGGCGAGCTGGTGGTTCAGACTCTTGATGTTGGAGCCGCAGATCGCGGCGACGACCACCAGGGCAATGACGAGGAGGCCGATGACGAGGCCCGCTACCGGGCTCTTCTTGGGGGGTGTGGGTGGGGTGATGGTAACGTCAGTCATGGTTCGAGCGGGATGGGTGCAGTCCGTGAAGACCGCATCCCGCGTTTAACCAGTACCGCCGGCGGCAGCAACCCTAATCCCACGGTCCCGGACCGCGGCCGGGGTCACGGCCGCGGCGGCTCGTAGTCCTGCACGCCGATGACCAGCGCGCCCGGCCCGGCGTGCGTCCCGATCGCGGCACCGGTCTCCACCACCCAGCTGCGGTCGACGTGGCGGACGCTGGCGAGCAGCGCGGCCCGTGCGCGCTCCGCGTCCTCCGCGCAGTCGCAGTGCCCGACCATCAGCCGGTAGCGGCGCGCCGGGTCCAGCCGGCGCGCGATCCGGCGGGCGAAGCGCTCCGGCAGACGGTCGCTGCCCCACAACGCGCCCCCGAAACCCAGGCGCCCGCTCGGTTTGTTGCGGAACAGGAGCGACAGGTGCAGCAGGTGGGTCAGCGGCAGCGCGATCTTCGGCGCCCGGCCCCCGCGCACACCGTAGCGGATGTCACGGGCGACGGCGTAGAAGTCGGTCCGCAGGCGCATCCGGGCCAGGCCCTCGAGGATGCGCGGCGCCGGCAGGCCCGCCGCCGCCGCCTCCGCGGCCCAGATGACGAGCAGGCCGAGGGACGCGGCGACATGGCCGCTGTCGAACACGTCGATCCGCGCCGCGTCGGTGCGGGCGGCGGCGCCCGCGGCCGATTGCAGCGTCCCCGACAGCGCCCGCCCGAGCGAGACGTCGAGCACGCGCTCGTGGTGGGTCAGCAGAAATTCGAACATGCGCCGGAAATCCCCGGGCGCCGGCTGCGACGTGCGCGGCGCCTCCGGGCCGGTCCGCATCGCCTGGTAGAATTCGCGCAGCGAGATCGACACCCCGTCGACGTAATCGCGCCCGCCGATCGAGATCCGCTGGGGCACGAGATGAATGTCCAAGCCGTCTATCGCCTCGGCCGGCAGGTCGGCCCCGGAGTCGGTGACGATCGCGACCGGCGCCGCCGGCGGTGGGTGGCGCAGGTCGTCGGTCCGCTCCCGCGACACCGTGCCGAAGCGCGCCGCCGCGGCGAACAGCTGCGCGGGATCGCCGAGGTGCGCATGCAGGCGCAGGCGCTCGCGGGAGCCCGCGAGCACGAGGCGCGAGACGGGCAGCGCGAGCAGGGTCGACCTCAGGCCCGCGCGATCCACCGCCCCGGCGCTGACCACACACTGGGCGCAGAAATGATGGCCGGCGGCCTCCGCGTCCCCCGGGACGACCTCGACTCCGACCGCGAGGAGCTCCTCGGGCAGTTCGGCGTTCAGCCCGCCGCGGCCGCGCTCGATATAGTCCGCCATCCCCTCCAGCAAGCTGACGAAACCGAGCCCGCCGGCGTCGACGACACCGGCCGACTGCAGCACCTTGAGCTGCTCCGGGGTGCGGCGCAGCGCCTCGCGCGCCTGCTCCAGCGCGCGCTGGAAGCCGGCGCGCAGGTCCTCGCCTGCGGGGCCGGCCTGCAGTTCGTCGGCAAAGGCCTGGATCACGGTCAGCATCGTGCCCTCGCGCGGCTCTGCCATCGCCGTCCGCGCCTGTGCCGACCCGTGCGCGGCCGCCTCCGCCAGCACCGCGAGGGTCAGCGGCCGGCCGGGTTCGGCGACTTCAGCCACGCCCTGGAGAAAGTGCGCGAGGATGGCGCCGGCATTGCCGCGCGCGCCGTCGAGCGCCTCCGTCGCGGCCTCGCGCAGGATTTCGGCGGCGGTGGCGAACCGCGGCTTGCGCACGCCCTGGAACACGGCGCCCAGCGTGAATGCCAGGTTGGTGCCGGTGTCGTGGTCCGCCAGGGGGAAGACGTTGATGTGGTTGATCGCCTCGCGCTGCGCCACGACCCGCTGGATCCCCGCGATGAGGGCCCGCCGCAAACCGTAGACCGATAGATGCCGCCGGCTCATCGTGGCCTGCCCAGGCCGGAGAGCCGGGAGACTCCGTCAACCTCAAGTGTGCTGGATCTCAAGGTCGCCAAGCCTAGCCCGGCGGCGGTGTCCGCTGCAAGCCCGCCACGCCCGACCTATCCGTCCCCTACCCCGCTCCTTAATTGAAATACCTAAAACCTGGCCCCCTCGACTCCGCCTCTCCGCCATTCTCCGATGGGACCACGCCGGTCGGCGGGATCGACGGGATGTATTTCCCAACCGCCCTTAACTCCCTTCGCTTCCTGGGTGTAGAACCCCCTTCGGCTGTCCTTTGTCCGCAGTTTTTCCTTGAGATTCCCCTCCACGGCCCAAAATTCCCACCCTTTCAGGCCCTCATCGTCTAGAGGTTTAGGACAGGAGATTCTCAATCTTCAAACCGGGGTTCGATTCCCCGTGGGGGCGCCACTCTCAAGCCACATCCGATCCCGGATGTGGTCTTGTTTTTCTGGGGGACAAAGGAACGGGCGGAAATGGACGCAGGACGCCGGATGCTACTCTTCACACCAAGGAAGCGAAGGGAGCTAAGGGGGACGACTCTGATTCAGCCGCCGGCGAGCGGCGGCCCTACAACGGCCAGGGAGGCGCCAGACTCAGTCCTTGATGTCGAACAGCTCGTCGGGGCGGAAGAAGCGCGCGAGCTCGATCCGGGCGTTGGCCTCGGAGTCGGAGGCGTGGACCACGTTCACCGTGGTGTCGGCGCCGAAGTCGCCGCGGATCGTGCCCTTGGCCGCCTTGCGCGAGTCGGTCGGTCCGAGCAGGTCGCGCACGCGCTGCACCGCGTTCTCGCCGCGCAGGGCCATGGCGAGGACGGGCCGCGAGCCCATGAAGGCCTCGAGCGACGGATAGAACGGCCGGTCCGCCACGTGGGCGTAGTGCGCGCGCAGGACCTCCGGCGTGAGCCGGAGCATCTTGCAGCCGGTGATGGTGAAACCCGCCCGCTCGAAGCGGTCGAGCACATTGCCCACGTGCCGCCCGGCCAGGCAGTCGGGTTTGAAGAGGATGAGCGTCTGCTCCATAAGGGCCGCACCATAGCAGCGGCCGCCGCCGGGGGAAGCCCGGAAGTGCGGAGGCCCGACGATCGATTCCCTCGATCATTCATATGGCGGGCCTTCCGCCTTCGCCCCGTTCGACAAACTCATCCTTCGACGGGCTCAGGATGACCCTGAGCGAAGTCGAAGGGTCGGGGCTACGGCGGACAGGTAAGCCCGCCCCACCATGGCGAGGCCGCCACCGGAATTGGTGGAGGACTGGGTTGACTTGTCGGCCTCGGCGCGAAGCGCGCCGGCCGATCCCCGCCAATCCGCCGGCGCTCAGCGCACGTCGGCCGCGGGCGCCGTGATCGTGCCGAAGCGGGGGTGATTCACCGCCTGGTTGACCTGCACGAACAGCGCGCAGAACTCGAAGAGCGCGGCTCCCAGCAGGGAAATGACGGTGATCGTGATGCGTCTGATGGTGAGTTGACTCATGAAGGGGGTCTCGGGTTGGGGGCGGGTTGGGTGTCCGGATGAAAACGGGTTCGGGGTCATTTGGCCGGCGCGGCGTAGACGGTGGGGATCGCCGGCCGGCCGGCCGCGGCCAGCGTCACGGGCGCGCGGCCCGCGGCGTGGAACGTCGCGTAGACGATCCCGCGCAGGTTGCCCTGGTTCACCACCGTGCTGTCGGGCTCGTCGTTGTTGTAGCCCTGGACCTGCCAGCCGCCGTCCACGCGGGCGATCACCCGGTGCGCGACGGTCTCGCCGAAGCGGTTCACGTAGATCGCGATCATGCCGACCCGCAGGCGCGCGGCGTCGACGCGCTTCATCACGATCACGGCCTCGTCGCCGAAATACGGCAGCATCGAGCGGCCGGAGACGCGGACCACGCTGAGATCGGGCCGCTGCGCGGCCACCGTCATCGCGTCGACCACGGCCGCGTCATACGTCACGCGCGACACCGGCCGCTCCCCCGCCTGCGCCCGCGGCGCGATCCACAATCCGGCGATCGCGGCGCTCGCGAGCAGCATCGGGCGGATCGACGGGTGGAACATGGTGCCGCCAGCGTAGCGGCCCGGGGCGTTTCCCGGTATTCGGCCCCTCCCTCAACCCTCCTTGATTCACACCTTAATTACCCCGGGAATCCGGCCCAGCCCCGACGGGGTGATTCCCCCACCCGCGGCGCCCGCTCAGCCGGCCGTGGCGCCCAGCGCCGCGCGCAACGCCCCGCCCAGCTCGGCGTGACGGAAGGCGAAGCCCGCGTCGAGCAGCCGCCGCGGCGCGACCCGTGCGCTGGCCAGCAGGGCCTCGTCCGCCATCGACCCGAAGAGCGTCCGCAGCATCACCGCCGGCACGGGAAGCAGGGCGGGACGCCCCAGAACGCCGCCCAGCGTGTCGGCAAACTCGACGTTGCGCACCGCGCCGGGCGCCACCGCGTTGACCGCACCGGCCAGTCGCCCGTCGGCCAAGACGTGCCCGATTGCCGCCAGCAGGTCCTCCAGCGCAATCCAGCTCACCCATTGCCGGCCGGTGCCGAGGCGGCCGCCGACCCCGGCGCGGAAGGCGGGCGCCATCTTCGCGAGCACGCCGCCCCCCGGCCCGAGGACCAGGCCCATGCGCAGCAGCACGGTGCGCACCCCCACCGAGTCAGCGACCCGCGCCTCTTGCTCCCAAGCGTGACAAAGGTCGGCGAGGAATCCTTTCCCGGCGCCGCTGGCCTCGCTGAGTTCCTCCTCCCCGCGGTCGCCATAGTAGCCGACGGCCGAGGCGCAGACGAAGGCGCGCGGGCGGTGGTTCATGTGCGCCATCACCGCCACCAGCGTCCGCGTGCCCTCGAGCCGGCTGCGGCGGAGCTCCTCGCGCCGCCCGTCCGTCCAGCGGCCCCCGGCGAGGTTGGCGCCGATGAGATTCACGAAGGCCTCGACGCCCTCGAGCCGCTCCCACTGCTCGATCTCGCTCGACGACGGATGCCAGGCGACCTCGTCGGGCCGCTCCGCGGTGCGCCGCACCAGGCGCAGCACCCGGTGGCCGTCCGCCTCGAGGCGCCGCACCAGGGCGCTGCCAATGAACCCCGAGGCTCCGGCGACGGCCACCTTCATGCGGGCACGTTGGCAGGGCGCGCGCGATTTTCCAAGCCTG
>DATJUU010000026.1:0-20954 GCA_035502155.1 Opitutaceae bacterium
CGCCGATCACCGGCGGCGAATCCACGAAGATGCGGTCATAGCGGCCGCGCAGCGCGGCGACCAGCTCGCGGAGCCGGTTGGCGTAGAGCAGGCTCAGCGCGAACCCGGGCACCCCGCCGCTCGCCAGGAGATCGACCCCGGGGGCGACCGCGGCGCGGATGGCCGCCTCGGCGGCGACCTTGCCCGCGAGGACGTCGCTCAGGCCCGGGGAGCGCGGGCAGCCGGCGAGCCGGTGCTGCGCGGGCCGGCGCAGGTCGCCGTCGACGACGAGCGTCCGCTCGCCGAACGCACCCGCCAGCTGCGCCAGCCGCCAGAGCGTCGTGCTCTTGCCCTCCGCGGGCCCCGCGGAGAAGACGATGACGACGGCGGGCTGCCCCGGCTTGAGCGCGAGGTTCAGGTTCGTGTGCAGGACGCGGTACGGCTCCGCCTCGGCCGGGTCGTCCCGGCGGCCCCCCATCGGGTCGTGCGCGTGCGGGATCACGCCGAGGACCGGGACCTTGAGCTTGTCCTCGATGTCCGCGACGTCGCGCAGGCTCATGTCGAAGTACTCGAGGGCGAGCGCGGCGCCGACGCCCAACATGCCGCCGAAGACGAGGGCGCTCGCGATGTTGAGCACCCAGCTCGGGCGGCTCGGGCGCCGGGCGGGCTCCGCGGTGTTGAGGATCTCGATCGTGTGCTTGGGCACCTGGAAGTCGATCTCCCGCTGGCGCAGCGTGAGCTTGAGCGTCGTGTACAGGCGCGTCTCGTCGTCCAGCTTCTGGGCCGCCTCCTCGAAGGGGCGCATCCGGTCGCGCGCGGAGAGGATCTGGTCGACCTTCGCCTTCGCGAGCTGGCTCTCGAGCTCCTCGACCCGCGCCTGGGCCTCCTTGTACGTCATCTCGAGGGAGCTCTCGTAGCCCCGCAGGAGCGACTCCAGCTGCTCCTTCATCTTCGCGCGGCTCTCGATCGCCGAGACCAGGTCCGGGTGCGCCTCGCCGAGGCGCCCCTTGAGCTGCGTCACCTTCTGGTCGGCGACGAGGTAGGCCTGCAGCAGGTTCTGGATGTTCTGGTCCGGGATGAGCTCGGAGTTGACGAGCCCCATGCGCTCCTCGAGCGGGATGCTCTTGAACCGCTCCCAGCGCGTCTTGCGCCCGATGGCGTCGACCCGCAGCGCGATGAGCGAATTTTGCATCTGCCGCAGCCGGTCGATCTCCATGTCGGAGTAATGGGCGTTGAGGTCGACGCCCGAGATGTTGAGGTCCTTGCGCAGCTTCTCGACGAGGTCGCGCTGCTTGGAGACGATGTCCTCCTGCGCCGTGAGCTGCTTCTTGAGCTCGTCGACGCCCTCGCGCTGGCCGGAGGTGGCGAAGGCGATGCGGTTCTCGGAGTAGACCCGCGCGATCTCATTGGCGATGCGCGCGGCGAGCGCCGGTTCGCGGGCGTAGACGCCGATGTCGATGATCGAGGAGCTGCGCCGCGGGTCGACGCGCACCATGTCGTCGACGAGCCGGCGGTAGGTCAGGCTGGTGGGCAGCGGCTCGCCGTTGTTGTCGAGGCGCCCGAGGATCGCGTTGAGGCCGAGATTGTCGATCACCTGGTCCAGGATCTCCTTCGACTGGATGGTGGCGACCTGGTCCTGGATGAACGACGGGTCGTAGTAGGGGTTGCTCTGCGCCTGGTAGAGCTTCACCTCGCCCTCCGGCCGCTCGACCCGGATCTGGGTGACCGATTCATACCACCGCGGGAGCAGGGCCGTGACCCCCAGCGTCGTCACGAGGACGAGGCCAAGGACCAGCACGATCAGCGCCCGGCGCAGGCGCAGGAGGTGCAGGAAGCCCGCGAGCGAGGCATTGTCCTTGGTGTCGAACAGGGAGGCCATGCAGAGGCAGGAAAACGGGGGTGCGGGACGCGGGCGGGCGGTCCGGAGCGCGGACCGCGCAATCGCCGCCGGGGATGCCGGGCCCGGAACAATCTAGAAATAAAGGCGGCCGTTCAAGCCGAAGCGCGTGCGGTCCTGCCGGCGGTCGGCCGCGTCCGAGTTGACCTTGTCGTAGTCGAAGGTCGCGCTGACGGTGAGGTTCTTGCGCGCCACGTAGGTGAGCGCGAGACCGAAGCGGGTGGCGGTCTCGTTCACGTTCGCCTGGCCGCCCCGGCCCTGCAGCACGGAGGGCTCGACGGTCAGCGACCCGGAAGCCACGACCATCGCGCTCACGGCCTGCTGAACGTTGACGAAGAGGCGATTCATCTTCGTGTCGTTGAACGCCGTCGGGTTGTCGGTCTCCTCGAGCGAATAGGTGTAGCCGGCGGTCACGAACGAGTTCTCGGTGTAGTTGTACTGGCCGGTGAGCTCGACCGACGGCGCGGTGATGTTGGAGCTGCCCTCGCGCTCGCGGTTCTCCAAGCCGGCCCGCCCGGAGAGCGTCAGCTGCTTGCCGACGACGTAATCGACACCGCCGAGGAAGAAATTGGACTTCTTGTCCTTGAAGCTGCCGGTGTGATAGTAGTCGATCGCCTGGTAGCGGTACTCCCCCACCAGGGTGGTGTCGGGCAGGAACTTGTCGTTCAGCTCCAGGCCCCCGAGGTGCTCCATCCGGTCCAGGTCCCGGCTCAGGCCCGGATCGTCGTAGTTGAAGTAGACGTTGCGGTATTTGACCACGAGGCCGGTCTTCTGCCCCAGCCCCGTCGCCAGCCGGCCGTCGAATTCATTGCGCTTGAAGGACTGGTCGGCGTTGAGCGGCACGCCCTGGAGCAACGACTGGGGGTTGTGCTCGATCTGGAAGGCCTCCGTCAGGTCGACGTTGGTGACGTCGGTGAATTTGTGGGCCACGCGCAGCGACAGATCGTGGCTGATCAGCAGCTTGTCGGTCGGCCGGTTCTCGAAATCGTCGAAGGAAATCTGGTAGGCCGCCGAGACGAACGTCTGCGGTTCGACCGAGGCGTTGAACGCCAGCTTCGGGGCGAGGGAGTACACCCAGCTGTCGATGGTGTTGGTGGCGGAGCCGAAGATGTTGCTGTCGTGGTAAACATTGGCATCCACCGTCGCGGTGAGGGCCTTCCCCTGCTCCTGTTCGGGGATTGGCGCGTAGACGGCCCAGGCGACTGCAGGCAGAAACAGACCTCCAAGCAGAGGCAAGCTGGCGGTTTTCATGGAATTCGTGCGATGAACCGGAAGGACTTTGCGCGGAAGATGCGCCTCATTTGGTGCAAAAAATACTCGGAGGCAATTACTTTCACCGGAACAGCAGGGCCCCGGGGTTGAGCAGGACGATCAGGTTGTCGGTGAGCTTTTGCGGCACGGACAAGGGGAATTCGGGCGGCAGGCGGCCGGTGACGAGTCCGGCGTAGATCGGACCCCAGTCCTCGAATTTCCGGGGGCGCGTCGGCACGCCGATGCCGCCGACCGCCAGCTGGGCGAAGAAGGGTCGGTCCAGCGTCACCGGGGTGAGCACCAGCAGCCCGATCGGCTGGTCGACGGCGATGCGGTAGAAGTCCTTGAGATGCTCCGGCTGCGCCCAGACGCGCTGCCGCCCGTACCACGCCAGCCCCGCCGGCACGTCGGCCATCACGCCCATGCCCTGCAGGCCGCCGTAGCGCAGGATCTGGGCGTGGATGCCCATGAACAGGGCCGGCAGGTACGGCGGGTAATGGAAGTGCAGGCGCCGCGGCTCGAGCACGTCGTGCGCCAGGGGTGCGGCCTGCAGCGCGAGCAGCGCCGCGGCCGCGAGCCAGGCGTGCGCCGCCAGCGCCGGCGTGCTCTCGACCAGCACGAAGAAGAAGGCCGCGCCAAAGATCAGCAGCGGCGGCAGCAGGTAGTAGACCGGCAGGCGCGGGCTCTCGCCGGAATTGAGGAAGGGCTGCGCCACCACGAGCACGAACAGCGCCGCGGTGAACACCCAGCGCACGCGGTTGGCCGCCGCCCGC
Source organism: Opitutaceae bacterium (assembly GCA_035502155.1). GTDB lineage: Bacteria > Verrucomicrobiota > Verrucomicrobiia > Opitutales > Opitutaceae > Fen-1467. Next base: position 3,901 of record DATJUU010000026.1, read on the forward strand.
CGGAAAGGATACAGCCAGCCCGCGACGAAGAACGCCGTGAGGAAATAGCCGCCCCCCGACCAGAGGCGGTCCTTCACGTTGAGCTGCAGGCCGGTGAGCCCCTTGTTGCCCAGCTTGTTCAGGTCCAGCACGGGCGCGTCGGTGCCGAACAGCGTGCGCTGCACGGCGGGCTCGGCGGTGGAGTCGCCCGCCTTGAGCGCCAGGTTCTGCCCCGCCAGGCCGACCGGGCTGCCGGTCAGCCGGAGATTGCGCGCGACCCACGGCGCGGCCGGCAGCACGAACCCGGCCGCCAGCAGCGCCAGCGCCGGCCAGAGGTGCCGGGGACGGAAGCGCCAGGCGACATAGCCGGCCGCCGCCACCAGCAGCAGGCCGGCCGAGTATTCGGCCAGAAACAGCAGCGCCCCCACCGCGCCCAGCCCGGCCAGGCGCCACCGTTGCGCCCGGTCCAGCCGCGGCGCGCGGTCCTCCGCCGCGGCCGGCGCCAGCTCGATCGCCGCGACCAGTTGCAGGGCGCCCAGCGCCAGCACCATCAGCAGCGGCAGCCCGTCCACCAGCACGACCTGCTGCCAGACGCCGACGGAGAACATCAGCGCCAGCATCGCCACCCACCCCACGCGGTCGTCGAACAGCCGGCGGCCGAGCGCGAAGGTCTGCGCCGCGGCGACCCAGAGCAGGATCAGGTTGAGGGCGAGCAGAAAGTAGTCGGCCCCAAAGCCGTCGGGCGGCACCGGCGCCGAGGCGAACAGCCCCTCGCGCCAGCCGGCGGGGAGCAGGCGCAGACCCGCGGCGATGACGATCGAGTAGAGCGGCGCCTGGGCCAGCTCCGGATAATAACCCGCGGTGTCGATCTGCACCCGATGGCGCGCCCGCATCAGCGCCGCCGTCTGCGGGTAGTTGACCAGCGTCGTGAAGCCGTGGCCGGTGGCCAGCTGGCGGCCGACGTCGGCCTGCAGCAGCGTCATCTCGTCGGCCGGCCCGTGAAACTGCTTGTTTGCCGTCCAGAGCGACAGCACGAGCAGGCTGAGGAGGACGGCCGCGCGCCGGATCCAGCGGGCCCCGGCGCCCTCCTCCAGCCAGTGGATCCACTGCTGCAACGATGCGGGGCGGTTCATCGGGGCGGCGGGCGCGGAAGCGGGGGCGCGGCGGCGGCCGGGCTCACCGGTCGAGCACGTCGAGCTCCGGCCACTGGGCGAGCTTGCGGTGCAGGGTGCGGCGGCTGAGGCCCATGAACTCGGCGGCCTTGGTGCGGTTGCCGCGCGCCTTGAGCAGGGCTTCGCGCAGCAGGCGCTTCTCGTTTTCCTCGACGGAGAGCGGGTTGGCCATCGGCGCGGCCGGCACCGCCGGCGCGGTCGAGGCCCCGGCCGGCGCGGCCTCGCCGCGGAACTTCGGCTCGAGGTCGAACTCCGTCAGCCGGCCGCCGCGGCGGAGCACGACGGCGTTTTCGACGAAGTTGCGCAGTTCGCGGATGTTGCCCGGCCAGGGGTAGGCCTGGAGGTGGCGCATCGCCCCCGGCTCGATCGCCAGCGGCGGCACGCTGTTCTCCTCGCTGAAGAACCGGTTGTAGTGGTCGAGCAACAGCGGGATGTCCCCCACCCGCTCGCGCAGCGGTGGCATCACGATGCGCACGACGTTGAGCCGGAAGAAGAGGTCCTCGCGGAAGGCGCCGGCCTTGACCATCCCGTCGAGGTCCTTGTTGCTCGCCGTCACGAGGCGCACATCGAGCGGGATCGGCTTCATGCTGCCGATGCGCTCCACCGTCTTCGTCTCGAGGAAGCGCAGCAGCTTCACCTGGGTGGCGGTGGAGACCTCGCCGATCTCGTCGAGGAACAGGGTGCCGCCGTTTGCCGCCTCGAAGCGGCCGATGCGCCGCTCGGCGGCGCCGGTGAACGCGCCCCGCTCGTGCCCGAAGAGCTCGCTTTCCAGCAGCGTCGGCGGCAGCGCGGCGCAGTGCACGGCGATGAACGACGCCCGCGCCCGCGGGCTGGCCTGGTGGATCGCCTGGGCGATCAGCTCCTTGCCCGTGCCCGTCTCGCCCTCGATCAGGATCGTGGCCCGCGACGGCGCCACCAGCTTCACGCGCTCGATCACCTCGCGGAGCTTCTCGGAGCTGCCCACGATGCCGGCGAAGCTGAACTTCTCGTCCAGCCGGGCGTGCAGCTGCTGCACCTCGGCCTCCAGGGTCCGGGTCTTCAGCGCCCGCTGGACCAGGATTTCCAGCTTCTCCAGGTTGACCGGCTTGGTCAGGAAATCGAACGCGCCGCGCTTCATCGCCTCCACCGCCGTCTCGATGCTGCCGTAGGCCGTCATCATGATCACCACCGGCTTGTTCGCCAGGGCCAGGGCCTTGTCGATGACCTTCAGGCCGGATTTGCCCGGCATGCGCAGGTCGGTCACGATCACGTCGTGCTCCTGGGCGTCCATCAGGTTGAACGCCTCGTCGGCATTGCCCGCCACGGAGACGTCGTAGCGCTCCTCCAGGGCCTGCTGCAGCCCCTCCCGGGTATGCTTCTCGTCGTCGATGATCAGGACGCTCGGGCGCATGGTGCCATGACACCAGAGCGGCCTGCCCGGTCAACGGGAAATGAGACGGAACGGCACACCTGCCCGCGGATCTCCCCGCGCCGCTGCATCGTGCAACTCGGCCAGCAGCTTGAGATTCCGCAATTGCAGCCGGCCGCGAACCGGGGTACCTTGGCGGCGATGGTGATGGCCACCGGTGGTCCCCGCCTGAACGGCAACCATGCGCCCCGCCCTGTTGATGCTCCTGCTTCCCGGCCTCGCGGCCGCCGCCCCCCAGGGCTACGTCGCCGTGGCCCTGTCGCGATCGCCCTTCTGCATGATTGGCTCGACCGTGCGGGTGAGCGTCGCCCAGGGCATGGCGATGGTTGAGGGCCAGTACGAATTCAAGTACGTGCGCCGCTTCGACCGCGGACCGGCCTCGGACTCCGTGACTTTCGAGTTCCCGGTTCTGGTGGCGCGGGACACGGACGGCGTGGCGGACGTGACGGACGCGATGCAGCCGAAGCTGCGTGTCGGCACGGTCGAGTATTCTCCGGATGATCTCGGCGCCTTGAGGCTGCCGGCCGGCACGACCCTGGCGTTCGTGCCGGACAACCAAAAGGCCGTGCTGCTCCTGTTTGACGTTCCCCGGGCGCTGCTGCAGGAGCGCTGCAGCCTGACCCTGACTTATTTCCAGCCTTCCTACCGTCTGGCCGGCCGGGAGGTGGTGGCCTATCTGCCTCTCCTGCCCGACTTCGAAACGCTCAAGAACGAGCTGCTCTTCTCCCGGCTCGATTTCACCGTCGAGTTCGACGCCTTGGGTCCGATTCACCTGCTCCGGTTGTCGACCAACGAGGCGGTTGCGCAGGAGGCGCCGGACAAGCTGACGGTGCACCCGGTCGACCGCGAGATCATCGCGGTGGCGATCGAGCCGGCGGGCGCGGCGGCGGCTCCGTCCGTCGCTCCACTGTCGGGCCCGGCGCGCTGACGGGCGCCATTTCGTTGTCGCCTTGCCGGTCCGGCCGGCGTGGGATGCCGCGCGGTGTCCCGGCGCCCGGGCGCCGCACCGGAACTGCCATGAGATTCGCCATCCTCCTCGTCGCCTGGTGCCTCCTGCTGGTGTTGTGCTGGCCGCTGGCGCTGCTGCTGATCGTGCTGTTCCCGCTCCTCTGGCTGCTGGCGCTGCCGTTCCGCCTGGCCTTCGCCGTCGCCGAGGCGATGTTCGCCCTGATCCGCGCGCTGCTGCTCTTTCCGGCCCGCGTCCTGGGATCGCGCCACCGGCCGTGACCGGCCGCACCCCGCTCCACCATGCCCCAACGGCAGGACTACGTCGAACGGATGCTGGAGGAACTGCGGCAGTCCCTCGCCGAGGTGGAGCGCTACCGCGAGGCCGGCAGTCCCGACGCCGCGCTGCTGATCCTGCTGCAGGCCCAGGAGCGGCTGTTCGTCCGCCCGGCGCAGGACTTCATGACGCGGCCGGTCGCGGAGCAGGTGCGCCTGCTCGCCCTGGGCGAGCCCGCCGATCACGCCCGCGACAAGTGCCTCACCTACGCCACCCTGCTGACCGAAGCGGGACGCACGTACCGCGCGAAGCGCCAGCCGGAGCTGGCCCAGGGCGCCTACGGGTTGGCGCTGCACGTCAGCCTCCTGGCCGCGCGGCAGTTTCCCCCGGCCGAATCGACCGAACTGCGGGCCCAGATCGCCGCGCTGTGCGAGCTGGTGCCGGCGGAGGAACGGGCCCCGGAGCTCCGGGAGTTGCTGCGGCAGGTTGAAGGTCACGACTGACCGCCAGCCCCGGCTCGTTGGGACGTTGCAGGAGGGGCTTTGCGTCCCGATTTGCCCGGTCCGGAATCGCGGCCTAATGCCGCTCCCACAAGTCTCCAATTTTCACCGCCTGGCGGCGACCCCGGGCCGGCCGGCAATCACCGGCTGATGTCGGCGAGGAAGTCGGCCATCGTGCGGTAGCCGTCCAGCAGCTTGCGGGCGGCGGCGCAGCGGGCCGCGGGCGCCAGCGCCGTGTTCTCGGCGAGGAAGACGAGGTAGCGGGCGATGCCCTTGGCGAAATTCAGCCGGCCCTCGTCGCTCACGGCGTAGAACCGGGCCCGCTGCTGGTAGCCGGCCGCGGTGTGGTCGCCGAGCGCCTTTTTCTCCGCCCGGCCGCCGGCCGCGAGCACGAAGAGGAAGTTGTACTCGAACCAGAACATGTGCTCCGGGCTCGGCGGCAGCGCCTCGACGGCCTGCCGCGTCGCCGCCGGGTTCGCGAAGACGTCCGCCGGCTTCCCGGCCTTGGTCAGCGCGTCAGCGATGAACGACCGCGCCATCTTCTGCTCGGTGGCGTCGGCGCTGACCGCGCCCAGCAGCGCCAGTTCGACCGTGAACCGGTACCAGTCCTTCCACAGCGCCTGGTCGGCGGCGTGCTTCGAGGTGAAGAGCGCGCGGCCCATCTCGTAGGTGTAGCGGCCGCTGGTCTTGATCTCGAGGCGGCTGCCGGTGACCTGACCCATGACCTGGTAATTCTCAGCCGACTTGCCCGAGCCGGAATGGAACCCAATGCTCGCGCCGAACTGCCGGCAGACGCCCCACTGCTTCTCGATCAAGGTGCGCAGCGCGGCGTTGTCCGGGTACGGCATGTTCTTCTGGAAGCCGAAGGCCGGCGCGATGAAGTTGATCGGCATCTCCAGCGCCTCGCAGAAGGCGAGCATGATGGCGGTCGTCTCCGGCGTGGTCAGGCCGGGCAGCTCGTCGATCGAGAGCTCGCGCAGGAAGGCGCGGCCGGCCGGCGTGGTGAACGCCTGCTCGCGGGCGGTGCGGTACTTGGTGTCGCGGACCTTCATCTTGCGCAGCGCGGGCCAGGTGTAGCAGAGGAGCGCGTTGAACTGCTCCTCGTTGAGCGCGAGGCTGCAGGCGGCCACGCGGGCCTTGACCTGCTGCACCAGCGCCGCGTCGACGTTGGCCTGGACGTAGGCGCGCTGGGCGGCGGCGCCCTCCGACACCTTGGTCTGCGCCAGCTCCGGGGAGAGGTCGAAGGTGATGTAGCTGGCGAGCACGCAGCCGGCGACCAGCTGGTCCTCGCGGCTGTCGAACTTGCCGCCGATCGGCTGGTGGTCGGCGTTGAAGCTCCAGGCCACGCCGCGGTGGTGGAAGCCGGTCTTGAGCTTGGAGAGCACGCAGCCGTGGCTCATGCCCTCGACGCTCTGGCCCTGGTGCCCCTCGGGCACGTTCGTGCCGATGAACGGGAACGGCACGGTGTCGAGGCGGCCCTCGAGCATGGCGTTGACGTCGTAGACGAGCTCGCGGGGAATGGAATTCTGGTTGGCCGTCATGCCGAGCTCGAGGGCGCTCATCGCCCACTCGACCGCCGGCCAGTGCAGCGTGGTGAAGCGGGCGCCGACGCCGAGCGTGCTCTGGCCGAGCTTCCCGCCGGCGGTGGGGAAGATCGTGGCGGCCGGGTTGTGCTCCTGCACCAGGTTCTTCAGCCGGAGCAGATTCTCGAAGGTGGCGGGAAACGCCTGCACGCCGCCGCCCACCGCGACGCCGTCCGTGAGCGGCGCGCCCGCCTTGCCCTTGCCCGGGGCCTTCGCCTGGAAAAGCCACGCGCAGTCGCCGGTGGCAATGTCCTCGATCAACTGCCAGGCACCGGCGGCCGTCTCAAAGCCGCTCTTCGTCCACTTGGTCGTGCCCGCCCCGCCGGCCTGCAATTTCGCCGCCAGCGCCTCCCAGTCGAGGCAGAAGTCCGGCGAGATGCAGGGGTTCTGCGCGATCCGCAGGTTGTGCTGGAGGAGAAACTTGTTGATCGGCTTCATGGAGGGCGGATTGGAACACGTGTCCGGATTTGCGGCGAGGCTTTTTTCCGGCGCGGGCCGGACCGCGCGGACGAAATGACTTTCCACCGCCCGCCTTTTCCCGTACTCGCGAGGCACGATGTCCGCCCCCGCCAGCGTCCGCCGCGGCCTGGGCCTCATGGCCGGCTCGGCGGCGGCCTTCGTGGCCAACGCGCTGCTGATCCGCGCGCTCGGCGCGGGCTTCGCGGTCGACTCGTGGCTGCTCTCCACGGTGCGGTTCGCGGTCGGGCTCGTGGTGCTGCTGCTCTTCTTCCGCTCGGGCGGGCGGTTTCGCTTCGGCCACCTCTACCGCAATCCGCAGCTGGTGCTCCGCGGGATCGTCGGCGGCATCGGCGTCTACCTCTACTACCTGACGATCGTCCATCTCGGCGCCGGCCGCGCCACCTTCATCAGCAACACCTATGTGGCGATCGCGGGCCTGATGGCGGTGGTCTTCCTGCGCGAGCCGCTGACGCCGGCGCTGGGCGCCGGTTCGGTCATCAGCCTCGGCGGCCTCATCCTGCTGACCAGCGTCGACCTCGGTTCGACCGCGACCGGCTTCTACGATCTCCTCGCCGTCCTCGGCGCCGTGTCCTCCGCCGTCGTGGTCGTGACGATCCGCCAGCTTCACCGCACCGAGCACACGGCGACCATCTTCGGCGCGCTCTGCCTTTACGGCCTCTTGTTCTGCCTCGTGCCGACGGCGGCGCGGTTCGAGGCCCCGGGCGCCGCCGCCTGGGCGCTGCTGGTGGCGAGCGCCCTGTGCGCCAGCGCCGGCCAGCTGCTGATGACCCGCGCCTATCGCGACTTGCCGGTGGCCCGCGGTTCGCTCCTCCAGATGCTCGTGCCGCTCGGCATCGCCGCCGGGGGCGCCGCGTTCTTCGGCGAGCGGTTCACGGCGCGCGAGCTGGCGGGCGCCGCCCTCATTCTCGGCGGCACGCTGCTCACCCTGCTCCGGCGCTGATCGGCGCGGCGCGGCGCGCCGCCGGCCTACCGCGTCTCCTCCTCGATCGAGGCCACCTTGCCGGCCTTGAAGGTCACGCGGATGTGGTCGTGTTCGCGGCGGTACGGGTAGTCGAGATAGTACGGGAACAGCGGGTCGCCCCAGTAGTAGTAGCGGTGGTACCAGCCGCGGTAGAGCGGCGCCCCGTCGGGCAGGTCGTAGGTGGTGTAGTGCCACACCTCGCTCACGCCGTCGGCGGTGGTGCGGGTGGTGACGTGGTCCGGCTCGCCCAGCGCCAGCTCCACCATCTGCGGGTCAAAGCCGACCGCGATCTGCCCCCGGCGGATGTGCTCCTGCTCCTCCGGCGTGAGGCGGGAGAAGACCGCCGGGTTGTTCCGGATGCGCGACTCCGGGGTCGAACAGCCGGCGATGACGAGGGTCGCCGCCAGCGCGGCGGCCCAGAAAACGAACTTGGGTGTTTTCATGGGGAGGGAGTTCCTTTCATGATAGGCCGATTTCTGATGATCGCAAAACTGAGACGCCCGCCGGCTGCCGTTTGTTTCGCGCCGTGAAGCTGCTGCTCTGGGACATCGATGGCACCCTGATCGCCTCCGGCGGCGCGGGCATGCGCGCGCTGGGCGCGGCCCTGCGGGAGGTCTTCGCTATCGACGGCTCCATCAACGACATCGACTTCGCCGGGCGCACCGACCGCTGGATCATGCGGCAGATCTTTGCCAAGTTCGCCCTCGCGGCCACGGAGGAGAATTTCGCCCGGCTGACCGACGGCTACATCGCCGCCCTGCCGGCGGCGCTGCGGGACCGCGGCGTGCGCGCCCTGCCCGGAGTGCCCGGGCTCCTCGCCGCCGCCCGGGCGCGCGGGGACGCCGCCCTCGGCCTCCTGACCGGCAATCTCCGATGCGGCGCCGAGGTCAAGCTCTCCAGCCGGAACCTCTGGGCGTACTTCCCCTTCGGCGCCTTTGCCGACGACAGCGAGGATCGCAACCAACTCGGCCCCCACGCCCTGCGCCGGGCCCGGGCCCACCACGGGGTCGATTTTGCCCCCGCCGACACCTGGGTCATCGGCGACACCCCGCACGACATCGTGTGCGCCCGGGCGTTCGGCGCCCGCGCCGCGGCCGTGGCCACGGGCCGGCACACCACCGACGAGTTGCGCGCCGCGGCGCCGGATGCGGTCTTCAGCGACTTCAGCGACGCCGCCGCGTTTTGGCGGGCGGTCGATGGCCGTTGACTCCCCGGGGGCGGCTTTTAGCGCGCGCCCTGCTCGACCTCGCTCACCCGGCCGGCCTCGAGGATGACCCGCAGGTGATCCTGGTCCTGGTATCCGCCGGTGCTCATTTCGGTCGCACCGCTGACCAGCGTGGAGCCGCCGCCGCCGGCCACGCCGACGCCGAGGCTGAACCGCGGTCTATGGCCGTGGTAGGTCCAAATCTCGTCGGTGCCGGCGGCGGTGGTGCGAAGCGTGATCCGGTCGGGCTCGCCCAGCGCCATGCGCACCTGCTCCGCGCTGAAGCCGACGGCGATCCGCCCGGACTGCACCAGTGCCTGCACCTGGGGCGGCCACGAGTCAAAGGCCGGCCGGTTTTGGGCGATGCGCCCGGCGGGGCTGGAGACACAGCCCGCGAGCAGCAGCACGAGGAGCAGAATCCAAGTCTTGGCATTCATGACGCTAAAAAGGGTTGCCGGCGGTAAACATGCCTCAACTATCGACGCCGGCAATCGGCCGCGGTTTCCCGGCCGGCCGCCGTCCCCAGTCCGTCGTCGTCCGTCGCATGAAAAAGTTCACCATCGCCATCGGCTCCGACCATGCCGGCTTCCATTACAAGGAGGCGATCAAGGCGTGGCTCGTTGCCGCGGGCCACACGGTGCGCGATTTCGGCACCGACTCCGACGCGGCGTGCGACTACCCTGATTTCATCCGGCCGGTGGCCGAGGCGGTCGCGCGCGGCGAATTCGAGCGCGGGATCGTGCTGGGCGGCTCCGGCAACGGCGAGGCGATCGTCTCCAACCGGGTGCGCGGCATCCGCTGCGGCGTGTGCTGGAACGAGCAGACCGCGATCTGGCACCGCGCGCACAACGACGGCAACGTGCTGTCGATCGGCGAACGGACCGTCTCGCCGGAGCTGGCGCTCAGGATCGTGGGGATCTGGCTGGAGACGCCGTTCGACGGCGGGCGCCATCTGCGCCGCATCCGGAAAATCGACGCGCCCTGAAGCGCCTCCCGAACAACCGCTTGCGCCGGAGCCCGTGGCGGTAATTTGACATTGAAGCATTGATGCTTCCATATTGAAGCATCATGGGAACGCATTTCAAGGGCCCGGTTGCCCAGGTCGCCGCGCTGGACGCCTACATCAAGCTCGCCCGCGCGGCGGAGTCGCTCAGCGCCCGTTCCCACCGCGTGCTGCCGGCCGGGCTGACGATCACGCAGTTCGGCGTGCTGGAGGCGCTCCATCACCTCGGCCCCATGTGCCCGAGCCAGCTCGCCGGCAAGGTGCTCAAGAGCGCGGGCAACCTCACCCTCGTGGTCGACAATCTCGCCAAGGCCGGCCTCGTGCAGCGCGAGCGCAACCCCGACGACCGCCGGTTCCTGACGATCCACCTCACCGCCCGGGGCCGGACCTTCATCGCCGGCTTGTTCCCGAAGATCGCCGCCGCCATCACCGCCGAGTTCGGCGTCCTCACCGCCGCCGAGCAGGCGACGCTGGCCGGACTCTGCCGCAAGCTCGGCCGCGGCCGCGCCGGCCAGACCTGACCCGCCGGCACGCCCGCCACCGCCCGCCGTTTTCCAACCCAACCAACACAAAGAAACATGAATGCCATCCTGACCTCCCTCCTCCGCACCAACGCCCGCAACTGGGCCACGGTCCCGCTCCGCCTCGGCGTCGGGCTGCCGCTCGCCGCCCACGGCGCGCAGAAGCTCTTCGGCTGGTTCGGCGGCTACGGCCTGCACGCCACCGCGGCCTTCTTCGGCCAGCACCTGGGCATGCATCCGGCCCTGCTCTGGGCCGCCCTCGCCGGCATCGGCGAATGCTTCGGCGGCCTGCTGCTGCTCGCCGGCGGCGCCACGCGCTTCGCCGCCCTGACCACCGGCATCGTCATGGCCGTGGCCGTCTGGGCCGTCCACTCGGGCGGCTTCTTCGCCCCGAACGGGATCGAATTCCCGCTCGCCCTCTTCCTCAGCTCACTCGCGCTCCTCGCCTCGGGCGGCGGCGCGCTCTCGCTCGACGCCGGCCTGGCCCGGCCCCGCGCGGAATGATCCGGCGGGTTTCCGCCTTTTTCCCCATGCGCCTCCTCGGTCTCCATCACATCACCGCGATCGCCGGCGACGGCAAGCGCAACGTCGACTTCTACACCCGCGTCCTCGGCCTGCGCCTCGTCAAGAAAACCGTCAACTTCGACGACCCCGGCACGTACCACCTCTATTATGGCAACGCCGCTGCCTCGCCCGGGACGCTGCTGACGTTTTTTCTCTGGGACGGCCTGCCGCGCGGCCGCAGCGGCGCCGGCCTGACCACCGCCGTGGCCTATTCAGTGCCGGCGGACGCGCTGGATTTCTGGCGCGCCCGGCTCCAGGCCAACGGGGTCGCGGTCACCGGGCCGGCGCGGCGGTTTGGCGAACAGGTCCTGGTGTTCGCCGATCCCGACGGGCTGCCGCTGGAACTGGTGGCGGGGCCGGAATCCGATCCGCGCACGCCCGCGCCTCATCCCGAGGTGCCGGCGGACAAAGCCATCCGCGGATTCCACGGCGTGACCCTCGCCACGGCCGCCGCCGCCGCCAGCGCGGCGGTGCTCACGGCGGACATGGGCTACCATCCCGTCGCGCAGGAGGGCCCGCGGAGCCGCTACGCCGTCGGCAAGGGCGGACCCGGCACCTACGTCGACCTGCTCACCGACCCGGGCCTCCCGCGGGGCCGCAGCGGGCTCGGCACCGTGCACCACGTCGCGTTCCGCACGCCGAACGAATCCAGCCAGCAGGAGGCGCGCGACGTGCTCGCCGCCATCGGACTCGGCGTCAGCCCCGTGATCGACCGGTCCTACTTTCACTCCATTTACTACCGCGAGCCCGGCGGCGTGCTGTTCGAGATCGCCACGGACGGGCCGGGGTTCGCCATCGACGAGCCGATCGACCGGCTTGGCCGCAGCCTGCGGCTGCCGCCGTGGTACGAGCCGCGCCGCGCGGAGATCGAGGCCCACCTGCCGCCGCTGGAATAACCGGCCGCGATGAGCCTGTCCGCCTACCACCACCGCTTCGTGCCGGGCGCCGACGGGTCCGCGCCGCCGGTGCTGCTGCTGCACGGCACGGGCGGGGACGAGGACGACCTGCTCCCGCTCGGCCGCGAGCTCTTTCCCCGGTCGCCCCTGCTGGCGCCGCGCGGCGACGTGTCGGAAAACGGGGCGCCGCGATTCTTCCGGCGCCTCGCCGAGGGGGTGTTTGACCTCGAGGACGTGCGGCGGCGTGCGGCGGCGCTGGCCGCCTTCATCGCGGACGCGGCCGGGCGCTATCGTTTCGACGCCGCCCGCCTGCTCGCCGTGGGCTTTTCCAACGGTGCCAACATGGCCGCGGCCCTGCTTCAGCGGCAGCCGGAGGCGCTCGCCGGCGGCGTGCTGTTCCGGCCGATGGTCGTGCTCGACGAGCCGGCGGCCGCCGGCTCGCTCGCGGGCAAACGCGTGCTGCTCGTCAACGGCGTCCGCGACCCCATCGTGCCGGCCGACCACCCGGCGCGGCTCGCCGCCCTCCTGCGCGCTGGCGGGGCGGAGGTCACCGCCGAAGTCGTGGCCGCCGGCCACGGGTTGACCCCGGAGGACCTCGCGACGGCGAAGCGTTGGCTCTAGCGCGCCACTTCCGGCATTCGTCGTTCGACTTTCGCGCCCCGGCTTTTATCCTGACGCCCAGCATGAAAATGGTCTACCGCCGCCTGGGCTCCTCCGGTCTGCAGGTCAGCGCGCTGTCCCTCGGCGCCTGGGTCACCTTCGGCAAGCAGATCGGCGACCCCACCGCCCGCCAGCTCATGCACGCCGCCTACGACGCCGGCGTGAATTTCTTCGACAACGCCGAGGCCTACGCCGACGGCCAGGCCGAGATCGTGATGGGCCGGATCCTGCGCGACGCCGGCTGGCGGCGCTCGAGCTACCTCGTGTCGAGCAAGGTCTTCTTCGGCGCCGAGGGCGACCGGCCCAACGAGACCGGCCTCTCGCGCAAGCACGTCGTCGACGCCTGCCACGCCGCCCTCCGCCGGCTGCGGGTCGATTTTCTCGACCTCTATTTCTGCCACCGGCCCGACCCGGCCGTGCCGGTCGCCGAGACCGCCCGCGCCATGCACGACCTGATCGTGCAGGGCAAGGTGCTCTACTGGGGCACGAGCGAGTGGAGCGCCGCGCAGATCACGGCGGCCCACGCCGCCTGCGCCCGCCTCGGTCTGCACCCGCCGGTGATGGAGCAGCCGCAATACAACCTTTTCCACCGGACCCGCGTGGAGCGCGAGTACGCCCCGCTCTACCGCCGGTTCGGCCTGGGCACGACCATCTGGTCGCCGCTCGCCTCCGGCCTGCTCACCGGCAAGTACAACCGCGGCGTGCCGGCGGGTTCGCGGCTCCACTTCCCCGGCCTGGAATGGCTGCGCCAGGCCGTCCTCAGCGGCAACATCCAGCGGCGCCTCGCCGCCGTGCGGAAACTCGCCACGGTCGCCGCGGACCTCGACACCACGCTGCCGCGCCTCGGCCTCGCCTGGTGCCTGAAGAATCCGCACGTCAGCACCGTCATCCTCGGCGCCTCCAAGGTGGCGCAGCTGCGCGAGAACCTCGGCGCGCTGGAGGTCGCCGACCGCCTGACGCCCGCCGTCCTGGCGCGGATCGACCGGATCTCGCGCCCGGTGGCGGAATGAAGAACCTTCCTTGGTCACGGAGCACACCGAGGCAGACGAGAGCGCACAGAGAGTATTTTTAAGTAAGGCAGTCCAATCCTCTGTGCGCTCCCCGCTCCCCTCTGTGCCCTCGGTGACCTGCCCCAATCCCCAATCACAAATCCCGTTTCTAAAATGAAAATCACCTACCTCGGCCACTCCTGCTTCCTCGTCACGACCACCAAGGCGCGGCTGATCATCGACCCCTACCTCACCGGCAACCCGCTGGCGGCCGCGAAGGCCGACGACATCCAGGTCGACTACGTCCTCTGTTCCCACGGCCATGAGGACCACACCGGCGACGCGCTCGCGATCGCCAAGCGCTGCCACGCGCAGATCGTCGCCAACTACGAGATCGCCGAGTATTTCGGCGCCCAGGGGGCGAACACCCTCGGGATGAACCCGGGCGGCGCGCACCAGTTTCCCTTCGGCCGCGTGAAGCTCACCCTCGCCCATCACTCCTCGAGCGTGAACGCCGGGCTGAACCCGATCTACCTCGGCAATCCCTGCGGCATCCTCCTCTTCGCCGACGGCAAGGTCATCTACCACGCGGGCGACACGGCCCTGTTCCTGGACATGCAGCTCATCGGCAAGCACCCCATCGACCTCGCGATGGTGCCGATCGGCGACAACTTCACCATGGGCCCGGAGGACGCCGCCGCCGCGCTGGAGTTCCTCAAGCCGAAGCTGGCGGTGCCGATGCATTTCAACACCTGGCCGCCGATCGCGGTCGACCCGCAGAAGTTCGTCGAGGCCGCCGCGGTCCATGACCACACCGTCCGGGTCCTCAAGCCCGGCGAGGCGCTCGAGCTCTGAGCGCCGGTTTCGTTTACACCAAGGACGCGAAGGATCGCAAAGGCCTTCGGCATGTCGGTAGGGGCGCCATCTTGTTGCGCCCATGGTCCCTTCCACGAAAGGCGACAAGAGAGACACTGATGCGAATCGAACTGAGTTCTGAGTGCGATTTCGACAAGCAGATGCGCGTTGCGGAGGAAAAGCTGCGCCTCGGCCACCAGGTCGAGCTGTGCTTCCGATTTCGTGGACGCGAGATGGTACACACCGAGCGTGGATTTGGTCTCGTACAGAAGGCGCTCTTTCGGCTGGGCACTGTTGGGCGTGCAGACTCCGGGCCCAAGCTGATCGGCCGCTATATCCGAGTTGCACTATTTCCCTTGAGATGAATTTGCCCAATCAAGCGCCGGACCCAACGGCCGTGGGTCGTCTTGAGCGTTAGGCAGGGCCTGACGATGACTCCGGCCGGTCCTCCCGCCTAACGGGCTTGCACGCCGCCCCACCCCCCGCCACCGTCGGGGCCACGCATGGAGTATCCGGTTCCTCCCGCCATCCTCAACGGGCGCGACCTGCGGCCCGCCGATCTTGAGTCCGACCTCCCCGGCGCCCTCCTCCGCACCTACGCCTGGATGGGCGCGGCCCGCACGGCCGACAACCGCATCCTCGACCTCTTCCGGCAGGGCCTGATCCGCGGCACCGTCACCGGCGGCCAGGGCAACGAGGGCCTGTGCGTGCCGCTCGCGCTCCTCGCCGACAAGGCCGTCGACGTCATCTCCATCACCCACCGCGGCCTCGGCGCGCACCTGATCTGGAGCGGCCACCTCGTCGACCACCTCAACCAATATTTCGCCAACGCCGCCAGCCCGACCAAGGCCCGCGAGGGCAACGTGCACCACGGCGACCCGGCGCACCGGTCGCTGCCGATGATCAGCCACCTCGGCATCATGGTCTCGAACGTCGTCGGCGCGACCGATTCGCAGCGCCGCCTCGGCCGCCCGGCGATGGGCTTCGCCTTCATGGGTGACGGCTCGAGCAGCACGGGCGACGTCCACGAATCGCTCAACCTCGCCACCCTCCTCGGCCTGCCGGTCCTGTTCGTGATCGAGAACAACCGCTACGCCTACTCGACCCCGGTGAGCGAGCAGTACGCCGGCAACGTCGAGCTCTGGCGCCGCGCCGCCGGCTACGGCATCGAGGGCCGCCAGCTCGACTGCACCGCCGACGTCGCCGCGACGCTGCGCGTCTTCGCGCAGGCGATCGCCGACGTCCGCCGCACCCAGCGGCCGCTGCTGCTCGAGTGCCACACCCTGCGCCTGCGCGGCCACGCGGCCTACGACACCTGCGACTACCTGCGGCCCGGCGAGGCCGACGCCATGGCCGCGGCCGATCCGCTGCCCAAGCTGCGCGCCCGGCTCGCCGCCGACGGCCACGCGAAGAAGCTCGACGCCCTCGACGCGGAAATCGCCGCGTGGGTCGAGGCCTGCATCCAGGTGGCGCTGGCGGTGCCGCGCCCCGACCCGGCGGGCATGGAGGCCGACCTCTTCGCCCCGCCGACGGCGCCGATCCCGTGGATTCCGTCGATCGACTCCGAACCCCCAACCCAGAACTCAAAACCCAAAACCGAGTCCCTCACGATGGCGCAGGCGCTCAACCATGCCCTGCGCAAGATCCTCGCCGAGCGGCCTGAGTCCCTGGTGCTCGGCCAGGACATCGCCACCTACGGCGGGGCGTTCAAGGTCACGGAGGACCTGCTCAAGGAATTTGGGCGGCCGCGGGTCATGAACCTCCCGCTGGCCGAGAGCGGGAGCACCGGCTACGCCATCGGCCTGGCGCTCAACGGCCACCGGCCGATCGAGGAGTTCCAGTTCGCCGACTTCTCGACCGAGGCAACGACCCAGATCGTGCTCAACGCCGGCACGATGCATTTCCGCTCCGGCGCGAAGGTGCCGCTGGTCCTGCGCCTGCCCTGCGGCGGCGGGCTCACCTTCGGGTCGTTCCACTCGCAGGAGCTGGAATCGTTCTACCTCAGCATCCCCGGCCTGAAGGCGCTCTACCCGAGCAACCCGCAGGAGGCCTTCAACGCCCTGCTCGCGGCCTACGAGGACGACAACCCCGTGCTCCTCTTCGAGCACAAGGGCCTCTACCGCCGCGGCAAGCACCCGGTAACCTGGGACCCGCATTACCGCGACGTCTGGCACCCCCGGTGCGTCCGGCCGGGCGACTACGCCACGTTCGTGACCTACGGCGAGATGGTGCTGCTCGCCGGCGAGGTCTGCGACTACTTCGCGGCCGAGTACGAGCACAACTTCGAGCTCTGGGACCTGCGCTGCCTCTCGCCCCTCGACCTCGGCCCCATCCGCGAGTCGCTCGCGCGTACCCACCGGCTGGTCGTGCTGCACGAGGGGCGGCGCACCCACGGGTTCGGCGCCGAGCTGGTGGCGCGGCTGACCGAGGAGTACTTCTTCTCGCTCGAGGCGCCGCCCCTGCGCCTCGGCGCGCTCGACCTGCCCGTGCCCTTCGCCCCCGAGCTCGAGGCCGTCTACCGGCCGACCAAGGACAAGGTGATCAACGCCATCGCCAACTGGCTCGGGTGAGTTCATCGCGGATTTCTGGTTGGCGATTGCGGATTATTGGCTGTTTGCTCGACGCCACGTGAAGCCCAAGCGCCCCCGTTCCCGTGCCGCGCCATCCGCGATCCGCCATCCCCGATCGCCAATCCCAAAGACCCGCTGGGCCCGCGTCCGGCTGTTCGCGATGGACGTCGACGGCATCCTCACCGACGGCACGGTGACGCTCGCCGCCGACGGCACGGAGACGAAGAAGTTCTCGATCATCGACGGCCGCGGGCTGGTGCGCTGCCACGACGCCGGCGTCGTTCTGGCGTGGATCTCCGGCCGGGCCTCGGCGGCCACCACGCGCCGCGCCCGGGAGCTGCGCATTCCCCACGTCGTCCAGGGGCGCAACGACAAGCTCGCCGCGTTGCAGGCGCTGGCCCGGCGGCTGCGTCTGGCCGCCGCCGACGTGTGCTACATGGGCGACGACGACGTCGACGCCCCCGCGCTCGCCTGGGCCGGCATTGGC